>SKLV01000175.1 GCA_007121385.1 Bdellovibrionales bacterium
ATGATGTCGCGCTGGCCACAAGTGGGCGAGCCCATCCTCCATCGCATCCCGTTTACGGCAACAAACCCGAGAGAGGAGGAGCGGCTCCCCTATCTGAGAGGCATCTTACAGGCCACCTTTCTTTTGCCTGATGGCCACCACTTGACGGCCTTTGCCGTTCACCTTCCCAACCCCCGCAATCCTCGGCATTGGCGAGAGGAGGCCATTGATTTTATGATCCAACTGGTGAGCCAATTGCCTCCGGACCACCTCTATGTGTTTGGTGGGGACTTCAATATCTCTGGACAAGAGGAGAGCCGCTATGGCCTCTATAGCCGCCGCCTGGCTCCTCACTTTTTGGTTTCCCATATAGAGGGCTGCCGCCGCTGCAAGGGCTCCAATTATTTTCCAGCCAGAAAACAGTGGTCCTTTTTAGATGCTCTCATTTTTGATCCCAGGATGAGTCTTTCCGGAGAGGCCCCCTGGGTCTTAGATCCCAAATCCATCCGTATCCCTACGGGCAGTCGCTACCAGGTCTCGCGCTTTGGCACCCCAGCCCGGTTTGATCACGAAAGTCCCTTTGGAGTTAGCGATCACTGGCCCATCAAAGCCCGCATCCACCCCCGACGGGCGGAGAGCCGCTCTCGTTAGCGTAAAAATATCCAATCATAGACGGCCATCCAGGCCTCTGAACCCCGATCTCTCTGGGGATCTCCCTGGTCGACCTTCTGGGAGCAGAAAAGGCTCTCCCCATCTACGGGGAAGCTTCCACCTAGGCGCTCTCCATCCCCTCCGGCCACCTGTCGGGCTCCCACCACCCGCAACTCACCACTGGGGGCTCCACAGGCTGAAGAAAAGCTAAGGGGCTCCGCTTGTCCATCCCGGCGCTGGGCCAACAGAGTCAGCTGCACCTCATTGTAGCGCTGACGGGAGTCCCGTCCACGGGCTCGAATCTCTCGCGGCATATAGGCCTTTAGACCCATGGACTCCACAGCAAAGGAGACCACGCGAAGCTTGGAGGCTTCTCCGACACCTTGGGGCTCACCCCACTCTAACTCGAGTTCTCCCACCACGCGAATATACTGCTCGCCATTTTCAAAAGCTGTCTCAGGGCCCTGACGCAAAGTTTGACGAGCACTTCTCACTTGAACAATGTACTCCAGGTGAAAGTGAATCCCCTCTTGGTCAGAGCGACGTATCAGCCTGAGGTTTCTATCTTCTCTGAGTTCCGCCAGAGCAAAAAAGCTCGCCTCCGAGGAATGAGTTTTCAACTCAATGGACAGATTTGCCGCACTCACTTCCAATTCCTGCAGTCCTAAACGACGAAAGTAATGAGCCCCCTCCACTCGCGCCTCACCCAGGCCAGGATCCACCAGACCTGGCAACAGACAGTAGGGACTGTTGAGCCGGTAATGAGCCTCCAGAACCGAACCCTCAATATGAGAGTCCTCCAAACTGAACTCGCCAGAGCCCAACTTCTTGGAAGTCTCCCAGAGAATCTCCATCTGCTCACAGCTCCTGCGAGTGTCCTGTGGTCCCTGGCTGGACACTGGCTGTACATTGAGGCCCACTTCCACAAGATTTTTGGCCTCCATCAGCCGGGACAGCAAGTGGTGGGCATAGTCTCTTTGACTGGCTGAAGTGGCCTCAAGAGAGATCCATCGGCTGCCTGATCCATCGGCCCCACCCAGGGGAGAGCGGTGGCGCCCCTCGGGATGAACGGGGTCAGCTGGCTGACAGCCCCCAAAAAAACTTAAACTCAATAACAGGAGGAGACTTAAACTGAACGCGCCCACAGTTGTGGATGGCCTCAGAGCATTTAAGCCTATCACTCTCACTTTTAACGGCCCCACCACTTTGTTGAAGCTTTGTTGCATTCTTCCCCCTTTTTTCCACCCTCTGTATTAACTTGGGACAGTTTTAGTGAAATCGTCCCATCCCTGTCCATTTTTTTGCCTCAAAGCGAAAAAAAAGCTCAATTTGATGCACAATGCCGCCGATGAGTGGGCATGCGCACGCGTCCTTTTGAACTTCTTATTGCTGCATGGACTCAAGTCCTGGTCTTTCTAGGGCTCATTCTGGGGCTATTTTTAGTCCGCAGTGGCCTAGGTACAAGTGGCCCTGAAGCCTTAGATGGGCTCTCTGGGCCGGGCGCTTCTGGCGGGCTCCTTAGCGGACTTCTTGGACTCTTGAGCTCCCCGCAGGTTCAGACCCTTGTGCTCCTCGGCCTCGGGGCTCTTATGCTGATAACAATCCCCCTCTTTCTCAAGGCCTCTCGTGCTCTCTTACTCTGTTGTCCTATGGGATTGCTCTTCTTTTTGGGTCTCACTCTTCACTTTTTTTCGGCTCAGGGCCTAGCCCCTATTATTTCTTCTGACTCCCCGCTGTTGAGCTCGGGCTCTGCTTTTAGCCAACTTTGGTGGGGGGGCTTGATGGCCATTTGGGTCGTGGGGACAGCTCCCGCTCTCCTCAGCCCTCGCTGTCACCTTCTCTTTCTCAACCCCAATATGAGGTGGTGGCTCAGTGCCGAGCGCAAGACCATTAAGAATAAGGTGGTGCTAAACACTCCCGGAGGTCATAGTCTGCTCACCGCCACACAGGACTTGTCGAGCACAGGAGCTTTCGTCCCCATGGGACCAAGTCAGTTTGAGCGCCTGGGTTTAAGCTTAGGGGATCGTCTGGAGTTTAAGCTTTGGGCCAAAGACAATTACAAAGATCCTCTCAATCTCTCGGCCCAGGTGGTTCGCTACGGAGTGGGCCCCATTTGGTCCGTGCAGGGCTTAGGCCTGCATTTTATTGAGGCCGACCCCCACACTCAAAATGAGGTGGACAGGCTCGTTGCCGAGGCTCCCGACTATTGACATTGCCGCTGTCAGCCATTGACAATGCCCCCCTCTCGTCTCACCTATAGGAAATGATGAACTCCACCAGGATCAATGGCCCAAGCAATATTCAATGGCCTGGACTGACTCCCATCGGCCATATTGAGAGCTGCTTTCAAGAAAAATTTGCCACTCCTCGCCAGGGCTGTCTCAGCCCCAGCAGCCGGGCTCGCCTTCGGCTGCTCCCCCAAGTCGTAGGCCCTGGGGCCCTCGATGGCCTTGAGGCCTTCACTCATATCTGGCTGATTTGGGTCTTTGATCAGAATTCAAAGGATGTTGCCCCTGCGGAATTCACAGTTCCCAGCAGCGACCCCGACTCACCTGTAACCGACTCACCTGTAACCGAGTCACCATCCCCAACAGCCACAGTTACACATGAGGCACCACCAGCTACCGCTGCCCATGGAACTCAATTCACAGTTTCCCCTCCTCCCCAACGATTCAAGGGCAAGATCCGCCCGCCCCGAGGGGGAGGGAGAAAGCTTGGCCTTTTTGCCAGCCGCAGCCCTCACCGCCCCAACCCTCTTGGCCTGTCCCTAGTTAAAATAGAAAATATTGACACCGCTTCCCTCACTCTTGAGCTCTCCGGCATCGATTTAGTCAACGGAACCGCTGTCCTCGACATCAAGCCCTACATCGAAGACTACGACAGCCCTCCTTTGAGATCCAAATCCGCCACCTCCACTGCTTCCAGCTCCACTGCTTCCCGGCCCAACAGTTCTGGCCCAACCGTTTCTCGCTCCTTGAGCTTTTTTTATCCGCAGCCTCTGCTGCCCGTGCTCTTTGCTGATTCAGTGCTAGAGCGACTGAAGAAATGGGAAGAGGCCGGTCGCCTTCCCCAAGCCAAAGAATTGATTATGGGAACTCTCAAAGAGTCTCTACAACAAGACCCCCGCCCCCTCCCCTATAGAAAAAATCTTTCGACCACCGGAAAAAGTAAAGACCACTTTGCCGCCCAAATCTACAACCTCAACTGGCGCTTTCGCTACCGCGAAAATTCCAATTGCGATGATCTCAACCCAGGCGAACCCAATCCGGGTGCCCCCAACCGAAATAATCTTCGCAATAATCTTATCGGCAGCACCCTCGACAGCGGTGATGTCTGCGATGATGTCTGCGATGATGTCTGCGATGATGTCTGCGATGATGTCTGCGATGATGTCTGCGATGATGTCTGCGATGATGTCTGCGATGATGTCTGCGGTGATGTCTGCGATGATGTCAATATGTCAGCTCGGAACGACTTAGGCTCACCGTCGAAGGACCTACGGCCCCAAAATTCACATCCCCCTATCTTCATCGAAGTTTTTGCCGTTGAGGAGATTGACCCTTAGATTGATCCTTCTCAGGAGCCTGACCCCTCTCAGAAGATTGATCCCTCTCCCTCCTGACCATGCTCCTGAGCCATGCCCCTGACTCAAACTTCTCGCACTTAAGGTCCAGCCCGCGCCAGCCCCGCCACCAAATCTCCACTCCGCAAATGAGAACTCTGTAGATAAGGGCTATCTCGTTGAGAGCTCTCTGGACGCCAAACTCCCTGCCGACGATTCTTTGAAAAGTAATTCTGAATCTGCCGAAAAGACCTCAATCCCCCGGCCACAATTTTGCTGTAGGGACGCCCATCCCAAAAGGGTTCCACCAAAGGCCTACCCTTCTCGCAGCCCAAAATCAGGCGAGGCAAAAGCCCTCCCACAGCCCGCAAAAAACGGCTCATGCAAAGGCGATGATGAGTCTTAATCAAAAGATGCAAGTGATTACCCACATTCACATAGTCCCGAATCTCCACTCCGGTCTTCCGACCCACTGAACGGATGATCTGATTCACTCTTTTCGCATTCCTCGGCGCCAGAAAAGAATTCGCCCCCCGAGCCCGCGAAGATTTAAAAATCACATGAATGAGGTGTTTGCGGGAAAAAGGTCTTTTCTCTTTGGGGTTCCCTTTTAAACCGGCTCCCCCAAAACCTCGCCCCACCCCACTGAGGTTTTTAAAGATCTCAAACTTCAGCTGCGCTGATTTTTTCAAGCTCGCTCCCGAAACAAAAGTCTAAGCCATTCGCCATTCGCCATTCGCCATTCGCCATTCGCCAAAAGTAAACAGAAGCTATGTCATTTTTAAAATAAAATCAAGAACATAAAGCCGAAAAACGGGCTGCTATGGGGCGCGAAAATGACTCAGTTATAGGATTCAGTTCGGAAGAGAGGAAAAACCGAGCCAAGGAAAAACTAAAAAAATAATCGGAGCTAAAAAAAGACGACAAAAGAGCCCCGGCTCAAGGGGCTCGGCGAAAGAGGGGCTTTTCGAGAGCAAAGAGGACAAACATCATGAGTAGACCGAAGGGGCCGATGTAGAGGGCTCGATGCAGGCCGAATTGCTCGGTCAGGAGACCAAGGGAAAAGTGCATCACCACCACCAAAAGGGAGCCACTGCCAGCACAGTAGGCCAAGGCTCTAGCCGTGGAATTGGGAAAGCGCTCGCTGACATAGTTAAGAGCAACCGGGTAAAAGGGGCCCAGCAAAAAACCGCAAGTCACCAACATCCAGGGCTGGTGAGTCACCAAGCCCAGCAGATACATCACAAAGGCCGTGCCCCCTGAGGCCACCATAATGGCCTGGTTGGACCAGCGCCCGGTGTTCACAAAAGTCAACATAAGGCGTCCCAACCAAAGACCCAAGAAAAAGAGAGCCAGATAAACTGGCGCGACCACCTCAGAGTAATCAAACTCTCGGCGCAAATACTGCACCAGCCGCGTTCCCAATGAAATCTCGGCAAACATATAAAGTGAAATAAAAATGGAAACATAGAGAGCATGAATCCTGCTCTCGGCCGTGGTGCCCGAGGTCACGCCACCCGAGTCATCGCCATCACCTGTAAAATCAGGCCTCTCGCTGGCAAGAATCTCCTCGCGCAGACCAAGCCCCATGGGCTTCAGGCGCCATGAGAAGAGCAAAACCAAAAGAGGCCAGAGGCCAGCCACAAAAAAGGCCTGGCGCCAATTCCAGGCCAGCCAAGTCAAAACACTGGCC
>SKLV01000040.1 GCA_007121385.1 Bdellovibrionales bacterium
AGGGCACTTCAGCCCACTACGAAGGCCCCTCTCAAGGGGAGCTTGTCTTGCCTCACCCAGAGTGGACTCAGGAGTGGGCCAATCTGTTGGATCGCCATGGTCTGGACTTTGAAGAGGTCTTGAGTTGGACCACCGATGCTCCCTACAGGGAGACCCCGCAAAAGATCCAACACTTTGTGGCCCAAGGGGCTCACTGTGTGGAGATGGAGGCCTCAGCCCTATTTGTCGCTGCTCAATTTCACCAGCTTCGGCTGGCAGGTCTTGTGGTGATCAGCGACGAGTTGCACTCAGGACAATGGCGCCCTCACCTCAGAGACCCTAAAGTGAAAGCTCAGCTTTTGGAGGCCGCTCGATTCATCATTAGAACCGGGTGTTGAGATCCAAAACCACGCGATAAAAATCCCGCGGCGCCCCTGATGTGAGATCCGTTTGGGCCAAGAGGTGGCGGATTCTCCAAGTGCTGTGTTCCCGCCAATTGTAGATCAAGTTGAAGCTGTGGCCTCGGCTGTCTTTTTGCGCCAATACAAACCAGCCATCGGTGAGAGCTCCCACTTGGGAGTCTCGCTGCATAAAGCGGTAGTCGTAGGACAAATAGACATCTCCGACTTTTCGAGTTTCACCCACCAGGACCCCGGCCACAAAGCTCTCGCCCTGTTCCGTGACGGCCAGGTTTTTTCCGTAGTCCACCACAAAGCGGAGGGGCATAAAGGCCCCCTGCCAGCTAAATTCAGCAAAGACCTGAGCCACCTCGTAGTTTTCTCCAAAGTAGAGGGTCTCAGAGCCACTCGGGCCGACCTCATAGGAGGAGTTGCCAAAATCCCTATGGTACATCATGGGCCTGTCCTTCAGACGGGTGAAGTGGTAGAGGCCGGCGCCTAAAAGCAGTCCTGAGCTTAAGCCCTCCCGTCCCCAGCCCAACTGAGCGGAGTAGAGGTAGGAGTCCGATTCAGCGGCATACTCCTGCATCACAAAGGCGCCCAGCCTAGAGAAGACCCATCCCCGCGGAAGGCTCTGGTTCCACAGCAGGGCTAAGCCCTCTGGAGTGATGTCGGGGTCCCAGAGCAGATGTCTGCGCCCAGGACTGTAAAAGGGCAGAGGCACTTTTCCCAGTTGCAGGTGCAGTTGGGGGAGCAAGTCCCAGTGCAAATAGGCCAAATCAAAGTAAACATCTTTGTTGGCAAAGCCATCGGTGAAGGTGACCTCATTGGAGTTGACGGGCTGGCGCGATTCTCCTGAGGCCAGACGCAGCACCACTCTCATCTCCTCATCAAGAAGAGCCTTGGCGTTGAGTCGCAGGCGATAGCGGTGGCGAATCCGAGTTTTTTCGTCCTGACCACTCTCGTTTTGACTGTCGATTTGGTCCCGCCTGAGCCTTAAGTCCCCCGATAGAGAAAACCTTTCACTCCAGGCCGCATCGGGTGTGGGCGGAATGGCTTGGGCAAATCCTGTGTTTTGCCGCCAGCCCGCAGAGGCGGCCAAAGGGAGTAGGAATAGCAAGAGTAGGAAGAGTCCACTGAAAACTTGCAATGGCTTTAGCCAAGAGAGGAGGCGGTTTATGGAGGTCTTTGTTTTCATGGAAGGATTCTGCCTTTCTCCTCGGCTGTGGGCAGCCGACAAGTTTGTCTTTGGCCAAACCAGCGATAGCGATTTTGGGCCACTAGGTTGTAGACACTATCTCGAAGAGGGCGGGGAATCAGCTTAAAAATTACGGCCAGTCGCCAGACTCCGCCTAAGTGTTCGGCCAACTTCAAGACGGCGGTGGAGCGCATAGAGAGTTCTCCATCCACCCACAGCACCAGCGTATTGAGGTCTTGTCTCAGTTCTTGGGGCAAGAGTTTGGCGGCCTTTTCCCCCTGCAGAGGGGCAAAGAGCAACCTCTTGTCCCTGTCCTCGGAGAGAGCCCAGTCCACACTGCGATTGCAAAGCCCACAGAGCCCATCAAAAAACAAAATAGGGGGGCTGACGCTGGCTTTGGCTCCCAGCCAGCGGCCGTCTAAAAAGAAGAGGAGAAAAGCCAGCAGCAGAGGCCCCGTCCCCTCACTCACCCCCATAAATGTATAGGCCACAATCAGCCCAAAGAGCATAAGCCAGGCCAGCCCTCGGGTGCTCTTGAAGAGCCAAAATAGGGGAGCGAGAAGGTAGATCAGACTCACTCCCTCTTGGGGTAAGCGCAGAAAGTGGCCAATGGCCTCTTCAAGACTTTGTGGCAGCCAGGGGTTTTGCAGCAGTCCATTCAAAAAAACCACCAGCATAAATAAAGCCGCCAGCCAGTGGTAGGTGACTTGGGGCATTTTCCAAGAGGCAGAATTCCCGTTTGAGTCAGATTCTTTTCTTGAGAGTTTTTTGTTTAGAGCCAAGAGGCTTAAGGGCTCCCCTGAGGGACTCATCACCAGGACCGACCAGATTAAGATCAAGGTCAAAGGCCCGAGTTCCAGATCTAAGTTGCGACTCCAGTCCACCTCCCACAGCCAGAGAGCGGCCACGATCACCGCCACCCAAGAGCGCAACCAGCCTATAAAAAGGGCTATGAGACCTAGAACCAAGAGGCCGCGGGACCAGGTCCAGCCATCCCAGAGGGACATCTCCGGTTGGCTGAGCAGCAGATGCAGGCCTGCTAAGGCCATAGCCATCCGAACTAAAGTCATCTGCCAGGCCGAATAGCTGGACAAAATCAATCTCTCCTCACTCAGTGCATTGAAGGTGGTTCTACCGCATGGCGGATCAGGTCTTCCAAAGAAACAAAGTCTAAAGCCTTTTGGTGACAGCTTTCCAAATACACTTTAGGGGCCACACCGGCCTCCAGGGCCTCCTTCCAGCGCAGAGCACAGAGACACCACTTATCTCCCGGCTTCAGACCAGGAAAACCCATCTCGGGGTGGGGAGTTATGAGATCATTGCCCTGGGCTCGGCTAAAGCGGAGAAATTCCTCGGTGACCTGAGCGCAAACCACATGTCGGCCCAAGTCCTGTTCATCCGTCCGGCAATAGCCGTCCCGAAAGAACCCCGTCATAGGTTCAAAACAACAGGACTGCAGTAGACCCCCTAAAACATTTTTATTTTTAAGCTCTTTATCCATACTCAATTCCCACTCACAATATGCCAATGTTTTTCAATTTCATGACCTAATTCTGATCGAGCTATGGCCTGCAGTTGATCTCCCGCCTTGAGGGGTCCCACTCCGGCGGGGGTGCCGGTGAGCAAGAGATCACCTTCTTGCACAGGAAAATGGGCCAGCACAAATTGTCGCAATATCTCAAAGTCAAAAATCAACTGAGAGGTGTGACCCTGCTGTCGCAGCTGTTGGTTGACCCTGAGCTCCAGGTGGAAATGGGGAAGCTGCTGGGGCAAATCTATAAAATTGGAAAGGGGGCAGCTGGCCTTAAAGGATTTGGCCAGAGTCCAGGGCTGTCCCTGGGCCTTCAGTTTTTGTTGGACATCCCGAGCGGTGAGATCCAGGGCCAAACCAGCTGCATCAAACTCCAAGCGGGAATTGAAACACAGGGCCAACTCCAGCTCGAAGTGCACATCTTCACTATGTAGGGGGAGGGGAATGGGCGCTTCCCAATGAGCGCAGCTTCCGGCTTTAAGAAAAATCAGAGGCTCTTTGGGGACCTCCTGGCCCAGCTCTTTGGCGTGGTCCGCATAGTTGCGTCCCACGGCCCATATGTTTTGTATGGCTTTGTGCATCTACTCAGTGATAATCCACTGGAGGCCCTGGGGGCAAGGGAACTGTTGGGCTTTTAGGAGCCCGCTTCCTCCTTGCGGCAGATATATTCCAGCCGGTACTGCCCCTCCGGGAGGCCATCGGGAAAGTGGAGAACATCGCGGCGGATTTCAAAGCGGGGGCTGATCGGAGTGCTGCCGGCCAGGATGTCTACATTGGGGCGACCATTGCCACTGGTATCTAGGGGATTGCAAACCAATTTAATGTCCGAGGCCATTTGTTTGACGATAAGCCCCAGCTCGGACAGCTGCTGACCATAGTCAGTGGCGCAGACCAAACCCACTAGGCCATTGGTGGCCTCGCTGAGCCGACGATAGGTGCGGCCTTCGCGGGCCGCCCTGTGCGGCTGGCTGCAACGGCCGTCCTGGTGGATCAAGGAGTTGAAGACAAAGAGTTTGTCCTTACCAAAAGTGTCCTCCACCAGTTTTAGGAGATTCTCGATGCGGCTTTTTTCCGGGTTATGGTTTGAGTCACAGGAGCCATTGCTGCACTCGTCCTCATCCGATATCAACACCACAGCCAGGGCCGAAGTTTCGCGGAAAAAGGCCCCGTGGGCCGGGCTGCTCGCCCGCCTTTCAATGGCCCGATAGGTGGCGCGAATACCTCTTTCGTCGCCGTCTCCATTGGAGCCCATCTCAATGGCCTGGCCCAGGAGGCGCTCGGCCTCTGCCAAGTTAGACACTTCACTGGGTCTTAGGATAAAGCGGTTGGGGTTATCGCCAAAGTGGCGGAATTGACCATCTCCCCAGGGCACCTCTTGCCTGTTGGCATCCTGACTCATGGGAAGGGGGTCGGTGGAGGTGACGGCAATCTGCCAGTCGAGGCCTTCGATATGGCGCAAAAACCCTTCAATCCGTTGGCTCATATTTCTCTGGTAGTTGGTCATGGATCCGGAGTTGTCCACCACAAACAAGATATCTAAGGGCTTTTGCGCCACCTGAAAGCCCTGGCTTACCTTGACTCTTTCGTCGTCAATGTCCTTGATGATCACCCGCGACGAGCTGTCGCTGGCGGCAAAGTCCACATCGGAGCAGTTGTTAAACATCCACAGGGGTAAGGTCAGAGTGAGACTGAGGAAGAGAGCTCTTCTGCGAAAAAAAGATTTCCTCATTTTTCCGGGCTTGCTTGTTTTCCCAGTCATCAAAGCTCCTTGGCGTAAAGCTCTTTTGCTTTATGACTGCAAGATTGACTCCAGCTGAGATTCAAAAGAAAGGGGCCTGAGGCCCCTAGACTATCTAAATCTTATTAAGATGTTAAAGTCATGGTGAGCTGTTGAAGAACTGTTCGGTTCAAAATGAGACAGTGACTCTTACTCAGCCAGCTCCAGGCAGGTGTACTCCAGGCGGTACTGGCCTGAGGGTAAGCCTTCAGCCAACTTGAGAATGTCTTTGACAGCTCAGCTCCCGGCCTTCATTAAGAGGAGCAGGGCCGGTTTTAGAGTCTGTGCAGACACTTTTTGATTTTACTTTGAGGGAGTCATGGCGAATTCGACACTATTTATGGGACTGGTGCTTGGCGGAGGAGTTGTGGCTTTGGCCCTAGCTCAATGGATGACCATCTATATGGCCGTGGCCACAGTGGCCTATTTGCTCATGGTGAGCGGATTGATATGGCGGCAACGCCGAGGCCTTCATGTGGCTCTGATGAGCATGGCCATGTTCACCGACTTGAGTTTAGTTTTGCTTTTGGAGTGGCAGAGGTCGGCCATTGATCAGGCTCTGTCATTTGCAATGTCCCCTCTGCAACAGGCCCACATTGGTTTTTCCACTCTGGCTTTGTTGGGCTACTTCCCCACCCTTATTTTGGGAGTTCTGTTGTACAGGAACCCAGGGCGCCGCCCTCACTTGCGCCCCTGGCACCTCCGGCTGGGAGTGGCCAGTTTTGCCTTCCGCAGCCTTGGATTTTTGTTTATGTTCAGTCTGCTTTAACCTGCGGGGGCAGCGACCTTGCCGTCTTAGTGTCGCAATGCGCTAAAGTTGAAAAATCACCAGTATATCTTTTCCTCCCTAGGGGCTATTTTCCCCATGTTTTAAACAGAGGAGAGAGTTTTGCCGGCTTTCAATCGGTCCACTGTGGTGATTATTGGCCTGAGCCTGGTCCTTCTCCTGAGCTTAGGGCTCTGGGTTTACTCCTTTTATTTTTCCTCCACCAGA
>SKLV01000021.1 GCA_007121385.1 Bdellovibrionales bacterium
GGCCTAGATAGCCAAGCCAGCCGGCTGTTCCGTCACTGCGCCAGCCTGGAGTCCAACAAAGAAATGAAAGCCTATTTTAAGAGTCTGACCTAGCTGGCTTTGCTTTGGTAGAGGCTCAGAACCTCGCCAGCCATGGACTCCACCAGTGAGGCCAGACGCGAGGGAGCCAGGACCTGGGCGCTGGGGCCAAGGCCTAAAACCCAGCGGGCCAGTTCATCGTTAATGCGCACTCTCATCTTGAGCACTAGGCCGGAGGAGGTTTTTTGTATCTCCTGAGATTCATGCCAGCGTCTTTCGGCAACAAAGGCGGCCACCGGCCCTTGCAGCAGGATCTCCACCCACTCGGGCTCGCCCTGGTTGAGCAGCCCAAAGGACTCTTTAAACAAATGCTCGGGCGAGAGTCCCTCTTTCTCATAGGCCTCGGTAGGCAACATCTCGGCCTCCCCCACTCGAGCTAGAGCATAGGTGCGGGGCTCGCCCTTATTCAGGTCTTTGGCGATCAAGTAAATCCCCCCATTGGCAAAGTACAGACACTCCGGCCCCACTCGTCTCTCTGCATACTCGCCCGCCTGAGCTCCGGCCTCGGCCCGGTAGGTCATCTTGAGCACATGACCCTCTTCAAGGGCTTGGTAGACGATGTCCAACACCTCTTTGCCCACATGATGGGACCAAGTCCCCTGAGGACGAAAGGAAAGATGATTTAGAAACTCTTGAAAGGCTTCAGTGTCTGTTCCCAAAACCTTTTCAATTTTGGTGAAGAGGCTGGCCAGGGGCTCATGCAGAGGAGTGCCGTTAAGGTGATCCAGGGACTTGCGGGCCACATAGAGGGCAAAAATCTCCTGGTAAGTGAAACTCACATACTGATTGACCTGAGCAAAGGGAGCCAGCCTCCAGCGGGAATCCGGCCCCTGCCCCTCATTCTGCAGGGGAATATAGGCCTGCTGAAGCAACTCCAAGTCCCGGTAGATCGTCCTCTTGTCCACCTCAAATTGATCCTGTTTTAGGCGCTCGTGGATCTCGCCCACTCTCAAACCCAGTCTAGAGGTCTCTAAGTAGTGAAGAATCTTAAAAACCCTTAAGGTCATCTCATGTCTTGCCATAAGAGCCGTATCGGACAAAGGTCCAAGGGAGATAAAACTTTTTTCTTCCCCACCGGACCATCTCAAATTGAGTCAGTCTTGAGAGCTAGAAAGAGAGCCGAAGCGAATCAATGCGCTCTCTACAATGGGCTGCAAAGTGGCAAAGGGAATTTGGCGGTGGACGCGCATTAAACTCTCAAGGGCATAGCGAGGAGCCGAAGCCCGAGGTACAAAATGGCCCGCCCCACGCACCCCCTCCACCACATCAAGGACCACTGGGTCCTCCTCCCCATTGAGGAAGGCCAAAAGATCCAGGGGGCTTCGACAGAGATCTAAACGGCCGGGTCCCTTGAGGTAGTAGGGACAGGTGTCGGCAATGGCCTCAATGAGGAGGACAGCCTCCACACGAAAGAGATCTTGAAATATTTTTTCCTTGGCCCCCTTAAGCCGAAGGGGGCGAGGGCCCCCCGGCCCCTGAGACCATAGCAATTCATTCAGCCGCAGCAAAATATCTAAGAGGTCTTCGGCATCCACCTCTGAATGCAGAACTGAGATGATCTCAGGACTCGGGGCCTGAGTATGAACTTGTGTGCAATCGGAGATCAATAAATCCTCTAAAGACTGTTGCAGATAACTGTGATGGGCGATAGCCGCCTCCAGCTGCAGTTGGACCTCTAAAAAATAGACGGCGGGAATTCTTGCGTAGCCCTCAATGCCGGACTGAAACTGAGCTGAGTCCTCTGAGGCCGGCTCGCTCTCGGCGGCTTGAGGCTCACTCAGCCAAGGAAGTTCCCCCGGATAGCCAGACTCCAAAAGGGCCGAGTGAATCTCCAAAATGGCCTCTGGATTGAGTCTTATAAACTCGAGCACGTGACGTTTAAAGTCCTCAGCCCCCATTGCTATCTCCCTTCCAGTAGCCCCAAGATTACAGGAGGGCTCTGTCACGGGAGGTCACAAGAGGACGAAGGGGCTCTCTTATCGCTGGCCCTATTTTATTGAGATGATTCTAAAATTTTATCTGACGATCTCATCCTGATTCGCTAAGATATTGAGATATGGACCTGGTTCGCCCTCGCAAATCTCTTTCTATTCATCTGAGCTTTTTCCTGCTTGGGCTCTTCAGTCTTTTGGGCTCAGCCGCAAGTCATGGGGCCCTCCTGAGGGTGAACAGTGGGACTGATCGCAATATTGTGGCCCATGGAGTCTGTCGAAATGTGGCCAATGCTTCCGGCTCAGACATTATGGTGCCACTGGCCACCGCCGCTGAGTGGCTGGCCTTTAGGGACAACCCCCCTCCCTCGGTCAGCCTCAGTGTCTGCTGCATTGTCGTTGATACTTTCACCACTGTGGGCACCACCACATGGACTCGCCCTTCCGGAGTGACTGAAGTGGAAGTTCTAGTTGTGGGCGGAGGCGGAGGTGGTGGATCGGCCACTTCTTTTAGCAACGCTGGAGCCGGAGGGGGTGGGGCGGGAGGAATTGTTCACCGAACTGCCTTTGCCGTGGCCACCGATCTCACAGTGACCGTGGGCGGAGGGGGAAATGCCGGACCTGTGGGCAACAACAGCGGCTCCGATGGGGGCAACAGTAGCTTTGGCAGCCTGGTCGCTCTGGGAGGCGGCGGAGGAGCAGGAGGAAATGTGGCCGGCCGAGCCGGGGGCTCTGGGGGCGGAGGCCGCGGAGCTGCGGGGGGAGCAGGGCAACAGCCGGGCTCAGCCTCTGGAGGCTTTGGCACGGCCGGGGGCTCCACTCCAGAATCACCGGCAGGACGCTCAGCAGGATCAGGAGGTGGAGCTGGAGAAGCCGGACTCCCTGGAGGCGATGACAGCGGCAGCAAGGGTGGCGATGGGCTTGAGTTTGATATCACCACTGTGCCCACCTTTTACGGCGGGGGTGGTGGCAGCGGGCCTGCACAAAACAAACCCATTGGTTTAGGAGGTCTTGGCGGAGGCGGCAATGGGGGCCGAAGCGGCAGTCCCTCAACCAGCGGAGCCCCCAACACAGGGGGCGGTGGGGGCGGAGGCAACAATGATGTGGTGGGATCCCCGGGAGGCTCCGGAATCGTTATCGTCCGATATGAGATCTCCTGCTAGCCCTGCTCATTTTAGACTCTTAAGCTTTGAAGAGCTTGCGGGAGAATTGGCTTCATCTCTTGAGTCTTCACTTAAATGACTTCGAAAAGCAAAAGGGAAGCTCACCCTTGCAACACTCCATCAGGAAGAATGCGAAACCTCCAGGTTTTTAGGCACTCCACAAGGCAGCGAGCCAACGACTCTGCCTTTCCCATATTTTAACTTACCCAATAAAACTTGTGTTCATCCCGAAACCCTGTTGAATCTTTAAGATTTTTTAATACATAAATTAAGTATATAGAATTTTCCCTATCACCCACCAGCTTAAACGACCGAGTTATTTACTCTTGGCAAATTTCGTTAAACGAAGTAGAGAAAGCACATGAAAATCTATCAGATCATAAGCTCAGGATTCCAGGCCCATATGATCTCCCAGTTTCTGCAGGCCCATGGACTCAGCCCCCAGATTCATGGAGGCAAGGAGTATGCAAGCATTGTCACAGGCATGGACCAGGGACGTTATGAAATACACCTACCGGAAGACGAACACCAACAAGCCGATAAGCTATTGCGCGATTTGAACAACTCCACGCCCCCAGGAGCTCCCAACAAAGGACCTTTAGGGGAGGGCTTAAAGACCACCGATTATTCTGCAAACAGCTCTCTTTCTTCCAGCCAAGCTCTCAAGCGCAGTGTCTTTTTTGCCCTCATCAGCTCTTTGCTCCTACCTGTCATTTTTAATATTTCCTCCCTCTATTATTTAACAAAATGGCGAAAGTTACGCCCCGCAGGAATCAACAGACTAATAGTTTCCATATTAATTTTACTTCTCAATGGAAGTATGTTGGCCACCTTTTACTTTTTAGTCTTTCCCGCACTTTTTTAAACTCATTGAGGCTTATTTTCTGTGTGCAGTCTTCTTCTACACCTTTTTCTTAAAAGCTGGCTTGGAGCCTTTCTTCTCCTTGCAGCAAGCCCCGCTCAGGCCCTGGAGCCGGAGAGTAACCAATGGTCCATCTTGGCCTATGGAGGCCAGTGGAGCGCCAACAGTATCGGGTCCATCTTACGCGGCCGGACTGAGCTGCGCAGCTCTTACGTTGGGGTGGTTGGCGCAAATCGAAGCCTCTACCAGATACCAAACAGACTTAGCCTTGAGCTGGAGGCCAATGTGGGCACCCACTTTGGCTTACAACATCACTCGGAGTTAAACAGCGCCCTCCTTTTTCGCTGGAGGCGCTTTCCCTGGAGGGACCATTTAAACACTTCTGTGGCCTTCGGACTCGGGCCCTCCTTAGCCTTTCAAGCCCCAAGGATCGAAGAGCGTCCCGATCGCCCCGCCTCCCCCCTGCTGGTGTTTATGCCTGTGGAGCTCACTTTGGGCCGACCACTCACAAATGGCTCTTTTTGGGAGTTGCTATTGAGAGTTCATCACCGCTCTGGAGCCTATGGAGTTGTCAGCCCCGCCCGAGGCTCCAACTTTATCAGTCTGGGCTTGCGCTCACGACTCTTTTAAGCCCCATGGCAAAAAGCCTCTTTAAATCTTTTGGATCAGCTTTAATGCGATGTCTCTTCGTGCCGGCGAAGCTCTGCGTTGAAAGCAAGGTGTGAAGTCAAAATCAAACACACACGATATAATTACTGTTTCCAAATCACTTGAACGGGAACATCAGGATCTACAGCAACCCCAACAAAATAACCGCGAACTCTTCGCCCAGTGCGAGGATCCGCCAGAGTGTTGGTGTCCATTTGAGCCCTGTCCAAACGGATCACCTGGGAGTTGGTGTTGCTGTATCCGGCGATGATCACAATATCGTAGGCCGTTTGGACATCCATTGCCTGAGGCACGGGCACTCGCCCCTGATAGTTAGAAACCAGGTCTACAGAATAAGTTTTGATCTCCATACCCGGCCGCAAATGCCCCTCGCAATGAGAACTGGCAAAACCAAGTTGGGAAGTGCCTATCAAAACAGGCAAGAAAAGGGTCACCAATATACCACTCAAAATTCTCATAAAATATTATCCTCCGAAGCCATAAAATTAGCACTAATCATGCCAGGCCTGTTCTTGGCAACTCGTTCTTTAATATTAACTACTTAGACTCAATTGCCTCCAAGGAGGCCCTCCTCTGACATAAATTATTTACACTATCTAACAAGTATTTGAGTCATTTTTTAAAGATCTCGGCGATCCGACCTAAATCTATTTACTTAAAACATAGCCTAAGGAGGAAAAGTGGCAGGATCTACTATCTCCCACTGCCCCCCTCTTTCGATCTGTAGTGTTCCAACAAAACATTTATCTCGGAGCCGAGAAGGATTGCCAGCCCAACAATGTAGAGCCAGAGCATCAGGATGATCACGGCACCGATGCTGCCGTAGGCGGCACTGTAGTTGGCAAAGTTGTCGGTGTAGGTAGCGAAGCCAAGAGACGCGACGATCAGGACAACAAGCCCACAGACACTTCCAGGCGTGACCAGAGCGAACCTCTTCTCAACATTGGGCGCGTAGCGGTAGATTATGCCAAAGCCAAGCAGAAGCGCCAAGACGATCACCGTCCATCTAAAGACGGCAAAGAAGTTGATAAGGGCACCGGAGAGGTCGAAGCGAGCGGCGAACCAGGCCTGGATGAGGCCGCCGAAAACGACGAGGGAAAAAGCACCGATCACTAGGAAAATGAAGAGTAGGCTTAGCACCAAGGCTGTGGCACGAC
>SKLV01000062.1 GCA_007121385.1 Bdellovibrionales bacterium
GCCTGGCAACTGACCACTGGATCTCGAGATGTGGTGGTGGCGGTGATCGACTCAGGCATTGCTCCTCTTCCTGAATTAGAAGGCAATTTGTGGATCAATAAAATCGAAAAAAATGGTCTGCCCCAAGTGGACGACGACAGCAATGGCTTTGTGGACGATATACGGGGAGCCAACTTTATCAATCCCAGCCGCCCCTACTACGATGACCACGGCCACGGCACCCATGTGGCTGGCATTATTGGGGCTCGCCGAGTTAATGGTCGAGGGTTGATTGGAGTCAACCAGCATATTCGCATGATGAATTTGAAATACTTGGGAAGTGACAGCCGAGGCCTGATGAAGGATGCGGCCACAGCCATTCACTACGCCCTGGATCAAGGAGCGCGAATTATCAATTTCTCCTCAGGAGGCAGTGACCCCTTTGCAGGCAATTTGCCGTCGCCCCCCGCCTTAGATGCAGCCCTGGCTCGGGCGGAGAGAGAGGGCGTGCTGCTCGTGGCCGGAGCCGGGAATGAAAAGCTCAACAATGATCACACCCCCTTTTACCCGGCCAGCTCACCCTACAGCAATATAATGGCTGTGGCGGCCATCGACAGCCGAGGCGAACTCTACGATGATGAGCGCACTCGCTCGGGCTCTAACTTTGGCCCCAACACTGTGCATATTGCAGCTCCCGGAGATCGTATTCTCAGCTACACCGCCAATGGAGACCAGGAGTATTGGCCGGGTACATCCATGGCCACAGCCTATGTAAGCGGCGTGGCCGCCCTGGTGCTGTCCCGTGAGCCAGAACTCACCGGCCAAGAGCTCAAAGAAAGGCTCATGCAGACCTCAAGGCCCTTAAGAGCCTTGAGAAAAACCACAATCTCCGGAGGGACCGTGGATGCCTACCACGCTCTGCTCAATATCTTCCATGAGCCGGACCCCAACGACCCCTTTAACTGGAGCTCAGTTCCCTACGAGGCGCGAACTCCACATCCCTACCCTCCCAACTATCAAGAGCGTTTTGTCTTTCATGTGCCGGGAGCCAAGAGGCTCTCTGTCCACTTTTCCCGCTTTATTTTTGAACGCCGAGATAAAGTCTACATCTTAGATGGGGAAGAGAGGTTGGTGGCGGTGATGACAGGCCACCATCTGGAGGAGTTTTCCCCCTATGTGGAGGGAGACACTCTCATTTTAGATGTGCAGGCTGATGAGACTCTGGAGCGTTGGGGGTTTCATGTGGATAAAATTGCCGTGGACCGATAGGATCAGCCCGGGGACTTAGGTGCCACAGACATGGAAGTCCCCTTTTCCAATACTCTCCCTAGCTAGTTTAAACTCAACAGCTGGGCATTGCGCTGAATTTTAGCCTGGGCTTTTTCCTGATCCAGCCAGCTCTCAAAAACTCGACCCGTGCGCATCAAGGCAAAGAACTGGGCTGCCGACGCCGGATCTAGAGGGCTAAGGCCACTTTCCCCAATGCTCAGGTCTTTCACTTTGATCAGGTGATAGCGCCCTCCTAGGGTGATCAATTGTGGAACTAGCCCCTCTTGGCCTCTCTCCAAAACTGCATTCCACAGACGATCCGATTCTCCCAGTCGAGGCATTTCCTCGCGAGTCAGGTCAAAGGGGCCGGTCTCAGACCACGCCCAACCCACTCGAGAAATCCTTCGCTCTAAAGCTCCTTCGTCTCCGGACTGAACCAGCTTTTCCCATTCCGCCAACTCATCATCCACCAGATCTCGACTGAGAATCTTTTGAGCTAACTCCTCTTTCACCAGATCAAAGTCTCTCAGGGACTCAGCCTCCCTATTCTCCACCAAAATAATGTGATAGCCGAACTCAGAAAGAACGGGCTCACTCATTTCCCCAATGGGCAGGGAAAAAGCCGCTTCTTCAAAGGCCGGCACCATTCGCCCCCGAGAAAACCATCCCAAGTCTCCCCCTCGCTGAGCCGATCCAGGGTCTTGACTGTGCTCCTCGGCAAAGGCCGCAAAGTTCTCCACTGTGAGCTGAGAGTGAATTTCTTCCGCCTTCTCTCGGGCTGCCCTTTGCAGGTGGTCATCCGGCCCTTCCACCTCCACTAAAATATGTCGGGCACGAGCTCGCTCGGGAGTGCGATACTCTTCGATATTTTGCTCATAGAGTTGACGCATTTTCTCAAGCCCCTCTGAAGACTCCATAAAACTTATTAAAGTCCGCGGAGGAATCTCGATCTCCCTCTGCAAAGAAGCGCGGTCAAAGCTGACAAAGCCCACATTCAAGGATGAACCGCGCAGCTTTTCATCCCTTTCGATTTGTCCGGGAATGGGCATCAGGGCCTGGGCAAAGCTCTCCTGCAAGCGGGTAAGAATAATATCTCGGCGTAAGAGCCTCTCGTACTCCGAAGAGGTCCAGCCATTGGCCCTTAAAATCTGCTCGTAGCGTTCCCTGCGAAACAGACCATCTTCGTCATGAAAGACCTCATTGTCCAAAATGAGTTGGCGCACCTCAGCATCAGCCACCTTAAATCTCTCTCTCTCGGCAACAGAAGCCGAGAGTTCATGAACAATCATTCCCTCCAGCACATCAGAGCGCATTTGCCTGAGCCGCTGCTCTCGGATCTCTTCGGGCAGGCCCTGTAGCTGAGGCCCCTGCTGCTCTTCCACAAACATCAGGCGCTGGCGGAATTGGGCCATGGAGATGATTTGCCCGTTCACCACCGCCGCTGATCCCCCTGTGGTAAAAGGGCCCTGATCGGGAGTGACACCCATAAAGACAAAAACCAAAACAATAGCTCCAAATAAGATATAGGCAAAAAAGCTCTTGGCTCGACCTGGCTTCCTGACTTTTTCTAGCATGCTCGCCTCCGTTCTATGGCCTCCAATTGACTCCTCAGATTCCCCAGTTTTATGTGATTTTTCAAGGAGATTGTTGGAAATCAGCCAGGGCTTTTGCTAGGCTCTTAGAAGGGTCCATCGATCAAATCAGGGGAGGCTTAGCCTGTGAATTTCTTCACTTTTGATGTGCGCAAAATTCTCTTTGTGATTTTTGCCATCGGCTTACCCCTCCTTCTTGTCAACCTGCAGCGAAAAAGTGAGGACACCCTTTTGGTCCTCAAACCCTTCACCTTGGCCTCAGGCCTCGTGCAAAAAGCTTATTCCAGTTTTAGTGCTGGGGTTCGCGGCACCACCGGTCTTTACCTTGACCTGATTGACATCAAAAAGGAGAACCGCCTCCTTTTAAACGAGAATCAGGAGCTCAGAGCCCAGCTGGGGGCTCTCACCGAACTACGCCTTGAAAATGAAAGGCTGAACAGTTTACTCCAATTCAAACAGCGCTCTGAAATGGAGCTGCTGGCGGCCCGAGTCATCGGCAAAGACCTTCTTCCTGATCATAACACCATCACGATCAATCGCGGATCAGCTCAGGGCGTGAATCGGCATATGGCAGTGATCACTGTGGGTGGGGTGGTGGGCTATGTGTTCCGAGTGGAAACTCACACGGCCCGCATTCTCCTGCTCACAGATCGTTACACAGCTATTGACGCCATTGTTCAGAGATCCCGAGCCCGCGGCATTGTGGAAGGGACTGGTGGAGACGATGGACGAATGCGCTATCTGCGTCGAGACGAAGATGTCATTGTGGGAGATTTGATTGTCACCAGTGGCCTAGACAATATTTTTCCCAAAGGCTTTCCCGTTGGGACTGTGATCTCCGTCAATAAAAGCCGCTATGGCATGACCCAAGAAGTGGGACTGCGACCTGTGCTCAACCCCTCCTCGCTTGAGGAGGTCTTTGTAGTTCTCAATGCCAACCATGAAGAGTTCGCCGCTGAGGAGCTGGCCTCCCATCTAAAAAGTACAGAGGCTTTAGAGGCCACAGAGGTCTCGGACTTATGAGAGAGTTGGGCCTGATTTCTACAAATTATGTTTTGTTTGTTATTATTTTGGTACTCCTGACTTCTCTCCAATGCTCTCTGTGGATGCAGTTGCTGGGCTCCTTTCCTCCCCCGCAAACTTGGATTCCATTTGTTGTCTATGCGGCTCTCTATCGGCGCCCCGCCGAGAGCCTGGCTCTGGCGGCCCTTCTCACTCTCGCAGCAACATCCCTCTCAGCCATACCTCTGGGACTCTTTCTAATGCTCAACCTCCTTCTTGTGGGCTTCATTGTTCTTTTTAAGGAGCGCATCTATTGGCCAGGATCAACTTATTTTGTCTTAGTCTGTGGAAGCTCAGTGATTCTTTTTTCACTTCTCCACCTAAGCCTCTCGTGGATGATTGAATTTAATCCCATCCGTCACTATCATCTGTTTGACTGGACTTTAGGGAGCTTGTTGACCATGCTCATTGGCTTCCCTCTCTATCGCCTACTCAACTGGATTGACCACCTGACGCAAAAAGAGTTGCCCACCGAAGCTGGAGCTCAGTGGCTATGAGTTTTCTCAGCAACCCAGAAGAAGAAGCTAAAGAGTATCTGCCCCGATACCAGCTCCTCTATATTGCCATCGCCCTCACGGGTCTGGTTTTTCTCGCCCGGCTTTGGTACCTGCAGATTTTGGAGGGCACAGAACTTCGTCGCTACTCCGAGCGAAATCGCGTCAAGGAGATTAAAATCCCCGCCCCTCGAGGCTTGATTTTGGATAGGGAAGGGCGAGTTTTAGTGGACAATCTTCCCGGTTTTGAAGCCACCATCTCTCCTCAATATGCCACCAAACTGGAGGAGACGGCGGAGGCCGTGGGAGCTGTGTTGGGTCTGTCTCCACAAAAAATCATTGCCGATGTGCGCACCAGTCGGCGCCGCAACGGCCCCTTTAGACCGGTGCGAATCAAAGATCATTTGAATTTAGATGAGGTCCACCGCCTCAAAATGTTACGCTGGGATCACCCTGGCTTAAATGTGAATGAAGTCATTATTCGCTATTACCCTTTAGCCAGCAATGGAGCTCAACTCTTTGGCTACACCAATGAAATTTCGCGAGATCAGCTTCAACGCTATAACGAACGCTATCGGGGCGAGTTTGTTTTCGAGCAGGGAGATATTATTGGCCAAAGTGGGCTTGAGGAGGTCTGGGAGAGAACCCTTAGAGGAACGGATGGAATCTCCTATGTGGAGGTGGACGCCCGCGGCCGAGAAGCCGCAACAGATATCCCGAGCTTTTTAGGTTTTAAGCCTAGGCCAGCCCGCCCAGGTGACAATTTGGTTCTCACCATAGACCGGGATATTCAGGAGGTGGCCTATCGAGCCATGCAGCGGGAGGATCATATTGGTCCCCGTCGAGGTGCTCTAGTGGCTATGAGATCCAATGGAGAAATCATGGCTTGGGTCAACCAACCCTCCTTTGACCCCAATGAGTTTTCCACCGGTATTTCCTCCCAACTCTGGTCCAAGCTCATCAATGACCCCTTTCGCCCTCTGCGTAACAAGGTCATTCAAGACCACTTTGCCCCTGGCTCAACTTTTAAGCCCTTTGTGGCTCTGGCGGCCCTTCAAGAGAACGTGATCACGGCCCAGACCATTTTGCCCTCTCCTCCTTTTCTCAGGTTTGGGCGACGCAACTATCATGATCACAGTCCCACAGGTCACGGAAATGTGAGCGTGCTGGAGGCCATGGAGAGATCTAGTAATGTTTTCTTCTACAAAATGGGGATCGCCCTAGGGATGGATCGCATGGCTGAGTACTCGCGACTGCTGGGTCTTGGGCAGCGCACGGGGGTCCGCATGAATAACGAAGTCCCAGGCCTTATCCCGGACTCAGAGTGGAAATTGCGGGCTATGGGAGAGCCCTGGCAGCCAGGGGAGAACCTCTCCAATGCCATAGGTCAGGGCTTTGTTCTCACCACCCCACTGCAGATGGCCGTGGCCTACAATGCTATTGGTTTGGAGGGGCCTGTTTACAGGCCCTATTTAGTCCGCCAAGTCCTGGATGAAGATAATAGAGTGATCAATGAGTTCTTCCCAGAAATCATTCGTGATGCCAGTCAGCCGGAAAATGAGGGGGAACCCTATATTTCTCCAGAACACTTTAAAACTGTAAAAGCCAGTCTCCACCGGGTGGCCAATGGGGAGAGGGGAACCGCCCGCTGGTGGAAGATTCCCGGTGTGGAGATGGCAGGAAAAACAGGAACCACTCAGGTGATTTCTTTTTCCGCTGAACAGATTCGCGGCCGCTGCAACGAGCGCCCTCTGCACTTACGACATCACGGCTGGTATGTGGGCTACGCCCCTGCAGATCGCCCCGAGATCACGGTGGCGGTTTTAGCCCTTCATGCCTGTGCAGGATCTTCAGGGGCGGCCCCCATAGTTCGCGATGTGATTCAGGCCTATATGGAAAAGTACCATCCTGAGCGACTGGAAGTGGCCCAACCCTTAAGAGCCTCTGCGCCAGTAGAGCTACAGCCTGATGTTGAGGAGCTCAGCGAATGAAAACAAGGTCTCAACCTGGCTCTCTCCAAGTGGAGGAGAGAACTTTTTTAAAGAGAATCGATATCAACTTCGCCCTGGTGATTCTGGCTCTGAATATTATTGGACTGATCAACCTGTACAGTGCCACCCATGGGGTCCATGTGGATGGGACCAGCCGCCTTTTCTGGCTGCAAATCATTTGGCTCTCCCTCGGCTGGGGAGTATTTTTCGTTGTCACGCTGATAGACTATCAGTGGTTTTATCGTCTGGCTTATTTGTTTTACGGGCTCAACCTAGGGGCTCTTCTCGCCGTCAAATTTTTTGGTACGACCTCCTATGGAGCTCAGCGCTGGCTTGATCTGGGCTTTTTTCGCTATCAGCCCTCTGAGACCATGAAGTTGATTATGGTGGTTGTTTTGGCCCGAATTCTCTGCCAGCAATCTTCTCTTAAAGGCCTAGGTTTTCGCCAACTGGCCATTCCCCTAGGGCTGCTGGTATTGCCTTTTTACCTCACTGTACGCCAGCCCGACTTGGGCACAGCACTGATGCTTTTGGCCGTCACCGGATCTCTCTTTATTTTCGTCAAGGTGAAGCGCTCTATTCTATTGGGGGGAATACTCACTCTATTGGTCGCCGCCCCCTTGGTTTGGAATTATGGACTCAAAGAATACCAAAAAAACCGAGTCTTGACCTTTCTCTCCCCTGATCGCGACCCCCGAGGCACTGGCTACAACAGCATTCAGTCCCGCATAGCTGTGGGCAGCGGCCGTATCTTAGGCAAGGGCTTTCGCAAGGGCACTCAGTCTCAATTGGAGTTCTTACCCGAGCGCCATACGGATTTTATCTTTAGTGTATTGAGTGAAGAGCATGGCTTTATTGGCAGCGTGACAACTGTTGGCCTATTTATGGTTCTCTTTTTGATGGGCATCAAAGTGGCCTCTCAGGCCCGGGACAAATTTGGCGCCCTACTCGTGGTCGGTGTCATCTCCTATCTCTTCCTACATATGCTAGTCAATATAGGGATGGTCATTGGACTCTTGCCCATCGTGGGAGTTCCCCTCCCTCTGCTGTCTTACGGAGGCTCAAGCCTTCTGGCCACTATGGCCGCCCTAGGGCTGGTCTCCTCAGTGGCCTATCGGCGCTACTTGTTCTAATTTAAAGTTGATTGAGAAAACCCTTTAAGCCAGATGCTTGTTCAGCATGGCCTCTATGTTCTCTTTTGGGTGATTGCCCACAATTTGATCCACCTCAGCTCCACCCTTAAACAAAATCATCGTGGGAATGCCTCGTACACCAAATCGGGCCGGGGCCTGAGGGTTTTCATCAATATTGAGCTTAACCACTTTCACCTTGCCCCCCATCTCAGTGGCCAACTCTTCCAGCTTGGGGGCCAGAGCTCGGCAAGGGCCACACCACTCGGCCCAAAAGTCCACCAATACGGGAACATCGGATTGCAAAACTTCCTGTTCAAAAGATGCGTCAGTTGCGGGTACGGTTGCACTGCCCATAAATTATTCCTCCTCTTGGTCACTTAACAACTTTCTTCTTACTTCAAGCCACCCAAGCAACCAAGCACCTTTTTGCGGCGGCGGCGCGTTGCGCAGTGATGAGACCTGACAAAATTTATGACGCTCTCAGCTCTGAATGCTAGGCTTTGAAGACTATGACTTTTAAACTCTATTTATTCTCTTTTTTACTTCTTATCTCTGGGATCAGTCGCCTGTGGGGACATTTTTCTGATTTGGGAGTTCCTGAGTCTTTGGGTGAAGTCCTCAACTCCAATGTTTTCCTGGCTCTCTTTGGCCTGAGTGTGGGCCTGGGACTGATCCGACGTCGGCCCCTGGCCAGAACTTCAGCTCTGGCCATTTTGGGGCTGGGAGTTTTGGCAGCCCCTCTGCTGGTGGCCTACCTGTTTATCATGGGAGGCCCCTCGGCTTTTGCCCTAGTGATCCACTTTATCAGCCGCTTTTCTCCCACCATGGCCTCAGATTTTGCGGTTCTCATGGGCACCCTGGCCGTCAGCCTTCTCCTTTGGTTTTTTCTGGCCTGGGTCTTTATCCGCGACCTTCGCTCGGAAGACCTGCGAGGCCAGTTTGATGAAGACCTGTGGTTTGGCCGTGAACTCACCTTTGGACCCCTCAACCTCAAAGTTGTCTTCATGATGGGTTTTGTTGTTCTTCTCACCTACTTTGACAATCTGGTTCCTGAAAAGTTCCATCGAAAGATGGCCGAGAAACAAATGCAACAGGCGATAGAGTACATTCAACAGCTTCCTGAAGTTCAAGAGCAGGTGGCTCGAGCTCAGGCCGACCGAGAGCGCCGAGAGGAACTCAGTCGGAGAGTGATTTGGTGTCAATTCTCCGCAGACGAGCGCACTCTGTTTTTGACCAGCTCCGATGGAAGAATTCATCGGGTGAATCTGGCCACAGGAGGCATTGAGACTTCTGATCTGGCCAGAGACAGTCGGCTGCGCGGAAATTATCAAGGCTCTCAGTTTATGATTGGTCCCGATGGAGACACTTACTATGAGGCGCGAGAAAATGCTGTGAGAAAATCTTCAAAAGCAGATTTTATTTATAAAACCCCTGAGCCACGCAGCCGCCGGTTTTTAGCTTTTGGCTCCTCAGCCGAGGAGGCCCTCTATTTCAATGCGGACGCCAAACTCCTTGAAAAGCGCAATATAAACTCAGGAGATCTAGTCTGGCAGGCTCCAAGCCCCTTTGATCAGCTTCAGGACTGGGGCTATTTGGCCCAGAGCTCGGACCTGAACTGGCTGTATGTAGCCGGTCGCAAAACAGGCTCTCAGGATGTGGTCCACAGTTTTCTCGACCAGCGAAATGGGCGAGTTGAAGTCCTTCCCCTTGAATTTCGCTACCGCGAACTCAGCTGGTCTCATCCCGGGGGGCGCTGGCTGACAGTCTCCGGCCCGGTGGCCTTTGACCAAAGCTACAACAGCTACAAAGTGGAGCTTCCCTCTTTGCGGTGGACAAAGGTGGCTGAAAAAAAACCTCAGGGCATCCTCTGGCAAGCGGCTCTTTACAAAGGAGAAACCAACCTGGACAACCTGCCAGAGGCTGAGGCCTCATGGAATCAAAGTTTGCAGGGAATCACCACCTACTCGGTGGTGGGTGAGGGCCGCTGGGCTGTGGTTTTTAGATCCGGCCGCCACCACGCCAGTCTTTTGGACTTGAACCAGCGCGAGGAGCGCTTGGTCTTAGGCCAAACTTTTCAGGAAGAGCAGATTGGGGTCCATCCCCACTGCCTGGCCACCTCCCGCTCACAAAGCTTAGTGGCCTCTGTCTTGGGCCGCCAGCTTCAGGTCTTTTGGGTTTCGGAATTTGACAAACCCCAGCCCGCCAGCCTGGCTCTGACCCTAGATCTAGAGCCCAGCGCCCGCTAAGAAGCCCCACCAAAAGCATCGCCGGCAGAGAATCTTCTGCCGAGAACCAGTGGTCAGAGGCTTTACTCTACTCAGCTTCCAGCAGGATATAATCCAGAACTTTACAACTTTGGGGATCCACCACCGCATACATGGCAAAATAGCCCGAATGGTAGGATCCAGAAAACCACAGCAGCCAGGGAGTCACCGCAAACTCCGGGCCCTGATGCTCCTCCAAGTCACTGAGCACTAAGTCGGGGGCAAAACGATGGGGGTAAGGGTTGGAGGGGTGACCATGGCGCCGCACCTCGCGGCGAACCTCCTCATAGCAGGGGTGGGGGTCGGCCTCACTCAAGGCCTCAGAGCCCCAGCTCGCCCCCGCAAAAATCAGGCTCGTCCCGCAAAAAACCAAGCTCATACTCAAGAACCTTAAGAATCGGCCGTAATCTTTCACTCTTAGCATCTTTTCACCCTCCACGAACTCAACTCAATGAAGCTTAAAGAGCCGAGTTTGACCTCGCCCAGGCCCCCAGTCCAGCCCCCCGCTCCTCTCTGTAAAAATTAGCCATCACTGATTTCCTTCTGCAGCGCCCTAAGAGCCTGTGGTAGGCTCTCAGCCCAACTTTAGGGGGTTTCATGAGTCTACAGCCACTTTCAAAAAGCTTCTCTTTAAGTTTCCTTGCCATTTTTTTCACTCTCTTCATGGCCGACTCCGCTCAGGCCCGCAACGGAATACCAAAGAACTGTCTGGATGAGGTCTACAACCTGGCCGAACTCTACAACTCCACCAGTCGTCGACTTCATGCTGGAGAAATTTCTGAGAGCTACGGTCGCCTCTACTTGAACACCACTCACCAGAGCTCCGTCAATCGAGCGAAAATCTGCAGTGAGCACGAGAGGATTATGAAAGAACGGAGTCCTCTAGGAGTCTACACTCAACTTCAATATTTCAAGCTCTCGCTGACCTTAGGGGCTGAGCGAGCTGAGGAGCTTTTGAGCTTTTTTGGGCTTCCCACCCAAACTAATTTGCAAAAGAAGGCCGAGGCCATGGAAGCCTCCCTGCTCAGTTATTTTGATGAGCTCATTTTTGACAGCCACTCCCAGCTGGCCTGGGAGTATTAAATGGACGACTAGAGCCAGGTCTTCGCCTAGCTCCTGGCCTTCGACTGTGTGCCGGCACTTGACAGAGTGCGCCTCTCAAACTTCTTAAAGGCCTCCGGCATCGTATAAACATCGCATTAAGTAATTGTAATTATTAGATTTTATATTTTTTGGCACTCCCCCTCAACTTGGCCTACCACAAAAAAAGAGGGGGACGCCATGGATCAGACTCCATCGGTGAAGCCCTGCGTAAAATTGGATCCAATTACGGAGTGAGGTCAGGGTGAGATCAGGAGGAGGTCTTTCATCCTTAGACAAAGTCCCTCTGGGAACACTTTGATCCACATGATATTCTAAGTTTATGGACAGCCTTGAGTTCCGCAAGCAGTATCGCCAAAATGTGATTCCAGCTCACTACAGGCCCTGGCTCCATGTGGGTTTCAATTTCACTGTTCTCAGCCTGCTGCCCATAGTGTTTTTATTCCAGGTCCAGTCCCCCAGTTTTTTAGAGTGGCTCACTCTTCTCCTTTTTCTCGTATTGGGCAATTTTGCCGTATTTTTTATTCATAAGTATCTGCTGCATCGACGAATTGCCCTGATAGCCCCCCACACCTTTGATATTCACTCCAAACAGCACCACCTCTTTTACACCCACGAGCATATTGAGTGGGACAGCACCAAGGACTTCTACATTCTCTTTTTCCCCTGGTGGACCATTGCAGCCTTTGCGGCCCTCCTCCTTCCGGCGCTTTACTTTTCACTGTCTTTATTTCTGTCACCCAATGTGGTCTGGTTGGCGCTCTCTGGTGCCAGCCTCTATTTTCTCCTCTACGAGACCCTCCACTGGATCTCTCACCTTCCCGAACAGCACCCCTTGCTCAGAGTAAGAGGCCTTCGCTGGATGAGAAATCACCACTTGGTTCACCATAACCCCCACCTGATGCATCACTACAACTTTAATATCGTCTATCCCTTGAGTGATTGGCTCTTTAAAACGACTTACAAGCCCTAAGTTTGGACGAGCTTTTCTGTAAAGCCTAATCCGATCTTTCTGCTTTGGCAGAGGCCACCAGCACTCCTGAGCCATTCATAGACACTCCATCCAGGTCATAGTTTTGCTCCCGATCCAATCTCGCCTGCCTTACAGATGGTGGAGACTTCTCCTCCCGACAGCTCTCGGGCACAAGTCCCAGCTCTCTTTCAATAATTTCACAGGCCGGGTGCCCATACTCATAGCTATTCATTAAACTGCTCATAGGCTGCGCTTTCTTTTCCATCATTCCTCCTTCACCTTTTGAAATCCGGAAATAAAATTTACTTTATTTGCTGATCTTGCCCAAGCCCTGAGACTAATCGAAATTGAAAGGAGATGATTGACGAATATATGAAAAAATCTGCACAAACTAGAATTGAGAAGAAGTAGAGGCTCGCTCTATTTTTTAAAAATAACAGTGATCAAAAGAAAAATTGTACAAAAACTTATAGAAAACAAGAACCACAAAAAACTATGCGTCACCCATATCAGTGCGGAACAGGTTAAATAGCCTGGAATCAAAGTGGTCACCCAAAATTTTCTCACTTCAGGATTTCTATGCAGTAGCAGTTGAGAAAAGTTTTTATAAAACTTTTTATGTTTTTCCCTTTTAAAAACTATGTAGGGCTGAGTTAAAACAATGAGCCAAACCAGAAGAATGAGCGCCGCAACAACATAGGGAGCTTGACGGCGACTCACTGGTATCAGGGCTTCGTGGGTAAAAAGCAAAAGAGGCACGAGTGGCACAAAGAGGAGCAGTGGAACGAGTGCCATGGGCATTCCCACCAGACTTCCCCCTCCTGTTCTCAACATGACCAAATCCCCTTACTTAAAACTGATAGGTGAGGTCCATAACTGCATAGTTGATCCAGGAAAAAGTGAGGACCTTGTTGTTATCAGCTCCCCCCTCCAGGGTGCGAACTCCAGCAGCCAAAGTCCAGGGCTCGGACAAAGATCTTCTGATTTTCATGGCCAAATCCAAGGCGCGACCCTGAGGAGCCGCAGCAAAATCAAAGTTGGTATGTAGGGCCCAAGACTCTGCAAAAAACCACTGATGATTTAAGTAGAGCAGGGGCACAAAACCGAGATTATCATAGATAGAGGGCTCTACTCCCAATTGGCGAAAAGCAATTTCAGCCTCGCGGAGTTTTAAAGTAAGACCCAAATCCAACTGCTGCACCTCACTGACAATAGCTGAATAAAAGTAGCTCAGGCGATAGGAGTTGAACTTGTAGCTCACTGTAAAATCCTGATTGGCGTTGAAATCTCGGCCATTGAAGTTTACCACCTCTGAGGATTGACCAGTGACTCTCAAGTTCAGAGGAGCCACCACCGCTCGATAGCCATGACGGCCGCTGCCCAGCCCTTTGAGCTGGTGCCGCAACTCCAGGCGGGAGTGAAAAAAGGGGCCCCGCCCAAAGCGGTCAAACTTCACCAAAGTCCCCTGCTCTGGGGTGATCTGCACATCATTGCGATGTTGCCACAGTCCCCCCATCTCCAGCATCAATTGAGGCTGGGACCAGGCCCCTTCCGTCAAAAACATCAGACCAAAAACAATAAGTCGCTTAAACATCGAATGCCCTCCTCTCAGGATGTCTGCGCAGCCTCTACAAAACAAAAAAGCCGACTGAACCCATTAGGTCCACTCGGCTTTTTTGGATGGGGTAGCAGGATTCGAACCTGCGAATGTCAGAATCAAAATCTGATGCCTTGCCAACTTGGCGATACCCCATCATGGGAACATTGATGGCTAAACTAGCAGCCCCCCCCGCTCAAAATCAAGCAAAAGCTGGCCCTATTGCAAGAGGTCTTGAGGCCTCCTGGAAAAATCAGTCCTCGTCGTAGTCTTTTTTGAGGTCCCCTAGGGATTCGCCCATGGAGCGAATCTCCCTTTCGTACTCCTCAAAAACAGCCTCCTCAATGGCACTGCGAGTCTCTTGATTGAGGGGGTGAGCAATATCCTTAAATTGCCCGTCCTTGCGCTTACGGCTCGGCATGGCAACAAAGAGCCCCTCATGACCGCGAATCACTTTTAAGTCGCGAATCACAAAACAATTGTCGATGGTGATCGTCACATAGGCCTTGAGCCTCTCCTCATTGACGGGAAAGACCTTCACTTCGGTGATCTGCACTGTGTACCTCCTTGCTGGAATCCCAGCTGCCTCTCATGGGTGCAGGGAGCTTTACGGCAAACTGGACCAAAGACTTGAGGGGCCCGAGGGTAAAAAATGGCTGTTCATCGCATTTTGGGCCTCAATGGGGAGTTTTGACCTTAAGCTGCCTCAACTTGAGACAGTTGAAAGCGACAAAATTTGTCACTCTCCAAGATAAAATCTCGAACTCGACTATAACGTGGTGCATTAATAATTGAGATATGCTAGATTTGGCGCTTTGACTAAATGCTTTTTCACCCAGTCCATGAGGTCGATCAAGAAATGGGGCCCCGAGTTTCTCAAATTAAATATGCCCTACAGGCTGCTTTCCTACTGGCTCCCCTGCTGACTCTCATTGTTCAGCCTCAAAACCTCTGGGCCCATCCATCCAGTCTCTGTGAGATCTTGCTCCTCTCTGGGCCGGCCTCCTCAAAGGGGGTGGATCTGCGCCAGGAGCTCTATAGTCTTGAGAGCTTTGGATCTCTCAATGAGCGGGAGCTGAGCTTTCAGGCCATAGGGGCCCAACACAATCGCGAGTTTATCCAGTCCCTTCACCAAAAGGTCAGATCAACCCAAAATCATCCAGGCTCGTCTTCCCTCCCTCGCTTTTACTTCCACGGGGACCTGGCCGTTTTGAAGGACCTGAACGACCGAGTGATTCGTAATAAGGACTTAGTCACACGTCTTGTGGACTATCATAAAAACATTTTTGTGGCGGAGCTCCAAGATGCTCGATCCTACCCCCTCATTCAACAAAATCTCCTGGTGGAGTACTCCGACTTTAAGTCCCTGCGATTGGGTTTTGCTGAATACAGCCCTCAGCTGGAGGAGGAGCTGGAACAGCTCTTGGTGAGAGCCAACACCCTCTTTGCCGCCGTGGTCCGGCGGATGAAACTGCAAGGGGACAGCTCGGCTCTACGCGGCCTCAGTGCTGACCCCAAGTTGTGGTTTGTGGCTGGCTCAGCTGTGGCTGACCCCAGGCCGGTCTCTTGGCTGAACTCAGAGCTTGAGAGGGGGGAGTTGGTGGCCGATTTGGCGGGCATTGCTGCGCGCTTTGGCCGAGAGAAAACGGCTCAATCCAGACAGGTGCAGCTGACCCGGTTTGAGGAGATCGAGGGAGAGATTGAAAAAAACCTCGCAAACATTCATCGTATCTACGCAAAGATCCAAAACGAACTCGCTCCCCGCTTGCCCATGCTCTTTGAGAGCTGGACACCGGAGCCTGGGCAAAGCACAGACCTCAATGGAAGCAGTGACAGCTTTAAGATCCCCCATATTTCCCTGATCGAGATCTTACTGAAAACTAAGCTCTCGGCTGAGGAGGCTGAGAGTTTTGCACTGCAGGGAGAGCGGGGTCACAAAAAAGCCCTTAAGCTTTTATTGGAGCGCTATCGTCAGGCCGTGGCTCGTCGCTTTCAAATTTCTGAGAGCCTTGTCTCCTCTAAGGACATGGCACTTCTCAAAGAATATATCAATTCCATTGACCGCTTGATGCCCGGATTGGTGATTGAGGAAAGACAGAGTTTTGCCTGGAGTCGAGCGCAAGGGGGCTTGGTGAGTCTGGACTTTGCTGGGCAAAATGCCCGCAATTTTGAGCAGGCCATGATGGCTTTGGCCTCTCAATCCCCCCACACCCCCATCCTCCAAACGATTCATAACTTGCGTGAGGCAGAAAAAGGAGCCACTGAAAACCTGAACAAAAAGAAACAGTTCTGGGAGAGGGCGGCCCTAGAGGTCTTTGCCGACCAACCTGACGTTCAGCTGTTGTTTAGCGGTGACGATGGGCTCATGGCCCCGCGCCAGCTGGAGCTCAGCCACAAATTAAAGTTGATTGATTTTCTACGTTTTTTTCCCCAATCGGGAAGCCTGAGAATGACCTTTTTGCCTCCTGGTTTAAAAGGAGACAAGCTCTCAGAAGCCATGGTCTTTTTGGAGGGATTGGAAAAACACCTCCGCCAAAGCCTCTCCGGTCAAATTTCTGACTCTGAGATCCGCCAAGCCCTGATTGTGCCCGAGCTCCTCTCACCACTTCAGGAGGGGGAGGGCTTTCAAATTCGCCTTTGGCTGGATAAGAAAAGCTTTAACCCCAGCTTAGAGAGTCACATGGCCCAGCTCTTAGAAGAGCACTTAAAGGCCCAACAGCCCAATTGGCCCCTGCCCTTGAACATCAAAGCCACCCAAATCAACCGCCTTTGAAAGACATGAGCGCACAGGGAGTTTGGACCTCAAATCTTTGGCTCAACCTCAGTTCACCCCCTCGTTTCACTCCCTCGGCTCAAATGCGATTCACCCTCTCGGTTCATCCTCTAGGTTCATCCTCTAGGCTCCTCCTCAGTTCACCCCCTCAACTCAACTGCGGTTCATCCTCTCGGTTCAACCCTTCGGTTCATCTTCTCTAGTCCAAGCTCCTTCACTCCCTGTCTCACATTGCATCCGACACACAAAAGACGAAGGTTCTCCTCCTCACAGCCGCCCCCCCGAGCCACGGGAACAATGTGATCCACCTGAAGTCCTACCTTGCTCCCACACTTCATACAGGCCCCTCTGTCTCTTTCCCAAACTCGATACCTCTTGCTCTTAGAAATAGATCTCGGCTTGGGCCCTACAATATCTTTTCCCTGAGATCTTAGCTTGAGCCCTATATTATCTTTCACCTGCGAACTCATTGTAGGCCCTTGCTGAGGCTGAGGCTCAAGCTCAGCTTGAGGTGCTTCAGAGGTCCTGTATTCCTCCTCCGATGCTCGCGTTTCGACACGGCATCTCTTTGGCGCCGGAGTGGATGACACTGCCCCTCGTCTCTTGCCAAATTTTTTATCCTTGAGGGCCTCTTGGCTCAAGGCCGCCATCTCGCCAATCAGCTCGGCCCAACTCATGCCTAAAGCCTTTTGCCCCAAAAGAGCGCGGACCTCTTCCAGCTCGGCCATAAGCTCTCGACTGAGCACCAGCCGCAGCTCCGAGCGCTCCCCAGATAGAGCTCGAGTTTTCTCCTTGGGCAAGGACACCCCTAATCCTACACCTTGTCTTTTCTCCATAAGGGCCGCTTGGCCCTGACGGGAGGACTTGTGTTCAAGCTCTTTGAGGACCTCCAGCTTGTCCTCCATTTGAAGGGGCTTATGGGCTGAGGCCTTTTTGACTTCATTAAAAAAGCTCTGAGCCTGGCAGATATTGGTGAGATTGAGACTTCCATCTTCAATCTTTCTCTCCAGCTCCTTAGCCTCCTTTTGGGGCAGTTCCCGGAGCAGCTTCATGGCCCCAATCCTCCGCCCGGCTTGGCCCTCGGAGTAACCCAGCTCTCTCACGGCATAGTCAAAGAGGCTTCTGTAGCCAAGTTCAGAGTAGAGCTTGCGCCTTTCCACCTCCTTGAGGTGATGAAGAATCTCGGTGACTAGAGTTCTCTCTTGCTGCACCAAGTTCCGCATGCGCTTCAGCAGATCATCATCACTGAGGTTTTGAGGTTGGCTTTTGTGTTGGCTATGGGCCTCAATGATAGATTTATGGGTGGACTGCTGTGGCATTGGGACTCCTCCTTGGGGCGGCTGGCTGATCCATTTTCACTCGTGAAACCGACTCTAACACAGGTTTTTTTAGCTCCACTTTGAGGGAGGCCGAAACCATCTCACAAGCCCCTCTATAAAGGCGCAATGGCCCCGGCATGAGTCTCTGTCAACTTGGGAAGATTGTTTTTTCGAAAATGGCTCTTTATACGCCGCACTTGGCGCTTTAGAGCCTCGAAAAACCCGTCAATAAATAATGTTAGTAGTCACATAATTTTTTGTCGGCTCTGATTGAATTTTTAAACTCTGCTTTGAGCCTTTGAGCCTATGAGCCTATGAGCCTATGAGCCTTTGAGAGTTTGAGCCTTTAAGCCCTTAAGCCCTTAAGCCCTTGAACCCTTGAACCTTTGAACCTTTGAACCCTTAAGCCCTCGACAAGGCCCCTTCTGGATCACCTCCTTGGCCTGGTGTGATCAGGAGCTCAGACCCAGGCAAAGCCCCTCCATATTAAAGCCTTCACGGAATTGGATGTGGCTAAAAGAAAGAACTTTATAGTGCGGCGCAAAACAATCCCCCGCCTCCTCAATTGCAAATGATTTGCAATATTGACCGCCCCTAAAAAGCTTGTTAGTCCCTGGCCCATGCACTGCTGCCCCCATAACCCTCAAGAGGCTCTGGAGTTCGGTTTGGAGCGAATGACTCAAGCTGGGCTGAAGAAAACTCAGCCGCGCCTGAGCCTTATAGCCCTTTTGACCTCTTTAGAGCAGCCGGCCTCGGCCGAAGAGCTCCATTACCAACTGAGCCAAACTTCCGCTCCCTCCGATTTGGCCACTGTGTATCGCAACCTGCACACATTTTGTGACTTGGGGCTTATTGAAAAGCTCAACTTTTCCGATGGCAGCTTTCGCTATGAATGGAGGGGCTTGGAAAGACGCTCTGAACCTTCACATCACCGGGGTTCTGGGGTGCCGAATGCCTCTCAAGCCCAGCTTTCTCACCACCACCATGTCATCTGCACCTCCTGTAAAAAAATTGAACCTGTGAGCCTGTGCTGGAGCGGCCCCGAAGAGGAGAGCTTAAGGGCCAAA
>SKLV01000096.1 GCA_007121385.1 Bdellovibrionales bacterium
GAGCTCTTAACAGATGTTTTAGGTTGCGGAGGATCAGTAGGGTGTTTTGCTGCATCAGGTAGTTGGCCTGAGCGACCCCAGAGAGCCGAATGCGGCGAAAATCTTCAGCGGCGGAAGTAAAGAGCCGCTTTAGATCTTGCAGCTGTCGGTGAAGACTGGGCAGGGCGGTTGTGTCCAAGAGGAACAGGGGGGCCAGGTGACTTTGGGCATCTGCCAATCTCTGGCCATAGATCTCCAGCTGCTCTAATAGAGGAAGTTGATTGAAGAGGGGGTCTTCCAAGTCTTGGGACAAAAGAACTAGGGGAGTTTGGGCTAGGACGAAGCTGGATTGGGCCAAGCCAATCAGGGGAAACACTTCTAAGGCCGACACCGAGGAGATCTCAAGGAGTTTGCCGCAGGAGATGGAGGGCTTCGGGCCTCGCTCGGCCCAGGTCAGGCTGGACTCCGTCTCGGGTCTGGCAGAGGGGCCTGAGTGCCTGTCTGAGGGAGAGGCCCAAGCCAGGGAGGAGAAGAGCCAAAAAAGCCATCCTACTGCCAAACCGGCCAAGACCTTTAGTTTTTGCTGCCAGAGACTTATGTGTCTCCCACTGACTTGAGTCACCATTATGCCCCTTGGTCCGTCACCGGCAGTCAGAGGCTGTGGGCAGACCGCTGTGAATGGGCTGACAGACTATGGGTTGCTGGGTGATGCAGGAGTAGCTCACCCAAGTGACCGACCCAAACATGGGATTGGTCTGCAGGCAGGCTACAGAATGTCCTGGTTGAAGGGTCATACAGCCCCCCAATCCTACGCCAAAGCAAGAGGCTTGGCCAATGCCGCCAATGCAGGGGGTGGAAACTGAGCAGGTGTTGGCGGCGGTGCCCACGCCCCAAACAGGGGTTACTGGCCAAACTGTTGAGGGCCAAACCCAAGTTCCCGCCGGCCAAGGGTGCCACACATGAGGAGTGCGATGGCGGCCCCAGGTGCTGCCAGTCACCCAAGCTCCTCCGGGAGTGTGGGCCAGTCCCACCTTGGTGAAGCCAGAGTCCTCTTCAGTGAGGAATTCCACTCGCTCTGCCTCAAAGCTCTCTTCGATGGAGAGAGGCTCGCCACCTTTTTGGATGCGGACCTTGTCCTCCATCTTCTCAGCGCTCAACTGGAAGATGCGAAAAATATTACCGCTTTCGTCAACATACTCATCCAGGGCCTCTTGAGCTGAGGCTGAGCCAATGGCTAGAGCAGTGACTGTGATCAGGCTTAAAAAAAGTAGGGCGGGCTTTTGTTTTTGGGAGGACATAGGGGAAATCTCCTTCACTCCTGAAAAATGGTAAATTTTTGCCTCAATAAACTCGTTTAGGGCTTGCGTGAACAGGAACTTGCTATCATATTCAGCAGATTCTGTAAACGGCGTGTCGAAAAAGAGATAAAAATGACAAAAAAGGTAAAATCTACAAGTCGGCCCTCCTTGGATCTGGGGTGGGGTCAGCAGTCGACTGGCCCCACCTATCAACTCGTGGACAGTGGTGATTTCAAGAGGTTAGAGCACATTGGGGGCTTTTTGATTGAGCGCCCGGCACCCGCAGCCGTCTGGAGCCCCAGTTTAGCTATGGAAACTTGGAAGGGGGCTCAAGCCCGCTTTGAAAGGCTGTCTGAGGGCAATGGCCGGTGGCACTTCTCTGGCCCGGATCTTAAGGGGAAAAGCTTTGAGGTCCGCCTCGGGTCCATTCCCTTTGTTTTGCGTATGACTGGATTTGGCCACTTAGGGCTTTTCGCTGAACAGGAGCCCAACTGGCGGCGCCTTCAGGAGGTTCTCAAGCAGCCCAGCTTTTCATCCTCAGCTCCAGCGGAAGTCCTCAACCTCTTTGCCTATACGGGAGGTTCCACCATGGCCTGTGCCCTAGCTGGTGCCAGGGTCACCCATGTGGACGCCTCCAAAACCAGCGTGGATTGGGCCCGGGAAAATGCAGCTAGAGCGGGCTTGGCTGAGGCCCCCATCCGCTGGATTGTGGAGGATGTCCAGGCCTTTGTGGCCCGGGAGCTGAGGCGGGGTCGGCGCTACCAGGGCCTGATTTTAGATCCCCCCAGTTTTGGCCGGGGCCCCAAAGGGCAAACTTGGAAAATTGAAGAGCATTTGATTCCTCTCTTGCGAGACCTGGCTCAGCTCATGGATCCTGAGCGGGGCTTTGTCCTATTGTCCTCCCACTCTCCCGGCTACACCCCCACCGCCTTAGGCAATTTGTTGGCGCAAAACTTTGGCGGAGCGGGAGCCGCCTCTCAAGGCCAAATCCAGTGGGCCGAAGAGATGCTCATCCACGACCAGCAGGGCCAGGCTCTGCCGAGCGGCGCCTCCGCCTGGTGGCTATAGGTGCCCGTCATCTTTTTGCGTATCAGCGCGCCATAAGATCATGGTGAGAAGGGCAAAAGGGAGCACAGTCCTTTTTAGTGGGGGGCTATATTATGATTATGATGCGCTGATACGCAAAAATATGACGGGCACCTACAGTACGGCGGCCACTCCATCTATGACGAATTGGGCGGCAATGGCGGCGAGGATCAGTCCCATCAGTCGAGCAAAGACATTGATGCCAATTTTGCCTAGCCAGCGGGCAATCTGATGGCCTGAGCGCAAAATCAAAAACACCCCCACCATGGTGAGGGCAATGGCTAAGTAAAGGTAAAAGTGATGCAGTAGGCTTTGGGCCCGCTCGGCCAAAATAAACACCGAGACAATGGAGCCGGGGCCGGATATTAAGGGAATGGCCAAGGGGAAGATGGCCACATCTTCCTTTTCAATTCCCTCTTCGGCCTCCTCGCTAGTGGATTTGGTTCGCGAGGGGCGGGCGTTAATCATATCCAGGGCCACCAAAAAGAGGAGAATGCCTCCAGCAATCTTCACAGCGGGCAAACTAATCCCATAGAACTGAAAGATAAAGGTGCCCGCGGTAGCACAACCTATAAGGACCAGAAAGCTGACCAGCGAGGAGCGCTTGGCGGTACTCAAGCGCTTCTCTTTTGGATCATTGGCGGTCATCGCCAAAAAGGGACCCAAGGCTCCCAGTGGATTGACGATGCTAAAAATGGTGGTCAGGCTTACGAAAAAAAAGGAGTCAAGGTAGGTCATCCGCTGCTTTTCCCGGCAAGGTGAGAGTTGCACTGCAGGAGGTAAAACCTCCTGAGCCCAGCTTTCCGCCGGAGGCCTCACGGACTCCCTGTGGGTTGTGCTGACTCATTAGAGAGAAAACCTCCTGACTGAGTCTGTTTAAATCATGTTCGGAGAAAATTTGAAAGGCCTCTTGTAACAGCTTTTTGTCAGAGAAATGGGGGCTGGCCAAAAACTCTTGCAAAGAGCGGTCTGACCGCACATGGGACTGGGCTCGCGTTCGCACTCTCACATCCATCTCGGCCACAGCCGGGTGATCCTGATATTGACTGAGAAAGGCTAAAACTAGAGAGCTGGCCAAGCCATGATTGAGGTTCAGGTAGATTCGGTTGCTCACTCCACTCAGTTGAGCATGGCGCTGGCTTTGAAAAGTTTTGACAGCGCTCAGGTGTGCGGCTTCTTTGTTGAGCTGGACATGGCGGAACTCATCCTCTCGTCCCAAAACCTCAATCAGCATCAGCGATTGATTGAGGTTGAGGTCCCGACGCAAGCGCAAAGCTGTAAAGATCTCGGGGTCTGAAAAGTGATGAACCGAGGCCTCCTCAGCCTCAGGCAAAACCCAAGCCTCAATGCCCTCCAACTGAGAGCCTCCAAAGCGATCATGTCCCTGCAGCTGCAGGTACTCGGCCATCTTATATTTCTTCTCGCTGGAGCCAAAAAGGAGGATGACTCGCGATTCCGGGTGGTCGTGCAGGGCTTGGCGCAAGACTCCAATTAAGTGATTGCGCGCCTCAGGTCCGATGCGGTGGTTAAAGCTCAGGGCCCTTAAGCGGATTAAAATAGTCTCAGGTTGAGTCACCACGCCCTGTCCATCTCGACCTGAGGAGTCGGCTTGGGCCCCGTTGGTCAGAGTTAAAACTCCAGCCAGAGTTAGGCTGAAGAGGGGAAGCAGAAGGCCTTTAAAAGTCCTCCGGCTGAGGGGGGTAAAGTCAGATTTTTCGGGGGAAATTGCTTTATGCGTCATAGGTGGAGGATTTTACACAATTCTCCCGGGCTTTGCCTGTGTAAGTTTTTCAAAATAGAAAAGCTTAATCCTTTTAAGGTCTTGACCCCCGACTTTTTTGGGAGGTAATCCTAAGGGTCTATGCCCTCTTTTGATATTGTCTCCGAAGTCAATTTACAGGAAGTGGACAACGCCATCCACCAGGCCCGCAAGGAAATTGTCGGCCGCTACGATTTTAGAGGCTCCAAGGCCAGCCTGGAGTGGGACAAGGAGCGCGATGAGGTTGTGATCACCGGCGAGGACGACTACAAGATTGAGACCATTAAAAACATTTTGCTCGGCAAGCTTCACCACCGCGGGGTGGACATTAAATCCCTGCAGTTTGACAAGGTGGAAGCCATCGGCGGCATGCTTCAGCGGCAAAAGGCCCGCTTTGTCCAGGGCATTGAGCGAGAGATGGCTAAAAAGATCAACAAGGCCATCAAGGACTCAGGCTTAAAAGTTCAAGGCCAAGTGGAGGGCGACAAGGTTCGCGTCAGCTCCAAGAGCATTGATGCCCTCCGCGAGTGCATGAATATGATTCGCTCCCAAGATTTTGAAATCCCTCTTCAGTTCACCAACCAGCGGTCCTAGGTGCCCGCCGTCTTTTTGCGTATCAGCGCATTATAGTTGGCCTTCCAAAAAAGGCTTTTGCTCTTCTCACTAAGATATTGTGATGCCAATTCGATCTAAATGATGCGCTGATACGCAGAAAGACGACGGGCACCCTGAAAAAAAGTTTTTCGCTTTTTTGGATCTAAAAAAAAGTTTGCTTCATGTTGAGAGGGGCAATCGACTTTTGCTGCGAAGTTCAATTGACTCCACTAGAATTGAGTTCTGGGGAGGCTATATGGGATTCAATAATAAATACAAGAAAAGTTTTTTTGTGTTCGGTCTGGCAGCCACTGTTGCTGTCTTTCAGGGCTGCAGTGAAGTTAACTTTCAGCCCTCGGGTGCGGCGCAGAGCTTGTCCTTTGGGCCTGGCTGCAGTCCGGTTGAGCTTTTGATCACTGATTCCTTTGAGAGGGAGTCTGTGGATGATCGAGCTGCCGACAGTCTGTTCGGCTGGCGGAAGATAGTCAATGACCGAGGCCGAATGGTGGGCTCGTCAGGCGATCGGGTCAGTGCGCGAATCTATTCTGAGTCTGAGATGGGGCCTGCGGCCAGTGGGGATCGCGCTCTCTACTTTTATGGAAGACCCGGTAGCTCAGTTCATAATATTTACCTGATTTCTGAGGCCCTACCCCTATCTGACTACAATCAGGTGGGAATTGCATTTAAATATATTCCGGTGGATCTGGAGATGGCGGGAAGTGGGCCCGAGTATTTGCGAGTTGAGGTGTGCAACAGCAGCCTTGCCAAATGTGGTGTGGGGGATGATTTTGGCTCCGATGGTCTCAAGAGCTCTCACTGGGTTACTGTTTTTGAGACATCTTTGGAGTCCGATGGAACTCTTGGTTCGGGATTGAATGGGCGAAATCACTCCTTAAGTGATTGGAGGAGTCAGTCTTTGGTGGTGGATCTCAGTGACCTTCCTAAAGATCAGTTTGTCTTTCGCTTTAATGTCTTAGTCGATGAAGGCTTTTTTGAGTTTAAGGATGGAGAGCCCATCCTGAAAAGCGGTATGGACGATGGAGTCATTTTAGACGATGTGGTTGTGGCCGCCGTCA
>SKLV01000117.1 GCA_007121385.1 Bdellovibrionales bacterium
AAGTCTTCTGGGGCCCCAATTTAAAACCTTTGCTCTCTTGCATATGATTTTCTTCCCAGCCTATTTGATCACCATGACTCTGCAGATTCAGGGCCTGGTGGGCGGCCCCCTGGTCTTACCCCTGGCCCTTTACGCCCTCTTTTCCCTCTTTAGCCTGTCCCAGGTCAGTGGCTCCTTCAGCAAGGCCGAGGACCTTAACCAATCCTTGGAGGGCTTAAAGCCCCTCTTAATCCATGTGGAGAGCCAGACCAGAGCCTTCCAAAAATCCAGCCCGCGGATCTTTGCCAATCAAATCTCCAAGCGGCTCAAGCGTTTGAGCTTTTTTATCTCCGGCCTCAGCGTGCAGGGCCACTGGCTCATTCACTTTGCCGTCAACGCCGTCTCACCCTGGACTTACAGCTTTGCCTTTGGGGCCGAGAGGTGGCGCCTGGAGCACGCCGCCAAGCTCTTAGAAACTCAAGAGGACTTATTTGAGCTGGAGGCCCTCACCAGCTTAGCTCTTATGCACCACTATCAAAGCCAAACCTGGCCTCAGTGGCAAAAGGAACCCTACCTGAAAGTCACAGAGCTCTATCACCCGCTGATTGATCGCAAGCAGGTGAAAGCCAACTCTCTGGAGCTGACCAAAGAGCGCCGCCTGGGCCTGATCACGGGCTCCAATATGAGCGGAAAATCCACTTTTCTGCGCACCTTAGGCCTCAATCAGCAGCTGGCCTTGATTGGCGCCCCCGTCTTTGCCAGGGAGTTTATCAGCTTTGTGGCCCCGGTGATGAGCTGTCTGCATGTGTCCGACTCTTTAGAGGCCGGCTACTCCAGCTTTTACGCCGAGGTTCGCCGAGTGCGACAAATTATTGATCGGGCAAGGGCCAAGGAGTCCTTTCTCTATTTGATTGACGAGATTTTTCGCGGCACCAACAACAGAGAAAGGCTTCAGGGTAGCCGGGCCGTGGTGGAGCATTTGCTGGAACACCCTCAGATCTTAGGGCTGATCAGCACCCACGACCTGGAGCTCACTCAGCTGAGCGAGCGCTTTAGTGCTCTGAGCAACTTCCACTTTCGCGATGAAGTGGTGGAGGAGCAGTTGCACTTTTCCTATTTGATTCACTCAGGGCCCTGCCCCACCACCAATGCCCTGAAAATCATGGCCCTGGAAGGTCTGCCAGTTGGCCATTGACGGCCACAGGGCTAAGGAGCTAAATCTTTGGCCCATGAATACAGATTCTAAAATTGTGAGTCCAACTGCGAGTCCAATTGCGGGTCCCGCCCCAGATAGCTCTGAGCCCATTGTTGTCTCAAGTTTTTACCAGTTTATTCCCCTTGAGGAGGCCCAGTTGCCCGAGCTTCGGCAAAAACTTAAAGAGTTGGGGGAGTCCTTAGGGCTCAAGGGGCTGTTTTTGCTGAGCACTGAGGGTTTTAACGCCACAGTCTCTGGCCCGCGAGAGGCCCTGAACCCCTTTCGCTCTCAGATGGAGGCTCTTCTTGGAACAGGAGAGGACTCCCCTGCAGGCCCTGTCTTTTACAAAGACAGCCTGGCGGACAAGCCGGTCTTTTTGAAAATGAGAGTCAAAATTCGTCCCGAGATCGTGACCTTGGGCAATCCTCAAGTGGTGCCGCAGAGTGCAGTCAACCACCACTTGGAGCCCGAGGAGTGGCACCGTATTCTGCAAGACGAGGATGTGGTGGTCTTGGACACTCGCAATCGCTACGAGTACGAGATTGGCAAATTTAAGGGAGCCATCGACCTGAACATTGACGAGTTTCAGTCCTTTCCGCAAAAGGCGGCCGAATCTGGCATTCCCAAGGACAAAAAAATTCTGATGTACTGCACAGGGGGGATTCGCTGTGAAAAGGCCCTGATTGAGATGAAAAACCAGGGCTACAGGGAGGTCTACCAGCTCAACGGGGGCATCATCAATTATTTGGAGCGCTTTCCCCAAGGCCATTGGGAGGGCGAGTGCTTCGTCTTTGACTACCGAGTGGCTGTGGACAGCCAACTTAAGCCCTCAAAAACTTACGGACTTTGCCCCCACTGCGGGCAGCCCGCCAAAGAAAAGATCTCCTGCCGACAGTGTGGCCACGAAGATGTGGTTTGCAACCACTGTCTGGGGAGTGGAGATCCGGCCCTTCACACCTGTTCTAAGAACTGCGCCCATCACTTCCGTATGGGCCACAAATCCACTCGCCCCCACCTGGATCCCCTCAGGCGGCGGGGCCTGGAGTCCACCAGCGGAAGCCGCGGGAACCAGTGAGCTTTTAGTGTCCAGATCCCGATTATTTACAGGCAGAGCTTGACTCTCCCTGGGCATCTGCGTAGTTTAGGCCCAGTTCTTTAAATTTAATCTCATGACGCGGGGTGGAGCAGCCTGGTAGCTCGTTGGGCTCATAACCCAAAGGTCGTCGGTTCAAATCCGGCCCCCGCAACCATTCCAAAAGGTGCCAGGCCCTGTATGGATATGCAGCGAGCCATTTTCGGGCCCTTCTCAGGAACTTTGGGATCGCATCCTCTCGCTTAACTTAAAATAAAACATGAATATCAATAACTTATGGCGACTCCAAGTTTTCGGCTGGAGCTGATTCTCCATTCTTTCATAATGCCTTGCATTGTGCTCAAGATCTTATGCCACTCTCCCGACAAGACTTAAGACCAATCAACATGCTTTATTGAGAGGGGCGCCCCTTATGAGCCTGCAGTTGCCTCAAGCCGATCTACCCACTTCGCCTTCTAAGCCGTCTCAACCTCAGGGGGTCTCTCGTCCCTTGAGCTATGTGGCCCAGGCCTCTGATTACGCTCTCCTCATTTATAAAAATGCCCTTCTCACTGTCCTGACTATTGGGATTTACCGATTTTGGGGCAAGACCAATAAAAGAAAGTTTATCTGGTCTCATTTGGTACTTGAGGGGAGTCGGTTCCAATACACCGGCACGGCGAAACACCTCTATATGGGCTTTGCCAAGTTTGTGGTCCCGGCCTTTATTCTCTGGGTCTTAATTGGAAATGTCATTGAGTTATTAGTAGGTAACCTTGCCCTGCCCATCGTCGCTGCCCTAGTTCTCTTTCATTGGGGTCTGCTCTTTTGGGCCGGATTCGCCTTGCGTTACCTATCTCTGAGATACTGGATTTCCAATACAAAGTTCCGGGGTGTGCATTTCCGTTTTGGAGGTAACTTTTCAAAGTACATTAAAGAGGCCCTGATTGGATCTCTGTTTACTCTATTCACCCTAGGGCTCTACTACCCCTTTCTGGCGGCCACAAACAGAAAAAATCTCACCGAGGCCATTTCTTTCGGGCCTCAAAAACTCTCCTATAGCGGTAAGGGTTGGGACCTCTGGTACCACTACATCATCGCCTTCCCCTTGCTCCTCCTGACCTTGGGGCTCTATTACCCTTGGCATCAGGCTTGGCTGACCAAATTTCATTTGCACCACACCCGATATGGTAAAGCCCGCCTAGGCAGCAAAATTTCTGGAGAGGACCTCTTTATGCCCACTATTGTCGGCGGTGCCTTGATTCTATTCACTCTGGGCCTCGCTTACCCCTTTGTGAGCAATTGGTATCGCAAAACTCTTTTTAACAGCTTTAGACTCAGAGGGCCCGTGGATTTTGAGGAGATTGTGAATGAAGCCAAGCAAGACAGCTCGGCCGGTGGTGAGGCTTTAGCTTCATTTTTCGACTTTGATGCAGGGATTTAATGAAAAAAGATGTGGGAGGAGAAGCCAAACTGCTCCGCGGAGAAAAGGCCTTAGAGGAAAGAGTTCAAGTCCAATTGACCTCCCAAGGCCTGGCCGTTCTTCATTCAGAGGGCACTTGGCTGTGGCGGAAAAGCGAGATTGATATTGAGCACATCACTGCAGAACTCCTCTATGTTAACCACCGCCAAAATGGCTATCAGCTGGAGATTCACTCCCCAAGTCTAGTCAAACATTTAAGTTCTCTGAACACTTGGTCCTGGAAGCTCTCGGCAACTCCTTTCAATATCGCTTTGCTGGCGATGGCCGTCATCGCTGTATTGCTAGGACTTATCTCCTCGAGTAAACCCATTAGCAAACTCCTTACAGATCAAGTCTCGAGAGATAAGGAGCATGACCTGACCACTGACATGTGGGTGCGACTGTTTCCTATGGTTTGCTCGGATCCCGAGGGTTTAGCGGCTTTGGAAGAACTAAAACAACGGTTGAATGTTCCACTCCTCAATGAATTGGACTACAGCCTGACCGTCGTACCTCAAGAGGCACCCAACGGATTTGCTGCCATGGGGGACCGGGTGGCACTGACCAAGGGCCTTTTAGAGATGGCTGAAAGCCCTGAGGAGATTGCAGGTGTGTTGGCCCACGAGATAGGCCATGTCTATCATCGCCATGTTCTGGAGCAGGTGATCCGGTCCACCTTTGTGGTGGCCGCCCTCAATTTTGCCATGGGGGATGTGTCAGGAGCCATTGTCCTCGACCCCGCCACCATGGGCCTGATCATTCATTTGGGCTTTAGCCGGGAGGCAGAGTCCCAAGCCGACCAGTTGGCGGGGCAAATTCTCAAGGAAGCTGGGGTTTCTGCCTCGGGCCTGGTGGACTTTTTTTCTCGAATTAAAGGGAGGGACAAGAGTCAGATGAGGTGGTTGAGCACTCACCCTCTGTCGACAGACAGAATTGAATTCTTCAAATCCATTGCCGATGAGCAAGCCAGTCAAGAGCTGCCTCCTCTTATGTCCCAGGTCTCTTGGCTGCAGCTCAAAAATATCTGCCAAAGCCAGTCCTCAAATATTGCAATCAAGAGATCTTTTTCCAGCCAATAAACTGAACCCCTCATCCTGACTAAATTCTCAGGCTGGACTCATGGACCTTCAGAAGGATGGAAAAAAGAGTCTCCTCAGCCTGACTTCGGGTCATCCCGTAGTTTTGCTCCATGGCCAGGGCAATCTCACTGAAGCTCACTCGTCCATCAATGATGGCGGTGATCTCATAGTGGACCTTATTAATCAAAGCCAATTCAGCAGTGAAGTTGGTGACTGGAATGGGCTCAGCCCAATCTCTCAACCATGAAGGCAAGTAATCAAAACGCTTTGGCTCCTTCACCTCCTTGAGTTTCTTGCCCCTAAAGCAGAACACAGTCTCAACCCGACCATGACTACTGTGCGGCGACTGGAGATAGGGCACGCGCTCCTGAAAGTCCACCTCCAAGGCAAAGCCGGACTGCTCCAGTAACTCCTTGACCTCGGCAAAGCAGAGCCTTTGCGCCAGGCTTCGGGTCTCAAAGCCCAGAGGCCCAAAGTTCAACCAAAGGCCTCCCTGTTTTAAAACCCGATTCACCCGGCGAATAAAACTGGGTAAATCCTCGGGAATAATATCAATGAGCCAGGGAGTTACAACCACATCCAGGGACTGAGGCTTGAGTGGAAGCTGGCTTACATCTGCAAATAACAAATGCATATCAGGTTGAGGACCATAGGGGTTTTCACAAAGCTGTGCCACGGCCACCTGCTCATGGCTCAAAGGGGGGTGGGGAAACTCATAGAGCTGAAAGCTCTCGCCCCGAATCAGGCGATGGGCCGCAAGATGCAACAGAGGATTTATATCTATAAGCAGGCTCGCCTTGGGTTTAAAGTGATGATGCAAATCGACAGCCAGCCTTCCGGCCCCACTGCCCAATACTGCAACTACTTTATCTCCCATTGGAAGCCCCGATTTCGACCCATAATCCTTCCCAAGCCAAAGTCTTTGGAGGAGGTCAAAGGCCGCCTTGTTTTCGCCATTTTCCCAGGCCCAATCGCGAAAAAGGACCTCATGATAAGAGGCCATATTTTGATGACTGGGCAAGGACTCGGCCAAACTCGCTGTCCATTGTAGCTGATCTCCCTTAGGGCCACCGCCCTCACCTTCTTGAACCTTAAGCAAAGGAGCCAAGATTTCGGAATAGACCTTTCGATTGTGGAGGCGCCCTTCCCTCAAGAGTTCCAATCGATTTTCAGTGAGGGGGGAAGCATCCGGGGGCAGCACAGCTCTTTCCTCTGCCAAAAGAGTGGTCTGCTTGTCCTGAGCGGCCAGAAGAGCCCGGGCCCTGGCCTGCCACTGAAGCCAGTGAGCTTGAGGCTGACGATAGAGCCAATAAATCCCCTCTGTCTCGGGAAAGGTCGAGCCCTTCTTTGACTCCAAGCCTTCGGCAGTCATGCGCAGCCCACCACGATAAAGAGGACAGTCCAACAGGTAAAGGATAGCACTTATAGAACTCTGACTAGGCGGCCCAGACTCTTGACTCATAATGATGAGCATCAGCCAGCACCGCTTTTATGTCAACTGAGGGAAAACCCACAACTCATCAGCGAGTCACCCCTCTTTCCTACTCCTCCTCCGCATCCGACTCATTTTCCCATGGCCGCCCTAAGGCATAAATCCAGTTATGGAGAACCTCTAACTCCAAACCTGTCAACTGCACCCCCGGTTCGGGAGGCATAAGTCCATCAATAGCCAACAGATAGAGAGAAGAATTTTGGGGCTCTCCCGGAACAATAAAATTGTTAAAGATGAGATCCTCAGGATTAAGAATGTCACCCACAGAATTCATCTCAGTGATGTGAGGGGCATGGCAGCTGGCGCAATGACGACTCAAAACCCCTAAAGCCTCTCTTTGAATCTCCAAAAGATAGGCGCTTCCTGGGTCGAGCCCCTCATCATGGCGAGAACAGTTTTGAAAGAGAGCTAGGAGAAAGACCCCCACAACCAGAGCGAGAATTAAAGCGGATCCACCAGCTGTTTTCTTCTCCATTCCTTAACCCCTCTCAACCTCTAATTGTTCTTGGCTCCACTTAAAATCCACTGTTCGACAAAGCCTCTGATATGGGAAGGTAATATGCCCGTCAAGGGCATGGGTGGCTGAGTTCCACTCTGGGTGGACATTCGTATGTACATCAGGCTGTTGGTGTCCTCGGGGATGAGTACTTCTCGATCAATCATCTCACGAAAGTTGGCTAGATCTAGCCCTCCTCTCTTGTCCGCAGAGTTGTGACAGGTCAGACAGTACTCATAAAATACTCCCCCCGGCCGCATAAGCATACTGAAAGTGATCTCATCGATAGCGGGGGCTGGATTGGCATTGTTGATCGTCAAACTGTAGTTCCCAACTTCACCCACTTCTGCCCCTACCACACTACCGATGCGCAATGACAAAAGCCGTGGCGGCTGATAGCGTTCATGCTCTGCCAAGTTCAACCTAATTCTTTTGCTGGTCTCGTTGGGCAAAAACACCACACCTAAACTGTCAAAATCATAATCCCAATCAAAACTGTTAATCACCAGGTCCCTGGTTCCCCCTGTCTCATCTCGCAATCGCACCGATCGTCCACTGCGCAGAGGAATGGCTGTGCTCTCCCCTTCAATTTGCAGTCCTACCACAACGGTGTGGCTCGGGATAGGCTCGGACAGTTCTACCCAGACTTCCACTTCTCCATCACCCTCCATGACCTCTTGGGAGGCCAGACGAAAGTTGACCCTAGGGCCGGGAGGCGCAGGGGGTAACTCCTCTAAAATCAGCTCGCCAAAGGAAAGGGCAATCACATCACGAGCTCTAAAGTCACTGGGGGCCACTGAGCTCCCGGAGGATAAGTTTTGCTCTCTTGTGCCCCTCCTCACTGCGCGATTAAGAAAAGTAAAGGTTGTGTCGTTATTGATATAATTTCCATTAATTCGAAATTTAAGTCCCCTGACTCTCAGGTCCTGATTGGAGTTATTGCGAAGATCAAGAGTGGGCTGTGACAGTATATAATACTTCCTCCCACCTCTCTCCTCCAAGGTGGCGGTCACCTGAAAAACCGCTCTTTCAATTGGCGGGAGTCCAGCTCCATTGTCAAGCAGGTCTTGTTCCAAATTCCATGACAACACTTCGCTCTGCCCATTTTCAAGTATGTTGAGTCCCTGACTCTTTGTCTGTATCCAGTTTGAAACATCGACCCTCTCCTGGGCGGATCCTCCCTGACATATTTCCCTCCGCTCCAAAGCACGGCTCCAATCCAGCTTCAACGTATTGATGGTCTCGGTGTGCTGAGCTCCTGTATAGGGTGGCTGATGGGCCGGATTCACGGCATAATCCGAAACCATCGAATATCCTGCCAACTCAAAGGCCTCAAAAGCCATTTGGATGTCACCAGCGGCAAAAACACCCTTTCCAACACCCCCAGGCACATGACAGGATACACAGTTGTTTCTCAAGAAGGGATGAAAGCCTCGGGCAAACTCATCAATTGGGTCACAATCTGAGGCTGAGGAGAAATCCCTTGAGCTGGGGTCATGCTGGGCCGAACAGTTATTATAGAGAAACGGCAAAATACCCAGAAAAAGCATCGAAATCACAAAGACGGACTTCTTATTCATGCATTAAACCTCTCTTACACCCTCATTTCAACATACTAAGCAAAAATCTTAACCACTTGATCAAGATCTCCAGGCCCCAGAATTCTGGGCAACACAGATTCAAAACGGCCCAATTGTCCGGCAAAAGACAAATAGTTTGCAAAAACTCCAGCTATGCCTCTCTCAACGGTACCAGCTGTGACAAAATCTCTATCAGCGGCTTGCCCCTCCGTAAAATGTCCCAATTGAAAATCACTGGCTCGAACCCGTCCCATAGGATCATAGGCGATCATGTAAATCACTCCACCAGTCCCTCGGTCGCTGGTAAAGTTATTTCCAGCAACCTCTGAGTTCTGACTTCCTACTCCTCCATCTGAGGTCACCATGAGAAAAGCCTTCTTGTTCATTACCGCAAAAGACTCTAAAATTTGCCCTATCACTTGGCCTGCCGTCACATCTCTTGCATCCGTCGTCGCTCTTGGGTTTCCATGGTAGTCATAGCCCCCTATATTTAAATTCCCTACGCCTCCATTCCCCTTAAGCACATTGTAGACAATAGACCCAAACACAAAATCTCGACTAGAGCGCCTTGAGTTTTCATTGATGTTCCATACTCCAGAGAATGCCTGATCAGAAAGGGGGTTCGTTCCTGGATCTTCTGTGGCCACCAACCTTACATTATCCTGAACGGCACACTCAAAGAGGTGGGCCAACTGGCGCCCCCCGCTGGAACTGTGCAAGCTTTCCGCCTGGCGTCGACTTAGGCGCTGAGTCATCTCAAACAGCTTGCCTTGCTCCTGACGCGAGAGAGACCCTAAACTCCCAGCCACTCCTAGAGCCCCAGTAATATCTGCGTAGCTGCGCACCTCCAAAGGAGATGGGGGAACTAAAAAAGCTGAATCATTCCTATTGCGCCCCAAATTGGGAAGAATAGACCCGCGAACGCCTGCTTTGTTCACCAGGGCATCCATACTGAGCTTATTCTCTGCGGTGTCATCTTGCGAGCGCAGACACTTGCCAACGAAGACAGTGTTGGCTCGAGTGGTGGGACTGGAGGTCTCGCGAATTCCTGCGAGCATCCCACTAATGGCTGCAAAAGGGGCCTGGTTGGCAAATTCTGCATCAAACTGTAAATTCCTTGAACTCCCCAATCCGATGAGTCCATAGCTGGATAGTGGCTGCCTTCCTTGATCCATAGGAACGAAATTAGAAGACATAGCAGCCCCTCCCGCCAAATTAAAGGTAATGACGGGGGGCAAATCCGATAGACCGGCCTGGGCGCAGACAAGCTCTTGAGCTTGAGCCAGACCAGAACGAGATAAAATATTATAGAGCGAGGGTAAGGTCATCGCAGCTGTGAACTGCAACAGCCCTGTGGCCAGAAACTCTCTCCGCGTCACTGGCTTGCGATGAGTTTTAAGATAGGCTTTTAGGTCACCTTGAGCTAACCTCTCAAAGTCAATGGCATTCTGACTAAGCCCTTTGTTTTGTTTCATGATGCCCCCATAATTTTAACTCTATTCATTCCTAAAAACTCAAATTTCAACGGCCTCTAAACTCGCTAACATTCCGGCACAAAGGCTCAGTGCTGTTTTTCGCACCGCCTCAGCCCCAGAACTCGCTCTCACTGTACTCAAACTTTCCAAAACAATTTGTGCCTCCTCTGGCGTTTGACTCCTCTGCCAACAAGCTAAAGCCATTCGAGCTGAAGCATCCCGTACATCCTCGTCGGTCACCGAGTTGGCGGAGAAATTAAAAGAAGTGAATATGTTTCGTTGATTCCACTCCAGGCTGGACTCTATTTGAATAAGGTCATTACAGACCTCCCCGGCCAAGGCTATTAGGGCCATCGCCATCGGAGGGGTAACATGAGTGGCATAGCCGAACTCCGACAAACTTCCTCTTCGATTCTGGTACTCCTCTCGGGTCAATGCACTTTCTGCGGTCAAACCAGTACAGGCCAACATCGCATCCAAGGCTTGTTTAGCATAGAGGGTTCCTGCTGTTCGAGCTCCAGGAATCACTTCAAACTCCTCCTCAGCTTCGGAGGAAAAAAGTCCCATGCTGGGAACCACCTTACCGATTTCCCCGCACCCATGACCAAAGACTGCAGACATCGCTCCAATAATTCCTAGCGTGGCAATGAGTGATAGATTTTTGCGGAGGCTTCTGATTTTCTGCTTCTCTGTTTTCATTTTCATCGCCTCCTATCTCACTGGCCCATGCACTCTTCAGTAACTGCAATCATCTCGAAAAGTAGTCTGAGATTATATCCATTTTCCTCAAACTCTCTGGCTACTTGATTAATCATTCCTCTTTCAAAAGGAGCCACATCTCTTTTACAAACTGAGCGAAAGGCCCTTTGAGCCAGACATCGGGGAAAGGCTTCTGATCCCGCTAGAAGCTGACCAAATTCCCTCACTCCATATCCCCTTTGGCGCTCTGATCGCCATCCAAAAAAGGCCTCATTGGCTCCGCGGACAGCATGATTGACCCACTCATCATTGCTTATGACATAGCCTCCTGGAAAGACATCATCGTTCCTATTCATTTTTTCAGCCACACCAGCGGGGTTTTGAGGCATCTGATGGGGAGCATCCCCGGGAGGGTGAATAAAAGCGTTTTTAATAAAGCCATGACTAAAATCAAAGCGGGCAAAGGCCGGCCGCTTGCTGTCCATCACTGAATGACAGGATCTACAACTTGTGGTGTAGGTATCATGTTCGTTCCCAGGAAAACGGTCTATATCCCTTCCTACCATGTTGTCAGGCCCGTAAGCATCGGCCCAGTGCTCCATGCCCACACACATGAACTGCCTAAATGCGTATTCAACTAAGCGTCGATTAGTTCCGGCAACAGCATGAGCTTCCATCCACCCTCTCGTTGTGAGAAGACCTGCCGGATCCGGATTAGCAACCACTCCTCCTTGGCCATCGTAAATAGATTGTGGCGTTCGCCTCACTAAAACTTCAGCCAGGTTAAAACGATTTCTCTCCAAGTCCTGATAGTGATTGTTGGAGGTCAAGATATCATCCACCAAGTGATCCACCACGGCCGCTTTATCTGGGTCTGCCGCGTAGTAGAAATTCCCAGTCAAAAGACTTCTCGCATTCTCATTGTCCCTGACAACTCCAATGATAGTGGCTACAAAATCGTTTAGAGGCGCATTTACTGTCTCCTCTCGAGTGGCCATGCGGGCAGCAAAATCTCGCACTGTGATATTGTAAAACTCAGGCTGTGAGGTGGCGATTTGAGCGGCCCTCAACCACCCTATCCTAGTGCCCCCGGCAATCTCTGTGGCCATTTGAGCAATGAGGGGATGGGTCACTGGAACTGTTACTCCCGTCAATCTTCTGAATAAAAAGGCCGCACGCCGATGGTTCTCTGTTGGCACAAAAGAGGGGTCTATATTTAAAGGCCGAAGAGCTGGCTGTGGGGGAGCCGCTCCACCAAGAATCTGGACTGGAGATAGAGCCTTGCAGAATATGGCAACAGCATAGAGTGTTCCAAGCCAAGCTCTGTCTTCGGATTGGAGACCAGTATTGTATGAAATTTCATTGCCCAAACCCAAAATAGCAGCGTCATCCCAGTTTGAAAAACTCCCATGAAAGTCAGTGTCAGAAGCCAATTCGCGGCGCAGAACAAGGCGGTCTCGGCCATTGTCATCTCTGTAGCTCACATAGAGACGAGAGATTCCTTGAGCATCCCGTGTCATCACCACACTCTGAAGTTCTCTCACCTTAGTAATATTAATGTCGTTAGCGATCTCTCCTCCACTTTGACTTCGGCTGGTGCGAATCACCCCTCGGTACATAGTCCCAGCATCATAATCTTGACCAAAGAAAAAATTTCGATTCGCGGAACTCTGCTGATTTTGGTTTGTGGAGAGCGGGTTGGAAAGTGTCACAATGCGGATAGGAGTGATCCTTGGAAGTTCAGCAGAGGCGGCATTGGAGAGCCAGACTTGCAAAGTGAGTTCATTGTTGGCTTTACAGTGATCAATGATTTTTGTTGCCGGACCATTACTGTGGATAAGAGTGGGAAAGCGAATCTCAAGAGAACCCGGGTTTCTGTTCACAGGCTGAACTGCTGGATCCGGACGATCAATCACCAGATCTAGGGGGTCGCCAAATCCAGACACATCTCTAACTGGCCCCGTGGTCTCATTGAACAAATAGAGAGCAACTAAACCATCGGCTTCCATCTGTTGCCTCCAAACATCAGATCCGAAAGTCAGCAGATTGCCGTCCACCATTCGATGCCCATCAACATCTATGACCGATCGACCATCAAAACTAAAGACCATCAAAAAAGGGATCAAGGCTAATTGGTATTTGCGGCAAAGCCTGGTCAAACTTTTCATTGTAATAACTCCACCAAGTAAAGTGCCCCACCCCGGTCCACATCACGGTTCGTGTGATTGAGTTCATTCGCATACAAAAACTTAGCCCAACTACCGATGGCCGCAAGCCCCGCATCAACAGCTACAGAACTCCCAAATTCTCCAGGTTTTTGCACAGGGTCCTGTGGCTCATTGTTCCTATCTCTAGCCATTATTTTGAAACGAGACTGGTTCTGCTGGGCACTGCCATCAAGGTCAAAATGAAAAACAGCTCCCCTCTTGGAGTTGTCTGAAGGAGCTCCAATTAAGAGTGTATTCACCTGGAGAGCCAAGCTACTGCCAAAAGTGGTCGTTCCCCTTGGAGCATCAATACGCAAAGGAGACCAGTTACCACCATTTTCCGCAAAGACGGCAACAAAGCCTGAGCCAGCAAAAGGAGCCCCCACAGCCACTCGGTTCCCATGCAAAGCCACATCAAAGCCGTATCGGGCTCCGTTAGGGGTATTGTTCATCTGAAGATCCGTCTGTGTCCAGCTGGTCCCAGACCCCTGAAAGACAACCGCTGAACCCGGTCGGTCCGTGGCAAAGAGATCATTGACTGGAGCGCCCGCAGCCACCCGATTTCCAGCCGTATCTATGCTGAAACCCAGCCAACTTCTCGCTAAGGGAGTAGCAGACATAAGAACCGTCTCGAGAATAAATACTCCCCCTGATTCGACAAAAGAGTAAACGGCTCCGGCTTCAGCAACACCACCTTGGTGAGTCCGAGGAGCCCCTATGGCCAATCGGGAAGCAGAAAGGGCTAGATCAAAACCAAACCAGTCGCCCCCATTGGGGTTGCCCCCAACTGGATCCAGTCGCTGAGTCTGTGACCAAGTCCCCCCGGCTCCCCGCCTGAAAATGTACACAGCTCCTTGATTGGCACCTCCTCGGCTAGGGACACCGAGAGCTACAGTTTGCCCCAAAATGGCCACCGCACTGAGCCCTCCTCTGTCCAGAACTCCTGGATCGTCCTGCGGCAAAAGTTTAGCTTCTTGGACCCAGTTCGCCCCCTCACGACGAAACACATAGGCAGCCCCTGCCAAGTCCCCATTGGCATTGCTGTCCCCATCCGCAGATACCACAAGAAAGTTTCCATCAATATCGACCTGGCTCCCCAGTCGGGCTCCATTTCGCGCATCATTCGCCACTAATTTAATCTCAGGACGGCAGGCATCAGAAACGCTCACTGAAAACACTCGTTCAGGAGTACTTGCACCGCATTGGTCCTCAGCCCGATAACGAACTTCGACGGTTCCCGACATACACTGAGTGTTATTCGCTTGACGCAAACTGATCGTTGCCCGGTAGGATCCATCATCCTGAACCTGGAAGTTCTGGTTATTGCATCCCACATTGAGAACTGTACGACTGTTGCCTGAGGAGTCTGTTTGAGTCACTCTACAGCGCAGGCTCATGGCCTGAGTTTCTCCCTGCCCTGGAGTTCCAAAGACACGGAGGTTGCTATTGGCGCTGGTCCCTGCTCCCACTTCCATCCCTACGGCAAAATTCTGATCACTCAGCTGAGTAAATAACTCAGGTGGCTGGTTATTCCGACAAAGCTCTTCCAAATCAATCTGTCCTGGATTAATTAATGAGCCACCATCACCCAGATCTCCCGATGAAGACGAAAGGTCCTCTGAGCCACCGCCAATGGGAGCGCAGTTTTGAAACTGCAGCAAGAAAGGTCCGACCAAAAGACTCAATAAAATTACACCAAAAAACTTACTAATAGTTTTTTTTCTTTGTTTTGGCTCAATCGAACTCAAATCTGACCCCTTTCTTCGGAACCATCATTATGAGACTAAATGAGACTACTGGAACCTGAACAACAGAAGTGCCCGCCCAATTAAGTTCAAACTTCATGCCTTACAAACATGTCTTAAATTATCGGTCCCCATCCAAAATCTGTCGAGGTCTTGCCCAATGTAATCTTTATGGACAAAATTACGAATAAGAGACATCTCAAGTTGAGTCAGTCTTGAAGCCGGCTGAGGGGCTCTTTTATCAATTTCAGTTCTGACCAAAGGCGAGCGCAGGCTCCGCGATTCAACTCTATCTGGAAGATCCAGCTTATATAGAATAAGAATCTAATCTGTTGACCATCTTATTGACTCACATTTAATCTACTTTTGCATTCGTGATCACTCAGCTTGGAACAAGAAATTGAATAAGCCTTTTTTAGAGAACAAAATGGATCGTCGACTGGGAAAGTTCCTCATCCTGGTTGTGGTCTCTTTGATGATTTCCTCAGTGATGGCTGAACCCTGGCTTTCCAACCGCTATGCCCAAAACTGTGCGGCCTGCCACGCCCCCGGACGCTATAATAAAGAGCCTGTGGGACGACGCTGCACCCTCTCCTGCCAGGGCTGCCACGTAAACCCCAATGGCGGAGGCATGCGAAACCAGTATGGCAAATGGGTTCAAGATCGTTGGCTTAAGTCTTGGGACCAAAGTTTTGTTGCTGGCTCAAAGCCGGCTCCGGCGCCAGTCAGTGCCCAGCCCTATATGAGAGTTGCGGCTGCAGCCGCAAAGCGCCAGGCCGAAGGTCAGCCCATTCCTGAACTCAGGTCTCCCCCACCCATGGCGACAGTATCCACAATCAGTCCGCCCGAGCACCTCTATGACAAGGATAGCTACAGTGAGTGGCATACCAATGTCTCCGAAGAGGTCTTCCGTTTCACCATACCCTCTTTTGACCCCTATCTTCTGGAGCGCAGATTAAACCTCTATGCCAGCGGAGGCTTTCGCTACCTGATAGGTCAACAGGATGGTGATCAGATCCCCGACGCTAGGAAGAGTTTTGCTTTTCCTATGGCCTTCGATATGGGACTCAGGATGCGACCTTTAAAATACCATCAAGTTTCCATCGTCACAGAAGCTCGTTTTGGCAATGGGCCCTTGGGAAGTCAGCTGGAGCAGGCTTTTACGTCCAGCGCTCGTATCCGGTCCGCTTATCTACTGGTGGATGATCTGGCTTATAACACCTATGTCCAAGCAGGCTTACAAAGACCCCTCTTTGGACATTACACGCCAGACCACACCGCCCTCTCCCAAAGAGTTTCAGGTCTTAATCAAAACTCAGTTTACAAGACTTTTGGCCTTGGCACAGCTCCCAATGTGCCTTTTGGAATGATCAATTTTATTCAACCCATGGTTGACCAGAGCTACAGTCAGGATAAAGGTTTTGTGGCCACCCTTGGGGGGCGTTTTGTAACCTACTCGGCCTCTTTAATGCTGTCCTACTGGAATACTCAGTCTCCCAATAACTTGGGAGATGCCATTGGGCGAGAGATGATCTCTCTAAATGCTGGGGGAATGTACCATCGCCTGATAGCTAACTTTGATTTACTTTGGGTCAAAAGGGAAAGATCTGCTGAAGCTGGAACTTTTGATGCTGGCAGTGTGACCACTTTAGAGACTAAGTATCGCCTATGGCGAGAAAACTATGCCGTCTTTAACTTTGCCAAAGGAAATACCGCCCCTGACCTCAGTCGGGGATCGGCCCAGGAAATCATGCTCGGCGCCAAATCCTTTCCTATATCAGGAACTGAGTTAGAGATCCTCTATATTCAGCGCAACGAGAACATCAACTCACAAACTCAAAAAAACAATATTTTCCAGCTTCAGGCTCATCTGTTTTTCTGAGACTTGTCGTCCTGGCCGGAACAGAGGATAATTGAAAAATAAGCCTTTGAGATGGAGGATTCCAAGATGTGTTTCAATGCTGCTGTTCTTTTTCTGTCTGTGACTTTGCTCGGACCCTTGGAACAGGCCAGAGCTTCTCAAGATTCTGGGGCCACTGACACCTTGGCGGAGGTCCACCGAATCCTTGTCTCCGCTCAGAGTTTTGATTCTCTGTTAGCTCAGGCCCAATCTAGCTTAACTCCCTCGGCTCAGAATTTTTTAAGGAAAAAGGTCAAGGGCCTGGAGGGAGTGCCTTTTAAAATTGAGGCCCGGGGCCCAGAACACCACTATATCTTGGATTTATCGGGCCGAATTCTGAACTTTGGCTTCCTGCCCGACCCAGAAGGAGCTCCTATCCTTATGGTCAACAACAAGCAGATCCCCTTTCAGCCTATGGACAAGGCTCAAAAATACTGGGGCCGAGTCGAGCAAGCCCTACCTCAATGGGACTCCTCTTGGCTGTCGCCTTTGCCGCGGGCTCAAGCTCTTGTTCCAGCTTTGGTGGCGGTGGCCATTCCAACCACCATTGGGCTTTTTGCCGCTGATCATGCCATCTGCCAACAATACGGAATGTTTACAAAGACCTGCCGTGAACAAGAAGAGTTTTTAAATATCGAGCAGGCTCTGAACTTTGCCACCCACCATATCGCCACAGAGGCCACTTGTCAGGAAACCAAAGACTCGCTGCGAACTTGCTTAATCTCTCGAGTGAGGGAGCAAAGGCTTGAGGGAAAGATCTCTGAACCCATTCACCGAAATTATCTCAACTTAGGCCGCTCGGAGAGGCTTAGGCCCGGTGGCTCCCCAAGGACAGTTAAATAGGACCTCAGGAGTTGGGCCAACTCTCCCCCCGCCGCCCATTTTCATTTGACTTGTAAAATCAAGAGACATTGGACTTTACCTCTGGTTTCATCTAGAGGGACGGAGGCAGCTGTTTGACCCCTCTCCCTTTTGAGGATGATTGTATGCTTTTAAAGCTCGCTCAATTTTTTTTCCTGAATCCTATTTTCCTTAGTTCCCTTATCACTTCACCACTCAGTTGGGCCCAATCAGGGCAAGGCGGCAAGGAGTCTCAAGTTCAGGGGGGGGCTAGTGAAGCCACTGGAGTCACGCAAATGCCGGCTCAGGAGCCCTTGAAGGCGGAAAGAAGAGCTCCCTGGGGAGCCAATTATTTTTATATGCAGAGAGACTTTTCCGGGGCGCCCACGGGAGCCCTTATGTTTGAGCCCACCGGGCTTGAAGTGGCTGTCCATCATTTTGCTCTCTCCTACAACTGGTCAGAGAATTTTTCGATCAGCGTTTCCACCCAATATGTGAAAAACGAAATCACCTTGGCCTCGAATATTCCTCGCCCTGGGGCCCCTGCGAAAATGGTGATGAGCACCGAGGGCCTAAGTGACAGCTGGGTGGGAGTGAATCGCCAATGGAAGGGGAGCCATGGACTCCCTGGGAATTTTGTTTTCTCCACCCATCTCAGCTTACCCACCGGCAGCTACCAGGAGAAGACCGAGTCCGGGCGCCTGGTCTCCTATCCTGGCCAGCTGGGCTCAGGGACTGTGGACTGGGTTCCCAGTCTCACCCACCGGCTGCGGGAAGGCGCTTGGGAGCTGAACTCTCGGGCTGAAGCCAGAATTCGCATGGGGCGCAATAATTTGGGTTACCGATTGGGCGATGAGCTCTCTGCCTCTCTGACTGGTGGGTTTTGGCTGCATCGGTACCTCGCCCTCACCTTGGGTGGCTCTTGGCGAGCTTGGGGAGATGTGAAGGGCTCAGAAAATGTGGACAGATTCAATGCTCAGGTCAGCCGCTCGGGCTCCACTTCAGGCTCTAGACCCCCCATGGGTGAGCCTGCCGACGGCAGACCTCCAGCTGGAGCGGAGGGCCCAGCGAGCCCGCCCCTTGTTCGGCCTGCCAGTGGAGCCATCAGTACACAAGATATTTTTGCCGCTGCCGGCACCCGCTTATCCGCCCAAGTGGGCTTAAAGTCAGGGATTTACTTGGGCCCGGCCTTTTTAGCTTCAGTGGAGGTGGGGGCCCCCGTCTATGTTCAACAAA
>SKLV01000105.1 GCA_007121385.1 Bdellovibrionales bacterium
AGCCACTCCCTCCTGGAGAATGACTTGGCGAAAACCCCCTCCCCCTTTGGCCGCCTTCATTTTTTTCCGTGCCTTATAACTCCACTGAAGAATGTCCTCAGCACTGTGAGCGTGAATCACTCCTAAACCATAAGTGCCGGAGTTGTTTTTGATGTAGACAAAGGGCTTTTGACTTATGCCCCGAGCTGAGTACCTTTCTTGTAGATCCTCGAGAAGCTTCTGCACCTCCTCGGCCAGAAGGGAGCGAGTGGATTCTTCAGTTAAATCAAAGTTATCAAAGAGCCTGGTCTCAATTTGCAGAGACCAGGGATCTATGTCTAAAATTTGCGCAAAGTCTTTGGCCAACTCATTATAAATTTTAAAAAACTGGTCCTTGCGCCGGCGGTGCCAACCCATGGTGTGAGGAGGATTGATGGGGAGAGACAGACCCTCTACCCACTCCTGATAGCTCTGAGAAAAGTCGTTGTTGCTAATAATTAAATCCGGCGCAAAGCCATTGACCTCCACACCCGACCCCTGTCTCACAGCCCTGTAGAGCTCAATCTCATGACCGGCTGCACTCTTCAGCTTGAGCAAACCGGATTCCTGGCCGGGAATGGCCAGAACAACTCGTTGACCGGCCTGCTCTAAAAGAGTTTTAAGGGCCCAAACATTGTCCCAATAGTAGGGGTTTTGAGTGTGCTCTTCAGTGAGTAGGAGAATACCCTTCTTTATTTCGGGGTAATGTTCAGACAAGTAGCTTTTGGCTAAATCCACAGCGCTGTCTTTGTCCACCTGGCAAATGTTGTTAAAGCCGGCGGGAAAGGCGTTGGCGTCTACCGGGGCTACCTTAAAACTGGAGTCGCGCAAATCAAAGCTTGAGTAAAAGGGAAACTCCAGTCCCTGTTTCATCTCCTGAAACCAAGACTCCACATCCGCCATTTTGCGGACAATCGCCCTGTGGATTTGATCTTGAATCATATTCTGTCCCCATTAATCTCAATGCCCTGTACCGAGCTCTGCAAAAAGGCTGCCTCCACCATAGCCACTGGAAGCCAAATCAATGTGGTTCCGGACACCAATAAAGTCAAACCAAAGCCTTGGCGAAATTGTAAGATCAAGGCGGAGTTCTCTCTTGCTCAAGGGGGCTGGGCTCAGCGGCTCTCACTCTTCCCTCTCGACGCAGCCCTTCCCTCCGCTCGGCCTCAGGAGTGGGAAGGGTTTTAACTCCCAGGCGGGCCAAAGCATTATGCATCCTGGCCTCATGCTGACCCAAACCTCTTTGGAATTGCCCCACTCTCTGAGGAGGGTTTTCATCTGGGAACTGAGATTGCTTGAGCTCATTGAGGGTTTTTAAAGAGGCTGTCAGGATATCAACCCTCTGTCGACGCAGGCTCTGCTGAGCGAGTGCAGGGCTCTCTGCAGCTTCAGGGCGAAGGGTTTGGACCATCTGCCACACCCGCTCATAGGAACCCAGGATCTCTTGAGCTGCCAAGTCGGACCATTGAGGTACATCCAGCTCCACAGAACGCAACAAATACTTCTGCCGATGACTCAGGCTCTGCAAAAAGCTCTGAGGATCAAGCGCCTGCTGCCTAGGTCCCCTTCGCCCCATAAAGTACAAAGTGCGAGCCAGCTGGGGCGCCAATTCCGTACGGCGCTGTCCCTGGGCAATCAGCCGCTGAATGCCCTGCTCGGCTTCACGAAAAAACTGCTCTGCCAAAGCGGCCTCGCCGAGCCGAGAATAGGCCAAAGCCAAGCGGGCGGGGACCTCCGTCAAGCGGATCTCCTCTGTCAAAAATTCCTCTCGAGCCCGAGCATCCAGTAATGAGGCGATCACTTTCTGGTCCTGGCCCAAACACTCAAAAGCATAGCTGAGGCGAAACAAGCTTAAGGCCTCAAGGCGCTCATTGCGCCCCCGGCTGGAACGGGCCACATCCTGATAGCTGTCCCTGGCTCTCTCGCAGTCTCCCAGACCTTCGTGAGCCGCAGCTAGGTTGTAGGCAATCACCAAATCAAACTCTGAGCCCGGATAACGGATTTTCAAATCCTCCAACTGCTGAGCAGCTTGAAAGTATTCCTCCCTCTCCATGGCCGCCAAGGCCTGTTCAAATTGCTCAGTGGCCTCAGGAGGGAGAGGAGGGCGTGGGGCTTGGGATGTAGAACGAGAAAGACTGCCACAACCCAGGTTGAACAGTAGGGCCATCATAGCCAAATTCAAGCCCACTAAGAAATAAGGTTTTTTTAAAGGTCTCATTTTTGTCTCTCCCCGCTCATCACCCGGCTGATTTGTTCCAAGCCTTCCAAACCCTGAACAGGACCCTTGATCTCGGGCAAAAGCCAATAGGGCACCTCTCCCCGCAAATGAGCTTGGAACTCTCCATAGACATCCTGACGCAAAACATAGTAGCGCTGCAATTTCTGGTAGAGATCCAGCAGATCCCTCATTTGGGGCGTCGAAGGCAGAGGGGATGGATCAAGAGATTGCAGGGAGAGCCAACTGGGCTGACTCCTGTTGACAATAATTCCACTTAAACTGTAGCCCCCTCTCTTCAGCTCCCCATAAAAGTCCTTGGCCTCTACCAATTTAGAGTGATCAAAACCTGTCACCAACAAAAAACCCGTTCTTTCACTGGTGAGAAGACGATGCACTTCAATACTGCGCCCACTCACTTGGCTCTGCAAGGCGGCCATGGATTCAAAAAAATCTCCCAACTCCACCACAAAAGCCGAGCCAGTGATCTTTTCCAGGGCCTTTAAGGCTGTGTGAGTCCCTCTCTGCACCACTTGGTTGAGCAGCTTCTTAACTCCACCTGAGGGGGAGGCTCTTGGATCTCGCCGAGCAAACCACTTGGTCACAGATTCTTGAAAAAGAGCAAAAATGCGCTCTGGAGCGCGCAAAAAATCCACCGCATGTTGAGTGGGGGGAGTGTCCAAGATCACCACATCATAGCGGTTGGACTCCACAGCCGACAGCAGTCGCTCCAGGGAAGTGAACTCTTGGGAGCCACTCAGTTGACCCACCAACTGACGATACAGGGAGTTCTTCATTAACCTTTCCGCCGCTTCAGGACTGGGAGCCCGACGCTGAACAAAGTCATCAAAAACTAATTGAGGATCAATCATGGAAGCGTAGAGCTCTCCAGCATAGTTTTGCCCTGGAACTTTCACCTCGGCCAAGCCAATGGCTGAATCTGAGGCCAGCCCCAGGGCAGAGGCCAATCGCCGGGCCGGATCAATGGTCAAAACCAATACTTTTTTTCCCTGCTGAGCCAAGAGAATACCCAGACAGCAGGCCAAAGTGGTTTTTCCCACTCCCCCACTGCCTGCACAAACCACCACCTGATGGTGACCAAGAGCCTCTAACAGCGAAGCCTGTGAAGAGCTGACCCCCATCAAACCTCCTCCAATTGCTCCGAGAGCTGTTGCATCAGCGCCCAGGAGCTGGGTTCAAGAAACCAGGGCAGACTCTGACAGCTGGCCCCCGACTCCCTAAGCTGAGCCAAATAACTCTGCTGTTGAGGCCAGGACTCCAAAAGGAGATCTCGGAAAGCTCTCAACTCTGTGGGCCCTTCCTTGTCTGAAGAGGTCTGCAGCTCCTCCCAATCCGCAGCGGACCAAGACAGAGGCCATACCTTATTGAGAACAAAGTGAACTTGTTGACCTAGCTGATCCTTCACCCCCTGACCAAGCTCAAGGGCCTCCACCACGGGAAGTTCCTCAGGCAGAGCCACCACCACAATCCGACAAGTCGCAGGATTGCTGATCCACTTTTCAATAGAGCGACTCTGTTCACCCATGGGCCCAAAGCCAATGGCCTCAGCCATCCCCCGGGGGGCCTGAATCAAAGCGCGGAAATGACCCGTAGCGTAAGCGTCTATAACAATCACCTCGTATTCAAAAGCTGGGCCCACTTTGCGCAGACCACTGGTGGCCTTGCCCAAAATAGCTAGCTCTTTGAGGGCCGGAGCTGCCCTCACCAAGGACTTCATCACGGGGTTTTCAAAAAAAAGATTCACCACTTTTTTGAGAGGAATATAGTGAAATAAATACTCCCTGAGGCAGGTCTCTCCATCCCAGAGGGCCACATCCAACTGGGGAGTGAGGCTCTGCGGTTCATAGGTGACTCCCTCTTGCAGTTGAGACAGAAGATCTGCAAAGTAGCTTCGCTCTCCCAACTCCACCAACAAAACTCGGCGACCCTTTCGCGCCTCTTTGAGCGCCAAAGCCGCTGCCACAGAGGATTTTCCCACTCCCCCTTTGCCCGTTACGAGGATAATCTTTTGTTGCATTTGCCCTACCTGTTTCCTATACATGATATGCGTTAAATCCCGATAATCTCAAAGGAGTTTTTATGAAATCCACCCTCGACAAATTGGATGGGCTCGCGCGCAAACTGAACATTGAATTGCCCCCCGAGTCAGTCCAAGCCGGCTTTGATAAAATGTATCGGGAGATTCAACGAGATGTAGAAATCAAAGGCTTTCGCAAGGGCAAGGCTCCCTTGGCTCAGATTAAAAGTCTCTATGGAGAAAAGGTCAAAAGTGATGTGTTACAAGATCTTGTCTCTGAGCATTACGCTCAGGCCCTACAAGAGCACTCTCTGGAGCCTATCGGTTACCCCAAAATCAATTTCGACCAGGGACTTGAGGAAAATAAGGCCTTTTCTTTTACCGCTGAGCTAGAAGTGCGGCCCGAGGTGGTTCTCAATAAGTACGAGGGCTTAGAAGTCAAAAAAGAGGAAGTCGTCATCGATGAGAAGCAGGTGGATCAAGTCTTGGAGAACATTCAACAGAGCCAATCGGAAACAAACACTGTTTTTGAGGATCGTCCTGCCCGTGAAGGAGATATTGCCGAACTGGATTTTTCCGGCTCTGTGGACGATCAGCCCCTTGAGGGCGCTCAAGCTCAGGGGCACCTCTTAGAGCTGGGCTCAAAAAGGTTTATTCCCGGTTTTGAAGAGGGCGTGATCGGAATGAAGGCGGGAGACCAAAAGACCCTCGAGTTGAGTTTTCCAGAAGACTATCACAACCGCGAACTGGCGGGGAGGCCTATCCGTTTTGAGGTCACCCTGAAAGCCATTAAGGCCAAAAGCCTTCCCGACCTCAATGACGAACTAGCAAAAAAGGTGGGAGGATTTGAGACTCTGGAAGCCTTAAAAGAAGACATTCGCAAAGATCTCGCTCAGAGAGAAGAAAAGCGAGTGCGAGATGAACTGCGAAATCAGATTATTAAAGCACTGGTTCAGGCCAACCCCGTGGAGGTCCCTGAAGGACTCAAACAAGAGCAGAAGGAAATGATCATTGAGGATGTGCGCAAGAGAATGGCCGATCAGGGGCTGCCTCCTGAGGAGTTTGAAGAGTACAAGAGAAAGTGGGACAGCGACTTTAATGATTCGGCCGCTCTGATGGTCCAATCGACTTTTTTAGTGGATGCTCTGGCGCAAAAGCTCCAGCTCAATGCCACTCATGAAGACTTAAATCAAAGGCTTCAGGAGTACGCCCAGCAGACAGGTATTGAACTCGAGAGAATCAGAGAGTTTTATGGGGAACAAAACCGCATGTCCCGCCTCGCCTTTCAAATCACTGAGGAAAAAGTTGTGAACTATCTTTTAGACAAGGCCCAGATCACTCCCGGAAAGGTGGAAGCCTCCCCCTCACCAGTTTAAGGCTAGTTGCTCATCACACGAAAGGCCCGCAAGTAATTATAAGCCTGAGAGACCTGATAGTCCTGGTTGAGGAGTTTGTCTCTTTCACTGCTCTCAGACTTCACTCCCGCTGATCGCCCAGACCACCAATTGCTGTGCGGTGGGGCCTCTCTAGGTGTGGACCGTGGACGAGAGGTGGATCTTTGGCTGGTCTCACTTCTTAAGTGGCCCTCAATATCCTGTTCTCTGCGCACTGGCCGAGAAGATCTGGCCCTCTCCAGTTCCGCCATATTCAAAGAGCTTACTTCCACATCAGGAGCAATCCCCTCGGCTTGAATTGATCGGCCACTGGGGGTGTAATAGCGGGCCACCGTGAGCTTAAGGCCAGAGCCATCCCCCAATTTTACCACTGACTGAACGCTGCCCTTGCCAAAGCTTCTTTGACCCATCACCAAAGCTTTCTTATTATCTTGTAAGGCTCCGGCCAGGATTTCGCTGGCGCTGGCGGAGAACTCGTCAATCAGCACAACAATGGGAAAACCAGAAAAGGGGGCCGGTCTGCGAGCATGTCGCACTTCCTTCTCCATTCTATTTCGCCCTTTGGTACTGACAATAACTCCCTCCTCCAAGAAAAAATCAGAGATGCGAATGGCCTGTTCGAGCAACCCCCCCGGGTTGCGACGCAAATCCAATATTAGGCCCTTAATGCCTGAATTTTTTTTCTCATGATTTCTCAACACCCTCTCCAAATCTCGGGCCGAGTGTTCAATAAAAGTTGTCAGTCGAATATAGGCAAATCCGTCCTCTAGATCCGTGTAGCGAACTGATCGAATTTTCACTCTTCCTCGAGTGATCACATAGGACTTGGGCTCCTCCAAACCCTCACGCATAATGCCCAAGGTGATATTAGAGCCCATCTTCCCACGCATGCGCTGGGCGGCTTCCACCAAATTCAATCCCTTTGTGGACTCCCCATTGATACTGACAATGCGATCTCCCGCCTGTAAACCCGCCTTCCAAGCAGGCGTGTCTTCGATGGGAGAAATAATGGTGAGAACTTCATCCTTCACGGTGATTTCAATGCCTAAGCCGCCAAACTCTCCGCTGGTCTCCGCTTCAAACTCCTTAAATGTCTCGGGCGGAAGAAAGTTCGTATGAGGATCCAGCTCGGCCAAAATACCTTTGATTCCCCCGTAGATCAGATCTTTTGTGTCTTTTTCTTCCACATAGTATTCCTGGACCAGGTTTAAGACCTTGGCAAAGAGTTGAAGCTCTAAGTAACGTTCATTGGCAAAGGCCATAAAGCTTTTGGACTGACTGAGTCCTAAGACAAAGGCTGCTAACACTAAAGCTGTGATTCCCAATTTTTTCATGGTGTTGTTCTCCCCGCTGTCAGCCAAGGCTGTGGATCAATAGCATCTGAAAAGTGTCGAATTTCGAAATAAACTCCCGGTCGAGCTTCAAGGAGCCCTTGCCCCACTCGGCTGATCACTTGCCCCTCATCCACAGCCTGATCCTGACTCACTAACAGTTCTGAAAGATAGGCATAGACCGTGTAATAGCTGTTTCCGTGGTCTAAAATCACTGCCTGTCCATAACCCTCCAGAGGCCCAGCAAAAGCCACCCTTCCAGGAAATACACTCTTCACCTCAGACTTTAGAGGAGCGTAGTAGAGTTGTCCCTTGTGGAGTAGGCGAAATCGGTACTCTGGATCGGTGAATAGACCATAATTTCGTCCCAAGTCCCCTTGAACCGGTGGCTTTAACTGTCCCCTCTTCTCAAAAAAGGTGGGCTGGAGAAGACTCTCTAACTCAGCCCTGGCCCTCAGTCCCTGAGCTCGCCGAATCTGTTCCTGGGTGCTCCTTCTCACTTGATTTAAAACCTTAATTTTATTTTTCTGTTCTGAATCCAGAAGATCCTCTTGATTTTGAACCAAGTTCTGCAGGCCGGTCAGATGCCTCACTCGTCGAGCCATGGCCTCATGCTGCCTCTTGAGGCGCGCTAAATCCATCTGGTGATGGCGCATCAGCTGATGGTCTCTTTCTGTGATAAGTTTGAGAAACTTGAGATTCCTGTCTAAATCATGGGAGTTGGTGGCTGAGAAAAGCAGGGCGAGGCCTCCCCTTGCCCCTAACATATACATAGCTCGCAACCTTTGCCGAATCACTGACCTCTGTTCAGCCAGACTGTCTTCCAATTCAGCGATGTTCTGAGCCACCTGACGGGCATCTGTTTGGGCGGCCAACATCTCTTGATTGAGCTGGCCCCTGCGCCGACTGATCTCCCGAATTTGCCCTTGCAACTGATGGAGCTGAGCCAATAGCTCTCGCTGATGACGATCCTGCTCCAAGATCCGCTCCCGGGTCTGTTGCAGGGCCTGAGTCGCTGAGTCCTCCTCAGCCCAGAGGAGGGGCTGAGAGAGACCGACGACAAAGAGAGATATGGCCAACTTGAAACTGGCTATCTTGAGGCTGCTCTTCCCCATTTAAAACTCCCGCACTGGAGAATGATTCCAAGAGGAGGAGATCCGTCGGACACAAAAGTAGGAACCGAGCAAGCCGAAGGACATGGCCAAGGCCAAGAGTCCTAGACTCTGCACAAAGCCCAGGTGCTGAATGCTTCCCCCCAGACCCAACATGCCCAGGTGCTGACTGACCAGATGGATCTGCCACTGGGCTAAAAGAGCACAAATTCCTAAAGCGATCCAGCCAGCCAAGAGGCCCATCATGGCCCCTTCAAAAAGGTAGGGGCCGCGGATCATCGCCGGAGTCGCTCCTACCAGCTCCAGAATCTCAATCTCCTCTCGGCGCTGATCAATTGAGGTTCGAATGGAATTGCCCACCACCAGCAGGCTTCCGGCCAAGAGCAGGACAACAAGAGCGGCTGTGGAGCTCTTAAAAAAATCTAAAACAGAGGCATAGTTTTCCACCCAGCCCTGGCCGTAGGACACCTCCTCCACTCCAGCCAGCTGAGCAATTCGCTCAGCCAAACTCACCAAATAGTCAAAGTGCTCGCGCGAGGCCAGGCGGGGGCTCAGCAAAATCTCCAGGCTGGCCGGCAGAGGGGACTCTAAGTCCGAGTCCGTAAAGAGAGAGGGGGCATAAGTTCCCATCTGCTCCTGAAAGCGCTGCACGGCCACTTCTTTGGAGACATAGTCCACTCGCTCCACTCCCTTTTCCTCTTGAATAACCCCAATCAACTCTTCCAGTTGAAGCCCTGTGGCTTCAAGGTCAGCCCCTTGGACCTCCTCCAGGTAGGCCGTGATCTGGACAGACTCCCCCCAACGGGTCAACAGGCTGTTCAAGTTTTGTTGAAGACCCAAAAACACCGCAATCACCGTAAAGGTCCCCACGAGGACACTCAGGGTGGCGATTTGCATGGCCGGCTGCTGAGCCCAGGTTCTCAAAAACTCCTGCCAATACTTCATGCCCCCCCCACCACGGCTCCTCGATCCAGGTCCACTACCCGACGCCCGGACTTTTTGACCATGTCATGGTCATGAGTGGCCACAAAGACTGTGGTCCCCTGAGCGTTGACCCCATCTAACAGGGATAAAATTTCGCGACTGAGAACCGGGTCTAAGTTGCCTGTGGGTTCGTCGGCAATCAAAACCTCGGGCTGATGCACCAGAGCCCGGGCGATGGCCACCCGCTGCTGCTCACCCCCCGACATCTGCTCAGGGAGGGCCTTCAACTTAAAGCCCAATGACACCTGATCTAAAACATCTTGAACTCGTCTTTCAATGTAAGAAGGGCGTTCCCCCCTCACCACCAGAGGCAGGGCCACATTGTCAAAAACGCTTCGCTTTTTAAGCAGTCGAAAATCCTGGTAGACCACGCCAATGCGCCGGCGTAGATAGGGCACTTGGGCGGCCTTTATGTGATTCAGATCAAATCCCGCCACTTGAGCTCGGCCTGAAGTGGCCTGCTCATAGGCCGAAATCAGTTTAAACAAGGTGGATTTTCCGGCCCCACTGGGACCTGTGAGAAAGACAAATTCCCCCTTGTCGATGGTCAAACTCACATCTCTTAAAGCGTGGATATCACCAGGATATGTCTTGTAGACATGGGAAAACTGAATCATTTTCCCAGTGTAGTCGCTTCTATAAAAGTTGGCCAGAAGCCAGAAGGTCCAGAATTTGCTCGTGCTGGACTCTCATGGCCAGGCGAATCACCTGAGGCTCTGACTTTGGTCCACCGGGTAAAACCTCCTGGTAGGAAGTCTTAATGCTCTTCACCACAGCTCCATCTCTAAAGACTCGGCTGACCAAATAGGGGTTGGCCCGGCCCCAATCCTCAGTCTGGATATGATAGTTGACTCCCGCCAACACAATGTCTGAGTTAAAGCCCTTTTCCATCGATCCATTCTGCCTCCATCTCCGGCAGAGGATCAAGGGCATTCTAGCTGTCTCAAAAAGAGACAAATAAAATTCCTCTCCAAGCCTGCCCAGGCCTTTAGGCCCCCGGCCAAAGAGCCGATAGACTGTCATGATTTTGGCGCGCCCTTTGACCTGGATTTTCTCCTTGCTGGGATTGGTTGTGTTGGCTACAGCCTGTAGTCCGGTCAAGCCCTCGCGAATCGCCACTCCTATTCGAGTTAGCCCCACCTATTTAGGTCCCCAAGAGGCTCCCTATTGTGCCTCACCGGTAAACTTCTCGGGCGAAACTGTAAATATCTCTGGACGAGCCCTTTATACGGCTCGGGAGATCTTTGAAATAGATAACCCCGCTCCTGGTCAAACCAACACTCAAGGGCTGGGTGCTGTGGGAGAGCCCAGGCCCATCCGCCATGCGGAAGTGAGAGTGATCAACGAGGCCAATGAAGTGGTCCAGTGCAGTGAGACCGACGAAAATGGGGACTTCAGCTTTCCCCTGCCCGTGGGCACCTCCTCCTTTCAGGTTCAAGTGAACTCCCGGGCAGACAATGAACATGTCAGAGTCTCGGTGCTTAAAAGCCCCGAGACGGCGCGATTTTACTCCCTTCAGCGCACAGTGGTGCCCACTGAGGACCATGATTTGGGAGAGCTCTTGGCCCGAGGCGATGACACTGAACTTTTAGGCGGAGCCTTTAATATCTATGACCAAATTCTCAACACCAATATCTTTTTGCGGGACCAGGTGGGTTCCTGCTCTGTGAGCTTTCCCGACTGCGAGGACTTCACCACGGCCCCTAAGGCGGAGATCTACTGGGAGAAAGGCTTTAACCCGGGCTCCTACTTTCAACCTTCAGCCCCTTTAAGTTTTTACATTCCCGGCTATGGGCAGTCGGGCTTGGGACGACTTTTTATTTTAGGGGGAGTGAATGGAGATGTGAATTTCTCAGACACCGACCACTTTGACAACTCGGTGATTATTCACGAGTACGGCCACTTTTTAGAGGATGTCCTTTCCAGGTCAGACTCTCCCGGAGGAGCCCATGATGGCAACTCGGTCATTGATCCCCGCCTGGCCTGGAGTGAGGGCTTTGCCAACTTCTTGCAAGCTGCAGTTTTGGGGGAGCCCACTTATGTTGATACATTTGGCAACATCACGGGCAACACGGGCTTTTTTATCAATATCGATTTAGAGGGCTTTGTTGAAAATGAACAGGGAATTCAGGAGCGAATAGGCCCCGACCGCCCTCAATTTCCCGGGGAGGGGAACTTTCGGGAGATGGCTATCTCCCGCCTGCTCTGGGATCTTTTGGACGACACTCCCGATGAAACTCACAATGGGGCCTTCGACAATATCAAGAATGGCTTTGCTGAACTGTGGGCTGTCTTCACCCGAGCCTCGGGCTTTAGGCATTCCGACTACGCCTTTCGCGATGTGGGTCTCTTTCATCAAGTCCAGCATCATATGCCCGATCGAGTGGAGGATTGGACGGACCTGCGCATTATGGAGAGCCAGGTTCTTTTAGACCACCGAGCGGAGTTGGCGGCTGTGGACTTTCGCAATGGATTTCGTGCCGAGTACGCCTACCCCCTAGTCCGCAATCCCGAACTGAGCTGCGAAGACCTGGAGTACTCCCTTCAAGTGAAGCGCCTTGTGGATAGAGACAGAGGAGGCTTTGCCACCTCTCACCTTTTTCACAACAACGACTTCTTTCACTACCGCCATGGCGGTGGGGCCTTAAGCCTCACTTTGACCTATCGCAGTTTGGGCCCTGCTATTGCCAGTCCCACCACCCCCACCGGAAGTCAGTGCCAAACCGTTTTCTTAGGGGAAAGAGTGGATGGGGTCACTTTGGAGTGCCAGTACCCCGACCTCAATTTATTTCTCTATAACTCTTCGGCCCGATTTGGCCGGGCCGCCGACATTGTGGCTTCCAATATTGATATGCCCAACTATTCAGGCACTGAGACGAAAACTCTCTCGGTGGGCTCCCTGCCCGCCGGGGACTACTTGATTAATATTATGGGTTACACCGGAAATCTGCTCACTGGAGAGGAAAGCCCTGAGGCCCTCTACCAGCTTCAAGCCAATGGAGTTCGCCTATGTCCAAAATAAGTCGAAAAAGCCCTCAGGGCCGTCGCCCCCTCTTTGCTGAAGCTCTCTCCCTGCTTTTAGTGGGAGCTGTGGTTGTGGGAGCGGCTCTCTCTGAGTCCGGCCCCTCATCACCTCAGGAGGGGGATCGGTTCCGGGCTCTGACTCCTGAGTCTGCTGAAAATGGCGGGCGACAGCCCGCCAGTCTGCTGCGCAAGACGCAAAAGCTCCAAGGACCTTTAAGAGTTCAACTGCTCAGCAATTTGTCCGGCCCCGCTCAAGTGGGAGATGTCTTTGAAATCACCGCCGAAGTGACCTCCCACTCCCCGCTATCTCAAGCTCTTTTGCTTTGGCATTTGCCCCCCGGGCTGGAACTGGTTTCCGGTTCTCTGCAAGGGGAACTTCGGGATCTTAAGGCCCATCACCCCCAAAGCCTGTCTTTGCAGGTGCGACAGCTGGCCGAGGAAAATCTCCAGGTTCATGTTTCAGTCCAAGGGCAGCAGGACGGGGTTCAGTTTGCCAGTGCCGGTCAGTTCAACACTCAACACTTTCAAGAGCTTCGGGAGATCGAAGTGCAAATTCAGAGAAAAACAGCCGAGCATTTAGAAAGTCAGGGCCTGCGCCAGCGCCTCTTTCATTAAAGCGGCCTAGACGGGAACCACACGGATTTCCTGATTGCCAGTTTCGTGCTGGAGAATATTTTGAATGGCGTCCAAAGTGCCCATCATAGAGCTGGGACAACCCCCACAGGCTCCTTGATAGAGGATCTTTAAAATATTGTCCTTGAACTCCAGCACTTCCACATCTCCTCCGTCAGACTGAAGGCCCGGGCGAATGGTTCTGTCCAAGATCTCCTCAATCTGCAGCAACTCAGGACTTAAGTGGGAGCGATCCTTGACAATATTTTGCTGAGAAGTCTGTGAACCCGCCGAATCCGCAGCAAAGCTGGGGTCATGGATGGCCATGCGAGTCTTTATCACACTGGTCACCTGCTCCCTCAACTCCTCATCGTCCATTTGTCCAGTGTGAGTCACTGTCAAAGTGTTTTGAAAAAGGTGAACCTGCTTAACCCCCACCAAAGAGAACAGGGTGTGGACCAAGGGCAGATTCTCACACTCCAAAGGAGTATTGAAAGTGGCCTTGCCCTCACTTTTTAAGGCCTGATTGACCACAAACTTGAGAGCAAAGGGGTTGGGGGTCATCTGGGCCCGAACTTGCACATCTTCTGGACCGGCCACGGCAGGGTGATTCATAGTAACATCTCCTTTGCTTTTTTTAAGGCCACAATCCAGCGCTCCACATCTTCCTCGTCATTATAGAGCGAGAAGGAGGCTCGCACCGTTCCCGGCACCTGATAAAAATCCCACAGAGGCTGATTGCAGTGATGTCCGGCCCTCACCGCCACAGCCTGCTGATCCAACATGGCTCCCACATCCGAAGGATGAGTGCCCTCCATCAAAAAGGACAGGATGCTGGCCTTGTGATCCAGATCGGCAAAGAGCCTCACTCCACCCATTTGCTTGAGTTCCTCGGTGGCCATTGTTAAGAGCCTCTGCTCATGGGACTCAATGGCCTCTAAGCCCAAAGCCTGGACAAAATCAATGGCAGCTCCAAGCCCAATGGCTCCGGCAATATGGGGAGTCCCCGCCTCAAAGCGCTGAGGGGGAGGTAAAAAGTCACTTTTGGCAAAGCTCACCTTGGAAATCATGGATCCCCCACTCTGATAAGGAGGCATTTGCTCCAGCCATTGGTGCCGACCATAAAGGGCTCCCACCCCATAGGGCCCAAAGAGCTTGTGGCCAGAAAAAACCAAAAAGTCACAGCCCAAGTCTCTGACCCTCAAGGGCAAAAAGGAAACTGATTGGGCCGCATCCACCACAGTGACCGCTCCCACCTTTTGCGCAGACTGAATCATTTTTTGGATAGGTAGAATTGTGCCCAAGCCATTGGACACATGAGTGAAGCTGACCAACTTGGTCTGATTGGTTAAAAGGGCCTCAAACTCCTCTTCCACCAACTCACCCGAGGGATGAATGGGAGCCACCTTGAGCTTCAGCCCCTTTTCCTGGGCCAAAAGCTGCCAGGGCAAAATGTTGGAGTGGTGCTCCAGTTGAGTCAGCAGGATCTCATCCCCTGGCTGCAAAAAAGGACGACCAAAGCTGTGGGCTATCAGATTCAGCCCCTCGGTGGTGCCCCGAGTGAAGACAATCTCTGAATCCCGTTCAGCCCCGAGAAAGCGAGCCACCTTTTGTCGCGCTTCCTCATAGGCCGAGGTGGCCCGGTCACTGAGCCAGTGGGCCCCCCTATGCACATTGGCACACTCGTAGGAGTAAAAATGCTGAAGGCGATCAATCACGGCCCGGGGCTTTAAGGTGGTGGCTGCACTGTCCAGATAAACCGGCCGGACTCCATTCACTTTAAGGCCCAACTGAGGAAATTCGGCTCTCACTTCAGCCGCATTCCAGCTCACACTGACCTCCCCACCAGACTCTGAAGCCACCTCTGCCATTCTGGACTTTCCAATTTAAAGATCACATCGGACACAAAGCCCTGGATGAGGAGCTGAGTGGCCTCTTCTCGGCGCAGACCACGGCTCATCAAATAAAACAGTTGATCTGGATTGACCTGGCCTACGGCCGACCCATGATTGGCCTTCACATTGTCCGCATAGACCTCCAGCTCGGGCTTACTGTGGACTTCTGCAGTTTCAGAGAGCAGCAAGTTTTTGTTGAGCTGCTGAGAGGCCACCTGCTGAGCCTGAGGGGCAATGTAGATCTTGCCATTGAAGCTGGCCTCCCCTTTCTCTCCCACCACCCCTTTGTAGAGCTGCTCACTTTGGCTGTGAGGACTCAAATGACGAATCAGAGTGCGATGATCGCTCTGATTTTTATCTTTAGCAAAATAAAGACCGTTGACCAGAGCCTCGGCTCCCGTGCCGATCAAGTCAGCATAGAGATCCAGTCGACTGCGTCGCCCTCCTTGGGTCAGGGAAAAGGACTCCCAGTGGCTGTCTTTTTCCAGCCGGGCTCGAACTTGAGAAAAATGAAAAAGCCATTGAGGCTGCTGTTGAATCTGAAGCGACCGCAGTCGAGATCCCGCACTGAGATGAAGATCTAAAACACTGTTGACCATGGAACTGTCTGAGTCCTTGGCCTCTCCCGAAGAGCCGACAAATTTTTCCACCAAGCGAACTTCACTCTGCTCACCCAACCACAAAACCACCCGGGAACCTCTGAGCTCCCTTCCCTGGCCGGGCTCATTCCAGTGTAAAATCCTCACAGTCTGAGAGACTTTCACTTGAGGGTCCACCTCAATCCACAGAGCTCCACCCCAGGCCGCTCCGTTGAGTCGGGAAAAGGCGTCCTCATAAATTTGCGAGAAATTCTCTAAGTGAGCCAAGCGCGAGGGATCCTGAAGCAAAGCCTCCTCTATGGTCAGCAGCTTCACCTGCTGCGGCCAAGCTTTTAAGTCCGATAGACTCTGTGACCAATGACCATTTATAAAAACCAAAGTGGGGCCGGGCTCTCCTTGCTCCTCTGGCCAGGACTCCCGATCCTCAGCCCCTTTTGACCACTCTGAAAGCTGAGCCTCCTCCGAGGCCATGGCGGGTTGAAAGGGCTTTTTCACCAAAGCCGACAAATCCGTGTACTTCCACTCCTCCACTCGAGGGGAAGGTAGACCTTGAGCCAAAAACTTTTGCCACTGATTGGTCTTCCAATGGCGAAGCTCAGGCCCCGTCTTCTGGGACCAAGACCTTTCTAGGGACTCCCCTCCGCCGAGCAAAAAATCCTTTGTTGGATAGGTGTTTTTTTGTTGCATCAGCATCAGTGCACCAAGCTGGAGTCTTGGAGCCAATCGTAGCCCTGCTTCTCCAATTTAAAAGCCAGATCTTTATCCCCACTGGCCACAATACGGCCATCCATCAGCACATGGACAAAGTCGGGCTGGATATAGTTCAGCAGTCTCTGATAGTGGGTGATCATCAAAATAGCTCGCTCGGGGCTGCGCAGGGAATTGACCCCTTCGGACACAATTTTCAAAGAGTCAATGTCCAGACCTGAATCGATTTCATCCAGCAGAGCCAGACGAGGAGAGAGAACGGCCATTTGCAGTATTTCATTGCGCTTTTTTTCTCCCCCAGAAAAGCCCTCGTTCACCGGGCGCTCTAAAAAACTGGGATCCATTTTAATCAACTGGGCTTTTTGCTTTAAAAAGCCACTAAATTCCTCCTCCTCCATTTCAGCAATTCCCTGCTGACGACAGATGGAATTAAAAGCCGTGCGCAAAAAATGGGTGTTGGTCACTCCAGGAACTTCCATGGGATACTGAAAGGCCAAAAAGATCCCCTCCCGAGCTCTCTCATCGGCCTCCATCTCCAAAAGATTTTTTTGTGCAAAATTGATCTCGTACTCCACTTCCCCAGAGGTGACCTCGTAAGCTGGATGACCGGCAATAATTTTGGACAAGGTGCTTTTCCCCGATCCATTGGGACCCATAATGGCATGAACTTCACCGGGCCGAATGTCCAGACTGATTCCTTTGAGCACCTGGGTGCCAGCCACTTGGGCATGTAGGTTTCGAATGCTTAACACTTTTTAACTCCTCTACTCTTAACCAATGCTGTTTTCCAACTTCATTTCAATCAGCTTCACCGCCTCCACAGAAAACTCCAAAGGCAGCTGCTTAAAGACCTCTTTACAAAAACCATTCACTAAAAGAGCTATGGACTCCTCCATATTGAGCCCCCGAGACTGAAGGTAAAAAAGCTGATCTTCACTAATTCGGGAGGTGGAGGCTTCGTGCTCCACCACAGCAGTTTTGTTTTTCACATCAATATAGGGAAAGGTGTTGGCCGCCGACTGATCTCCCACCAACATGGAGTCGCACTGGGAAAAATTCCTTGCTCCCTGGGCTGAGGGCATCATCTTCACCTGTCCTCGGTAGCTGTTCACCGACTGATCTGTGGAAATGCCCTTGGAGATAATCGTGCTCTTGGTGTTTTTCCCCACATGAATCATCTTGGTGCCGGTGTCGGCTTGCATTTTATCATGGGTGAGAGCCACCGAGTAAAAGGCCCCCACAGAGTCATCCCCTTGCAGAATCACGCTGGGGTATTTCCAAGTGATGGCCGAGCCCGCCTCCACTTGGGTCCAGGAGATCTTGGAGCTCTTACCAACGCATTTGCCTCTCTTGGTGACAAAGTTGTAGATACCGCCCTGACCCTCCTGATCCCCACTGTACCAGTTCTGCACCGTGGAGTACTTGATCTCAGCCCTCTCTAAGGCCACCAACTCCACCACAGCTGCATGAAGCTGATTGTTGTCTCGCATAGGGGCTGTACAGCCCTCCAGATAATTCACATAGCTGCCCTCTTCTGCCACAATCAGGGTTCTTTCAAACTGTCCTGTATCTCGGGCGTTGATACGAAAGTATGTGGAGAGATCCACTGGACACTTCACTCCCTTGGGAATGTAGACAAAGGAGCCGTCGGTAAAAACCGCCGCGTTGAGAGCAGCATAAAAGTTATCCGCATAGGGGACCACACTGCCAAAGTACTTTTTCACAATCTCCGGATGTTCCTGAAGCGCCTCGGAAATGGAGCAAAAGACCACCCCATGCTCCTTGAGGATCTCCTGATGGGTGGTGCCAATAGACACGCTGTCAAAGACGGCGTCCACGGCCACTCCTGAGATGCGCTTTTGCTCACTCAGGGGAATACCCAGCCTTTCAAAGGTTTTGAGGAGCTCGGGATCCAGGTCGTCTAGACTCTTTGGACCCTCGGTTTCTGATTGCTTTTTGGGGGCCGAATAATAGCAGATGTCCTGGAAATCAATAGGAGCGTAGGAAACCTGTGCCCAGCGAGGTTCCTCCATTTTTTGCCAGTGCTTAAAGGCTTTGAGACGGTACTCCAGCATCCACTCTGGCTCTTTCTTCTTACTGGAGATCAGGCGAATCACATCCTCATTGAGTCCTTTGCCGAGACTGTCTGTCTCGATATCTGTGACAAATCCGTACTTATATTCTTTCATGTGTCCACTCTTTCCCATTGGGGCCGGAAAAGCCCTTTTGTTGGGGGTTGGCTGATTCCTTAATCCTGAGCAATTCCTTCAGGCTAAAGCTGCTATAAAACTCCCGAGTTCGACGATTCAGCTCATAAAGTGGAGCTTGAATATTGCAGCTGGAGGCCAGTTCACAGGGCTTTTCCCCAGGCCCAAGACATTTGACCACCTCCACGGGACCCTGCACCCACTCAATCAGGTCATTGAGGGAAACCCGGCTGAGGTCGCGCTGAATTTGGTAGCCTCCTTGAGCTCCCTGCTCGGACCGCAGCAAACCCACCTGGGCCAGCTGCTGCAAAACTCGGGCAGTAGCGTCAAAAGGAGCCCCGGTCACATCCACCACCTCTTTGGCTGAGGTCAGTTCGCCTGGCACCTTGAGAGCCATATGCCTTAAGGCCATCAGTGCGTACTCCAGTTTTCGGTTCATGCGATTCATATAAATACCTGAAATAGGGTGTCAAAATTACATAAATTGAGGCTTGAGTTCTGACCTGGGCTCAGGCAAATTTCGGCCAAAGCTTGGCCCAAGCTAAATGAGAACAAAGTGAGAATCAAGAAAATACGCTAAAAAATGGCGTATTTAAATTCTTTCACAGATGCGGGGTGATCTAGACAAAGCCTCGCTCTGGCTTTAACAAGAAAACATCATGTTTAAAGAAGCATTGGTTCGACTTGGATTAATCAGCCTGATCTCCATCGGCGGGGTGGCGGTGATCTTGATCACCCTGCGTACCTTAGGTCTCACCCAGTCCTATGCCCCCCTTCGACACCCCATAGCGCAAAAAGACTTTCTTTTGATTGCTCGGGGTGGAGCCTCCGCTCTTGCTCCCTCCAACACCTTTGCCGCCTTTGATCGGGCGCGGGAAATTTATCCTGAGGTGATTTTAGAAGTCACCGCCCAGATGACAGCGGATGGCTATTGGGTTCTCTATGAGCACAAGGATCTCGGCGCACAGACAGATGGCTCTGGAAGAGTTGGAGATCATCGCTTAGTCGAAATTCAAAATTTGGATGCCGGCTACAAATACCGCCATCCCAACACGGGTGAACAGACCTTCAGCCAGCAGGGCCTGAGAATTCCCACCCTGGAGGAGTTTCTCAAGCAATACCCTGACCAAGATTTTTTGCTCAATGTGGAGATGCGCCACCCTCACTTTGTCTCTGATTTGATGGATCAACTGGATCAGCATGACTTACAACAGCGAGTCATTGTCTACAGTGCCTACTCCAATGTTTTGCGAGAGATCAAAAAACACAGCCCTCGGTGGCTCTATGGTACGGACCCGGCCACTCTGTTTCGCGCTTCTATGATGGAGTCCCTGTATATTGAGCCTGTGTCCAACCTTTGGACTGACATAGTGATGGCTCCACTGGGGAATGATGGTCTGGGCCTGTCGCCGCGAATGCTGACAGAAATTAAGCGGCGCAAAAAGCTTCTGATCCTAGAGAGAGACAAAAACTTTGACTCTATCCCAGAGGAGGTGGCCTCTGAACTTCAAGGAGTGGCCACCTCTCGCCCTGAAATCGCTGTGGAGTATTTTGCCGATCGACTGAAAAGTAATTAAAAACTCAGTGGACTGATATTCATTCTAATATTAGTCTTTAAGTATGATAAACATCCTTTGGGCCGCCACCACCGAATCCGCCGCTGTCGCAGTCGACACCAGTGCTTGGACAGCAATTACTTCTGCCAACATCGTCGTCCAACTCACTCTGGTTCTCCTTGTTGTGATGTCGATCCTCTCTTGGGCTATTATGCTGGCCAAACGCAAAGAATTTCAAAAAAGCGAGGAAGCCAACAATCCCTTTATGGAGAGCTTTTGGAAGGCTGACTCGCTAGATGATATCTTTGAGCAGCTAGGAGATCACCCCGACTCCAGTTTTGCTCGAGTGTTTCGCTCCGGCTATATGGAGCTGAGAAAAATTGCTGACTCCAAGTTGGCCAAAGGAGGAGATCAGGGAAGCGCCCCCCTGCTCTCTGGAATCGACAACTTGGAAAGAGCTTTGCGCAAGGCCATTGACAAGGAGTTGGGACAGCTGGAAGGGCGGCTGAGCTTTTTAGCCACCACAGGAAGTACCAGCCCCTTTATTGGCCTCTTTGGAACGGTTTGGGGAATTATGGGCTCCTTTCAGGCCATTGGGGCCACAGGTATGGCCAGCTTGGCTGTTGTCGCTCCAGGAATTGCCGAGGCCCTGATCGCCACAGGAGTGGGGCTTTTTGCCGCCATTCCTGCTACAGTTGGCTACAACCACTATGTGGCCCATGTCCGCAAACAGGAAATTGAACTGAACAGCTTTGCCTCAGACTTTTTGAATATCGCCAAACGCAACTTTTTTGGGGATAACTAGACAATGGGAATGTCTGTCGAGAGCCGGGGTGGCAGCCGCAGAGTTCTAAGTGAAATCAATGTGACTCCTTTTGTGGATGTGATGCTGGTCCTACTCATCATCTTTATGGTCACCGCCCCCATGCTCCAGCAGGGCTTGGAAGTAGAACTCCCGGAAACAGCCAGCTCGGGGGTGGAAACCACAGATGAGCCCTTTCTTCTAGTGATCACCAAAAATCGCAGCATTCAGGCCGGGGAAGCGACCATTGAGATCAATGAGCTCCGCACTCGGCTGCAGGCGATTTTTGCGACGAGACCCAATAAACAGGTCTATATTCAGGCTGATCGGAACGTCGACTATGGCTTTGTGGCCGAAACCATGGGTGAGGTTCGAGCAGCGGGGATCTTTCAAATCGGCCTCATCACCTTACCCAAAGCGCGTCAGTGAATAAAATTTCGGAAGAAAAGGAAATTCGATCTGACTCCTTTGCCAAGTTTTTGGCCGTCTCAACTCTGGTTCACTTAGGTGTTTTTTTAGTTTTCACTGTAAAAGCCGTCTTTTTTCCCTCTGAACCCATTCAACTCCGCCACGCCATTCGGGTGGATATTGTGGACTTACCAGACCGACTGCGCCCCGCCCCTCCTCCCCCTGCGCCTCGAGCAGAACCCCAACCACAACCCGCACCCAAAGCGGAGCCTCGGCCGGAGCCCAAAGCGGAACCAAAACCTAAGCCTAAACCCAGACCTGAGCCCAAACCGAAGCCTGCGCCCAAGGCGGAGCCAAAACCTAAAGCGGAGCCTAAACCCAAACAGGAGACTCTTACCGCCCAGCAGAGAGCTATGGAGAGACTGAGGGCGCAACAGGCCGTAGACCGTATTCGCGAGCAAGTGGACAGTGATTTGGAGCCACGAACGGAGCCCCCCCAGTTCAAGGGAAATATCTTGGCCGATGGAGACAGTCTGACGGGTTTAGAGAGAATTCAATACGATCGTTACATTGCTGAAGTGAGAGATCATGTTCACACTCACTGGAATCTGCCCCAATGGCTGGCCGAAGCCAATCTCCGGGCCCAGGCTTTGGTCCGTATTGATGGGTCGGGTTTTGTAACAGATAAGCGAATCTTGCGCTCATCGGGTAACGATATTTTTGACGCACAGGTTTTGGGAGCCATTGAAAAAGCCTCTCCCTTTCCCCAGCCTCCCTCTCGACTGAGAAGTGTGCTATCTTATAGTGGCTTTGTATTCCAATTCCCTGAATGAGTTTAAGGAGGGCCTATGCTGCAAAATTTTAAAATCCAAGCCACCTTGGCCCTAATGATTTCTATCATTCTATTTTTTGGGGCAGGAGCTCAGATGGCTCTGGCTCAGGAGAGTGGTCGAGTCTATATTGATGTGGGACGCGCTCAGGTTAAGAGAAGCCTGATTGCTCTGCCTCCACTTCAGTTTTCAGGAAGTAATGCTTCCAATCAGGAAAATATTCAATTGGGGCAGGAGTTGTTTTCTGTCATCTCCAACAATCTCACGGTTTCTAACCTCTTTACTTTTATTAAGCCCGAAGCTTTCCTAGAAAATCCTGCTGAGGTGGGCCTTCGCCCTGCGCCCGGAGACCCCAAAGGGTTTAATTTTCAAAACTGGCAAACCATTGGTACGGAATTTCTTATCCGAGCTGGTTATCGTGTGACCCGAAATGAGGTTTCCCTTGAAGCCTATGTTTACTTTGTTCCCCAGGGCCGATTAATTTTTGGCAAAACCTACACTGGTCCCAGGACCGCCGCCCGCCGAATTGCCCACACCTTTTCCGATGATATCTTACTCAATTTGACTGGACGCAGAGGGATGTTTAACACTCGCCTTGTGTTGTCCACAGACCGAGAGGCTGGACGGGGACAAAAAGAGATCTGGGTGATGGATTGGGATGGAGCCAATGCAGAACAGATCACAGACCATAAATCCATTGCCATTTCTCCGACCTGGTCTCCGGATGGGAAAAAAGTGGCCTACACCGCCTATGCCTACCATACTCAAGCCCGAACTCGGAACGCCAACCTCTTTTTGAGAGAGTTAGATACCGGGCGCCGCTTGCTCCTCTCTTATCGCAGAGGTATTAATTCCGGAGCTAACTTTTTTCCCAATGGCCAACATATTCTTTTGACTCTTTCGCAAGGGGGCCGTCCTGATATTTTTCGCATTACCGCTGACGGCAAAAGCATTCAGCCGATCACCCGAGGTCCGGCGGGAGCCATGAATGTGGAGCCTGCGGTCTCTCCAGATGGTCGGCAAATCGCATTTTCCTCGGACCGCAGTGGACGACCTATGATTTATGTAATGAATGTGGATGGTTCCAATGTGCGCCGAATCACCCATGCGGGCCGCTATAACTCAAGCCCGAGCTGGTCTCCAGACGGCCGACAAATTGCCTTTGCAGCCCTTGATAAGGGCAGTTTTGACATTTTTGTGATCAATACTGATGGAACCGGCCTCAAGCGACTGACGGATGCCAAAAGACGTAATGGAACCTCCGCTCACAACGAGAACCCCAGCTTCTCACCCTGTGGCCGACACATTGTCTTCGTCAGTGACCGAGATGGCAACAGACAGCTTTATATAGTGAGCCCAGATGGAAGCAATGAGCGACGACTCACTTTTGACAGCCACAACTATTATCAACCCAAATGGTCTCCCTTCCTCAACTAGCCAGGGAGACCTGTCCCGCTTTTACACGCTACTCGAAAATTTTGGAGAGGCCGCCAGCAGCTCCAGGACCCGGACAAGAGCTGCGGCTGCAGAGACATCGACTTTGGCTGGAAGTGGCCGAAAAGTGTTGGTCTCAGCCTGACTCCGCCCAAGAAGTCTGTACTCAATGGAGCCATTATGCGGATCAAATCATTCTTAAGGCCTGGGAGTTCTCTGGCTGCCAAGATCTTCCTCTGGCTCTCTTTGCTCTTGGGAAACTGGGGGCTCAAGAGCTGAATATTAGTTCTGATGTGGATCTAATGATCCTTGCCGAGAAAAGTTCCCAGCCCGAATGGGACCGAGCACTGAGACTCTTTAACCAATTGCTCTCCCAGGTCACTGACCTCGGTTTCTGTCTGCGCACGGATTTTGATCTTCGACCTGGAGGCCAGTTCAGCGCTCTCGTCACCAGCACTCAGCACTTTGAAAGCCACTACTGGGGCCAAGGAGAAACCTGGGAGCGTCTCGCTCTGGTTCGACTAAGACCCTTAGTGGGCCCCAAAGAGCTCGTTCAACATACTGTTGACCTGGCCCAGCGATTCACCTACCGGCGCTATCTTGACTACACATTACTTGACGATCTAAAGCATCTCAGGACTCGGATCCACCGACATCTTGAGGCCCACAAAAGCCACCCAGAAAAGATGCATCTCAAACTGGATGTTGGGGGAATTCGCGACATTGAACTCTTTGTTCACTCCCTTCAGGTCATTCATGGAGGACGAAACCCTCTGCTGCAAGGCCATTCTACCGATGCTGCGCTGAGCGCTCTTATAAGAGCTGAGATTCTTCCCAAAAGCGACCTGGAGTTCTTACGCCAAGCCTACTGGCTTTTGCGGGATTTAGAAAACTTAAGTCAGATTAAGAATGATCGTCAGACTCATTTATGGGATCCAGAAATGAAGTGGGCGAGACCCCAGTGGATGGATGCATCGGAGTTGCGTCAAGTTCTCCTCCAGGTGGATCAGATTGTGTCTGGACTTCTGGGCCAAGTGGATAATCAAGTCGTCGATCTACCCGCCCAGCTCGAGGATCAGAAAAATTGGCTAAAGCAACTCCACTTCAACGACCACTCTATCCACTCTATCTGGCCCAAGCTGATTGGTAAAAGCGCTCTGGCTCAGGCAAAGAAAGAACAGGAAAGACATGAACTGGCCCGACGCCAATTTTTAAAGACCTTTGTTGAAACTCTAGATCAAATCCAACTCAATAGAGATATGGGGCTGCATTTGCTCCTGGATTTTATTGGCTCCACTCGAGCTAAGGGGTCCTTTTTTTCTTTACTGCTGAGAGAACCAAGGCTGATTCAGGATTTAGCTCGACTCTTTTCCTCCTCTCCCTATTTGGGAGGAATTGTGGCCCGTCGACCTGAGCTCATAGATAGCTTCGTTCTCCGCTTTCAAGAGAGCTATTCCGCTGATTGGGGACAGATGCTTGAAGAGGTAGCTGAGACCAAGCTCTTAAGAGAGATTTTCTCAGCCACAGATTTTCTATCTGACTTAGAGGTCATCAAATTGGTCAGAACCCTCTCTCAAACCGCCGATGACTTAGTGGAAGTGATTTTGCGACGAATCAAACAAGATTTTCCTCAGTCCCAACTAGAAATATTATCCCTTGGAAAGTGGGGAGGGCGGGAGCTGGGCCTACGCTCCGATTTGGACTTTGTTTTCGTGGTCCCCGACCAGCCTCATCCAGAGGACTACAAAGTGGCTCGTCGGTTAATTTCTCGCCTGACCGAACCCCATCGAGGCGGTCAGATCTATTCTATTGATCTTCGACTACGACCCTCTGGAGGCTCCGGCCCCTTGCTCACTCCCCTCAAGGAGCTGCAAAACCATCTCAGCGGACCGGCGGAGGCCTGGCGACGACAGTCTTATCTTCGCTCTCGCTTTATCAATGGCCAAACCAAATGGGACTTGCGCCCCCACTGTCTAGCTCAACCTCTAAAAGCCAATGAGATTGAGGAGCTCAAAAAAATTAGGGAAAAACTCCTCAACAAAGATCAAGTGGGCCATCAAGTGGATTTAAAAAAATCCCCTGGGGGTCTCATCGACATTGAGTTTGCCATACAAATCTCCTGCCTAAAAAATACAGTTCTTGGGACAGGACCTGGGACCCTGCAAATGCTGGAGGGACTTGAGAATTCAGGGCATATCAGACCTGATAGCTTTCAGCGCCTTAAATCTATTTACCTGAGACTTCGCCGACTGGAGCAGCTTGGCCAGTTGAGTACTCTCCATTCGGGCTCCTGTTTAAATCTGGAGCACGAGAGCTTTCAGCAAATTGCTCAGCTGCAAAAATCAGATCCCCATGAGTTGTGGGAGTCCATTCAGACAGACCTGGCCGATGGCTTTGCTCTTGTCAAAGACCTTGACCCCGTTTATCAGCAACTGTAGCTTCAAAATATAAGGTCTAAACCTGATGTTGAACAAAAAAAAGGGGGGTCAAGGTTGCCTATCTTCTTTAAAGTTTTAACCTTAGTCCTGATTTCCTTTATCCTGAAGGCTCAGCCCGGTTTTAGCGAGGAAGGATCCCCTGCGCCGGCAGAGGCTTCAACTCCTCCTGTAGCTGCTGAAACAGCGGAAGCTCCGGCCACTGCTCCAGCGGAAACAGCCCCTGAGCCCACTGAGGCAGGTCAAAGTCCTGGTGCCGCCGAGGCTGCCGAAGCCGCTCCCAAAGCCGCTGCCAAAGCCAGAAGGACGGCCCAACCAGCTAAACAGCAACCTCCACCAAGAAGGTTTAGAAAAATGTATGCAATTTTTGAAATTCAACATGGCGACCAGGACCTAGGCACAGTGAAAGCGGAACTCTTTTTTAGACGAGCTCCCAAAACAGTAGAGAACTTCGTGGGCCTGGCCGAAGGAACTAAAAGCTTTCAAGAAAGAGATGCCAGTAGAGGCAAAGTGGGCGAAATGGTCAGAAGGCCCTTTTACGAGGGGCTCACCTTTCACCGAGTGATTCCCAACTTTATGATTCAAGGAGGCTGCCCCTTGGGCGATGGAACTGGTGGCCCTGGGTATACTTTCGAAGATGAGTTTCATGCCAATCTCCTTCATAATCGTGAAGGCATTCTCTCTATGGCCAATGCCGGCCCCAACACCAATGGGAGCCAATTTTTTATCACTTTGGGTCCCACTCCCCATTTGGACCGAAGACACTCTGTTTTTGGCCAAGTGGTGGAGGGCATGGATGTGGTGGAAAAGGTGGCGGCTGTTCCTCGCCAGAGAGGCAACGACAAGCCCCTCACAGATGTTGTGATTCGTAAAGTGACCATCGTGAGAGAATAAGAGCTAGGACTCTTTTATAAGGGTGAATCGTCCGTCAGAATAAGAAGATCTAGCCGATTGTTGAATCGGTGGCTGTCCTGGTCTCTTCCCGGCTTAAGGGGTCTTTGCGACCCATAGGCTACAGCAATTAGATCAGACTCCTCGAATTGATGAACCCGCACTAAATAGCGAATCAGACTTGTCGCTCTGGCGGAACTGAGCTCCCAATGGCTGGGATAAGCTTGACTCTGCAAGGGCAAACTGTCCGTGTGGCTCTCAATGATCAGCTTGCGATCCAGCCGTCGCAGCAAAATGCCTACACGATTGAGAATGTCCAAAGCCTCTCTACGGAACTGAGCCTCCTCAGGCAAAAATAGATAGTGAGCGGACAGGGAAAGACGGACCCCATAGTCATCTAAGGCGATGTCCAGAATGGCCTGGTCAATATTTTCCTGGGAAATCTGCTCTTCTACAAAGGCCTCTATCTGTCTTTGCGCCTCTCGGGCTTCCCTTGTGGTGCGAGGATAGGTGGGCAGTGGAGGCTCAATGGGAGTGTCCAGCTCCTGAGCCTGATGGGCCGTCTGGGGCGTTCCACCCGTCCCGGGAACTCCTCCCACCTTGATTAAATATTTTTGTATCGACTCCTGGAATTCCTCAGCCCGTCCTAGATTTTTTTCAGAAGTGGCATAGAGAACCACAAAAAAGGCAAAGAGGAGAGTGATAAAGTCTGCGTAGGAGACCAGCCACCTCTCCGTCTCTTCGTGTTCTGGCTCCTCTCTTCGGCGCCTTTTCATGCCAAATAGCCTCTCACTTTCTCTTCGACCACAGTGGCACTCATCCCTTGGGCAATGGCCACTGCTGCCTCCAGCAGCATTTCTTTCTCTTCGCTTTCACGTAAAACTCGTCGTTTAATTTTATTGGCCACAGGTAAAAAAAACAGATTGGCAGATCCGACTCCATAAATCGTTGCCACAAAGGCCACGGCAATACCTTTTCCTAAAGCTGAGGTGTCGACTAAATTGGCCATCACATGGATAAGGCCCAAAACGGCTCCGATAATCCCAATTGTTGGCGCAAAGCCTCCAGCATCAGCCCAGACCTTGGCGTAGGCCAAGCGCCGCTTCTCATCCACCTCAATTTGATGCTCATAGACAAGCCTCAAGGTCTTAGCATCCACTCCATCTACCACCATCTTTAAAATGTTTTTGAGAAAGGGACTGGAGAGCTTGGGCAATTCTTTCTCTATCGCTAAGAGAGTTTCTCGACGCGCCAGCTGTGCCAACCGGACCACATCCCTGGCCAGTTTTTCTCGGTGCTCCGGAGGCTCAGCCTTAAAGGCCAAGGAGATCATTCTCATCCCTATTTTAAAATCCTCCATGGAATTGGAAATCATAGTGGCTCCAAAAGTACCTCCAAAGACAATCAGTGCGGCTGTCAGCTGGGTGAGAGAGTTGAGATGTCCACCCTCAATGGCATTTCCGATCAAGATCCCCCCAAAGCCCAATAAAATCCCAATCAGAGTTGAAATATCCATATGCCAAGACCTCATTTACTCTTGCAGCCAAAAGATCTAATGTATCAACTTCAAAAGGATACCCCTATCTGGGGCAAACTGTCATGGGGTGATTATGAAAGTTTTAGTTACCGGGGCCACTGGCTTTGTGGGCGGTTGGCTGGTTCGAAGACTGGTTGAACGTGGTGTGAGTGTCCGTGCCTACCGCCGAAGTGCAGAGCCCATCCAAGAGTTTCAGCAACTGAAGGTGGAGGAGCAGCTTGGACCACTGACGGACGTGGAAGCCCTGACCCAGGCCATGAAAGGCTGCCATAGTGTTTTTCACCTGGCCGGCCTTGTGGGCTATTCCAAATCCATGCACAGAGCCATGCGTGAGGCCAATGTCAAGGGCACAGCCGCTGTGGTGGAGGCCTGCCAGAGGGCGAATGTGGAGCGCCTCTTGCATTTTAGCTCTGTTGTAGCCATTGGTGCGAGCTTCAATCCAGAGGTTATTTTAGATGAAACCTCTCCTTACAATTTAAGCCATCTGAACCTGGGTTACTTTGAAACCAAGCACCAAGCTGAGCAGTTAGTTCTTCAGGCGGTGACACAAAAAAAATTGAACGCTGTGATTGTGAACCCATCGACGATTTATGGAGCCGGGGACTCTAGAAAAGGGAGCCGAAGTGTTCAACTTAAGGTGGCTCGGGGAAAGTTTCCTTTTTACACCTCGGGAGGTGTCAATGTGGTTCATATTGAAGATGTCATTGAAGGGACCTTGAGTGCTTGGGAGAGGGCTCCTTCTGGGGAACGCTATATTTTGGCTGGGGAAAATATTTTAATTCGTGAGCTTTTTGAGCGCATTGCTCGTTTTGCTGGAGTCAAAAAGCCCTCTCTCTATTTGCCCAATTTCCTTGTTCACTCCTTGGGGCGAACTGGAAATGGCTTAGAGCAGTTTGGTCTTAAAGGACCCCTCAATTCTGAAACGGCTTGGACTTCCACTCTCTACCACTGGTTTAGCTCCCAAAAAGCTCAATCTCAGCTGGGTTTTAAACCCCGCCCCGCTGACGAGGCTCTTCGGGAAAGCATTGAGTGGAGCCAAAGACATGGGCTGATCAGTTAGGGCCTTTTAGCCAATCAACTTCCGACGAAACCGAGAAACCGCGAAATTGGTGGCCAAGACAGCCATTCCAAAGAGCACGGCCACATTGACCAAAATTGTGGCCTGAAAGTCTCCCCCCAAGATCGAACGCACCGCCATCACCGCATGGGTCAGTGGCAAAGCGAGAGCCAAATCTCTTACCAAGGGCGGCAAAACTTCCAAGGGGAAGTAAGTCCCCGCAAAGAGATACATGGGCATAATAAAAATAGTCTGGGCGTAGAGAAACCAATCATAGTTCTTGGCTAAGGAGGTAAAAATCAGGCCGATGGCAGCAAAAACCCAACACATCAGGGCAACCACCCCCAATGCGGGCAAGATCATCTGAGGGTCTATCAGGCCTTGGGACCAGCCCACTAAGGCCACTCCAACAGCACTTAACAGGCCTTTTGAAGCCGCCCATAGCATTTCCCCCAGGGCAATTTCATCCGGACCAACAGGGGTAAGTAAAACTGTATCGAAAGTCTTTTGCCGGGTCAGTTTGGTGTAGGTGGAATAAGTGGACTCAAAAAACACCACCAACATAGCTGAGATCACCATCAAGGCCGGGATAAAAAACTCCACATAGGGCAATCCCTGAACCTCTCCCACCAGAGTGCCCAAGCCATAGCCAATAGCCAAAAGGTAGAGAATGGGTTCCACAATCACCCAAAGAACCGATACCCAGAGACTGTATCGAAAATAGAGGAAATTCCTCTGCCAAATACACCAAACTCCACGGCCAGGTAAAGGTACATAAAAGAAGTCCGCCACCAACCTCATTGGTCCCTCAATTCATGGCCAGAAAGCTTTAAAAAAACATCATTGAGAGCCGCTCTCCTCAGACGCAAATTAGGGCTATTAATTATTCGAGCCGCCTCTCTCCCGTCTTGAGTCTCAGAAATGAACAGGTTCACCCGACTATTGATCACCTGGTACCGATACTGATCTTTCACTTTTTTCAGATAGTAATTGAGATCTTCGGGAGCCACCTCAAATTCTAGCACCTCACGCCCCACATGCTCCTGAATAAGGTCTCGAGGGTGACCCTCGCATAATATTTTTCCCTTATCCATAATGACCAGACGATCACAAAGCGTCTCCGCTTCTTCCATATAATGGGTGGTCAGCACCAGGCTACGCCCAGCTCTTTTAAGCTGGTCCAGAGAATGCCAAATCCACTGACGGGCCTGAGGATCCAGGCCGGTGGTGGGCTCATCCAGGATCAGCAGCTCTGGCTGATTGAGGAGAGCGCGGGCAATGGCCAGACGCCTCTTCATACCTCCACTGAGAATTTCCACAGAGCGAGCCTCATAGTCTTCCAACTGCATCATTCGCAAAAGATCCAGGGCTTTCAGGTGGGCAGACTTGCGCTTTAAACCTGCATAGCGAGCATAGACCAACAGATTATCCATGACGGTGAAGTCTTGATCCAAACCATCTTCTTGAGGGACCACTCCAATCCTGGACTTAATTATTTTTAGATGAGTGCGAACATTGAGGCCTAGGACAAAGAGCTCGCCCGAGGTCATTTGGCTCACCCCATAGATCATTTTGAGCAGAGAGGTTTTTCCTGCTCCATTGGGGCCCAGTAAGCCAAAACACTGTCCCTGGGGAATTCTCAGGTCAATTTTATCAACAACGGCTTTATTTCCGTATTTTTTCTCAATGGAGCGAGCTTCCACAACGACTTCCATACTTTTTAGTATGAGTCGCTGGTTGGGGGGAGTCAAAGCTATCCATGACCCCCCATTAAAAAGGGCTCACTGCTGGTATCGGCCTGAGGCAAACTTTCCATTTTCTGGAAAAAGGCAAAGATTTCGGCCTTAAGGAACTCTCTGTCCTTGATCTCAAAAAGCTGGCGACGGAAGTGAGCGGAGTCTGGATAGCCCGCAGAGTACCAAGCCGCAAACTTCTTCACCTGCAGAAAGACCAACCTTTCATCGTAACGCTTCTCCAAATGAAAAAGAAGTCGCTCTAAGAGAGCTGAAAAATTCCGATCTCTGTCTTGTCCCCGACACTGACGAAAAATCCATGGGTTCTTTAAACAACCTCGACCAATCATCACTCCAAGGACTCCACTGTCCTTGAGGGCTCGCTGAGCCTTCTCGGCCGAAGTGAGATCCCCATTGCCTATGATAGGAATGGGGCTGCTTGCGGCCACCTGAGCAATATATTTCCAATCCGCCAGACCCGAATAGCCTTGGGCCCGGGTGCGACCATGAATAGCCATCCAGGTGATTCCCTCATCGGCCGCCACCTGAGCCACTTGGTCGGCATTGCGCTGACCTTCATCCCAACCGGTGCGAACCTTGATGGTTACGGGAATGGAGACGGCCCCTTTGACCACTCTCAGAACCTGGCGCAGGGCCACCAGGTCCCTGAGGAGAGCGGCTCCGGCCCCCCGTTTCACCACTTTGGGAACTGGACAGCCAAAGTTCAGGTCCACAAAGTCAGCCCCCATCTGCTCTATAGCCCGAGCCGCATAGTCCAAAGACTCCTGGTCCTCCCCAAAAATCTGGATGCCCACAGGGTGCTGAACTTCATCAAACTCCATCAATTTTTTGGTTTTTTCACTGCTGAACCTGAGCCCTGTGGCCGAGACCAGCTCAGTGACCACCACCCCGCAGCCCAGCTCCCGCATAAAGGACCGGAAGGCACAGTCGGTGATTCCGGCCATGGGAGCCAAAAGAAAGGGGTTCTCTTTTACAGAATCCAGGAGCTTTTCAGGGGTCATCACTTGGACCTTCTATGTCAAATCGGCAAAAGACGCAAAGCGCATTTTTGCCCTAGAGAAGCGCAATGCATTGGGTTGCTTTTGAAGTTTGACAGAACGCACAGCCCCAGAGTAACTAAGGCCTTCGCTTCTTTTGTACCAAGGCTCGGTAGCTCAGTCGGTAGAGCAGAGGACTGAAAATCCTTGTGTCGGCGGTTCAATTCCGTCCCGAGCCACCATTCGGAGAATGTGGTCCTATTTCAGTGCCTGCTCTAGATCCTCAATCAAATCTTTTTGGTCCTCGATCCCCACGCTGAGACGAATTAACCCATCATCAATGCCCAGCTGAGCCCGGATCTCTGCAGGAATACTGGCATGAGTCATGATGGCTGGGTGCTCAACTAAGGACTCCACTCCCCCTAAACTCTCCGCCAAGGCAAAAACCTGGAGGCTTTCTAAGAAGCTGCGGGCCTTGGACAAGCCCCCTTTAATGTAAAAAGTGACCATACCCCCAAAACCCTTCATCTGCTCTTGAGCCAGCTTGTGTTGAGGATGGCTGGCCAAGCCTGGGTAAATCACCTTCTCCACTTGAGGGTGTTGCTCTAGATATTGGGCCACGGCCTGGGCATTGTCTTGGTGGGCTCTCATGCGAACAGCCAGGGTCTTGAGGCTGCGCAAAGACAAAAAGGAGTCCATGGTGGAGGCCACAGGCCCCAGGGCATTGCTGAGAAAAGCGATTTTTTCCCCCAGCTCCGGTTGGGCCGCCACAATGGCTCCACCCACCACATCACTGTGTCCATTAATGTACTTGGTGGTGGAGTGAACAACAAGATCTGCTCCCAGCTGCAGGGGCCTTTGGAAGTAGGGGCTCATAAAGGTGTTATCGACCACCACCAAAATTCCCTTAGCATGAGCCTGTTGGCAGATGGCTTTGATATCCACCAGTTTCAGCATGGGATTGGTGGGAGTCTCAAGCCAGATCAGTCGAGTGTTCGGCTTCAAGGCAGAGGCTAAACTGTCAGGTTGAGTGAGGTCGACATAGGAAAATTCAAGACCCTGTTTGGTGAAAACCTTATCAAAAATTCTAAAGGTCCCTCCATACATATCGTCATTGGCCACCACATGGTCCCCCGTCTGAAGCAGATGCATCACCATACTTGTGGCGGCACAGCCAGAGGCAAAGGCAAAACCCTGAACACCCCCCTCTAGGCTGGCTAAACAGTCCTCAAAAGCCCGCCTTGTGGGATTAGAAGTCCGGCTGTACTCATAGCCCTTGTGGACTCCCGGAGACTCCTGAACATAGGTCGTGCTCAGATAAACTGGGGTCATGATGGCTCCCGTGACTGGATCGGGTCTTTGACCAGCGTGAATGGCTCTGGTTTCAAAGCCAAACTTTTCAGGACTCCAATCCCAGATCTTTTCTTTTGCCATCCTAATTCTCCTTATTTGATCGATTTTTCAGAGCCACTGAAGTGCAGAGCTCTGAGAACTCGGTTAATGCGATCAACGGGGTCATCGCAGTAGGGAATTCCTGTCTCTGCCATCATGGACTGAATCAAATCCTCCTGTGGTTCATCTTTGATTAACTCATCCACGAGCCGCTCCAGAGTCACGAGCTGATCTTCTAAAAGCTCTTTCTCCATATTCTCCCCCCTAATACTTTTAAAAACTCCATACCACAACAAGGATCCCCAGTACCCAAAGATAGCCGGTGAAAAGCTCAAGACGCCCCTTACGGACCACGTGTAAAATCAATTTCAAACCAATAAGGGCCGATATATAGGACACCAAAAAGCCCACGACAAGAGCACTCACTGTGGACTCTGACCAGTCCACATCTTTGAGCTCTAAAAAGCTGGCCCCCAAGATCGCTGGAATAGCCATCATAAAGCTGAACATGGCCGCCGTATTTTTGGGCAGCCCCGCTAAAAGAGCCGTGGCAATAGTGGCTCCCGACCGGCTAATACCTGGGGCAATGGACACTCCTTGAGCCACTCCAATCAATAGGGCCTTTTTCCAAGTGATGAGGGAAAGGCCCTGTAGATTATCCAGTTCAAGCCGAGCGTCATCTCCTCCTCTTCCTCTTGTCAAAAGCAAAAGGCCCCCGGTAAGTATAAATAAAAATCCAACAGCTCTTAGGCTAGAGAAAAGTCCGGTGTAAAAGTCTTTAAAGAAAAACCCCATTAAAGCGGTGGGTAAAGAGGCAATAAAGACCAGTCCAATCAGTTGAATTTCTGGAGTTATTTTCCGCTGAAATGGCCAGCGGAAAACCTCCAGAGTGAGGCGACGGACCAGCCGATGGTATACGGTCAGCACGGAAAGCAAGGTCCCCAAATGGGCCGCTAGGTCAAAGGCTAAATTGTGCTGTTCAATACCCAGCCAACGCTGCAGAACCACTAAATGACCCGAGCTGGAAATAGGCAGAAACTCTGTAATCCCCTGAACAATTCCCAGAATTACTGCCTGTAGCCAGTCCATTCCCTCTCCCTATGAAAAGACAGTTGAGTAAAACCTTATTTTCACCAGACCTATTAGTCAAAGACTGACTTCCGGAGTGCAAACTTGGGAGAGGCGATGATGCTGGAACTACTGACCCGCAGCGGTATTGGTGGATCTCTCCTCGATCTCCTCCCTCTGGTAGAGCCTCCGCTGCAAAAACTGGTTCAGGTCCTTTCTGCACCGGTCGGGTAGACTTTGAATCTCCAGCCACTGCCGGATTTTTTCTGGCTCCATATCCTGCCTCACAATAAGATGACAAAGACCTTCCGCACGGCCTTTTTGCAGGGGATCTAAATTTCGCCAAATCTGGGGCTGATAACAGGCCTTTGGAAAAGAAGAAGTCTCTATTTGACGATGACAAAGGCTCTGCAGCTGATTATTCCAAGCTCGTGTGGCCAAAATATGATCCAGCTCTTGCTCGGAACGAGCTTTGGCAAGATCCTTGACTCCCAATAAATCACCAAAAGCTGGGGTCCACAGGAAGATCACTATCATCCATCTCATCAGACAAAGCTCCCTAAAAGATCCTGTAAAATCGGCCCAAAAAGCAGCAATAAAAAGGCGGGAACCTGAAACAACATAAGTGGAACCAAAGCCAAAATCGGAAGGCGTCGAAGATGGACTTCCACCTGATCTTGGCAGACGTCGATCATTTCCATCTCCAAGTCGCCTAAGGCCTTAAGTATGGGCTCTCCATGAAGTCCCTGCCGCAGAAGCTCAAGGAGAGCTCGCCGGTGTGGACGATGGATGGATAAGGTCGCTCTTCTGCGAAAGGGGTCCACCCCCCCATCCAGTTCAAGTATCCATTCACAGAGGTCATTGCGAAACTCATTGTTATGAGTGTCTAAGTACTGATGGATGGCCTTTCTCACAGAAGCCCCATTTTCCATATCCATACGGACCTGTAGTAAGCACTCTAAAGGAGAGGCTAAAGGCGCCATCTCATCCCTCTTCCCAAATAAAACAGCCACAGGCCGCCAAATAAAAACAACACTGCTGAAAAGCTAACCCACTTCCAATGAGCCTTTAATCCGAATTGAAAGGTCACAAAAGCCAATAGCAAAAGATAAATCAAAGCCAGTAACAGCCCCTGCAAATGCACTTGTGCCAAAACTTGTCCAGACTTTCGTCGAAAATGGGTTTCTATCTTGAGTCTCCGTTTAAGATTCTCTAACCTCTCAATAGCCAAATGCCCCTGCCGATCCACCTTGCGGAATTCCTGACAGCACTGGTCCAAAAAGCCCAGCCCATGCCCCGTCAGAGAGTCATTTTGTTGTGAAAAAACCACAGATTGATACATCTCTTCCAGCTTCTTCCGCGAAAAACTATCTTCAAGTGAATTCAGAGACTCCCCGTAAGCGGTCCGAAATCCCTGTCCGATTTTCATCCTCAAAACCATCGCCTCAATAAAGGGAAATAAGCTCTGGTAAAGCTTTTTACGGCATCGATAAAAGAGAAGTCGCTCCCCCAAAATGAGGCCGAGGGCCGGAGCCAACAGCAGCACTGAAGCTTTTGAAGAGGTCGCAAATATCAAAAGAACAAAAAAAAGAAAGGCAAAGTAGATCACTCCGATTTTGGCCAAGGTGTCCTTAGATAAAAGTGATTTTCCATGCCATGACCGCAGTGTCCGAATCACGATCATCAATCCGAGTTGCGAACTCAACAAAGTCATTGCGATCAAGGACACCTCCTGAGCAAACAAATTTGCAAAAAAAGTGCTCAAGTTATTTTTTTCTATTGACGATAGGAGTCACGCAGGTACACTTTAAGTATAAGCAACAATGTTCAACAACATTGAAACTCATCCGAGGAGGAAACAAAATGGCAAAGAAAAGAAAAGCAGCTAAGAAGACTGCGACAAAGAAGGCCGCTAAGAAGACTGCCACCAAGAAGGCGGCTAAGAAAGTGGCTAAGAAAGTGAAGAAAGTGGCTAAGAAAGCTAAAAAAGCCACAAAGAAGGCGGCCAGCACGGCTAAAAAAGCCACAAAAAAAGCAGTTAAAAAAGTTGCTAAAAAAGCCACTCGCAAGAAGAAGTAAAAATTCCGATTGTAAGGCAAAAAAAATCAGCCCTCGGCCCAGTGCCGGGGGTTTTTTTTGAATAAAAATGAGCCCTAAAAGAGCCGCGCGCGAATCCCCTCTTGCTGCAAGAACTTTCGAATGGCCTTTTGGTCTAGGGGTTTGAGCCTCCACAAGAGTTCCTTTAACAGTAAAACTGTCTCTTCAGCCTCTTTGGACCTCATAGCTTTGGTAAAATAAGCCACATCCGCCGAGATTCGGTTCAAATTGGTCAGCATTTCCATGATTTCTTTATTATCTGTGGTCTTTTCAATTTGTTTGAGGACTTGGTTCAAATTGACCACAAGCTTATTGATGGTGTCTATGGTGTCGATGATAGAGCCCTCATTTTGCTCTACAAACTCAACGATTTTTCCAGCCAGTCCATAACTTTGTGAGATGAGTTGATCAATTCTGGGGGGATCTTCGCCCCGAACAAGAGCTCCCGGTCTAAAAATGGGAGCTGAGCTTGAGCCTGGGGTGATCTCAATAAATTTTTCCCCAATAACACCGGCCAAATTGATATAAAAACGACTGTCTTCAGTGACTGTTGGCCAAGCCTCTTTATCAATAGACACTGTAATTCTCAGTTTCACTTCTTCCCCTGTAGGCATCTTCTGATCCGGAACAAACCGGATTTCTTTCACCCGTCCCACCCGGATTCCCATCACCCGTACTGGTGAACCCACCTCAATTCCTCCGGCAAAGTTGTAGGCCAGATTGAGATCGTAAGTTCGAGCAAAGGGATTAATCGCTCCCAGGCTGTAGGCAAAAGCCACCGTCATAGCCACTGCGGCTATGAACATTAAACCCACCTTAAATTCTGCTTTCATAGTTCATCCTCTGTTCCATCAGTAAAAAAATGAAAAGATATAGGACAGAATAAAATCCAGTATAATGATGGTGACGGATGTCGCCACAACGGCGCTGGTGGTGGCCAAACCCACCCCTTCCGCCCCAGCTCGACAGCGAAGTCCAAAAAAGATGCTATAAATTGGTATGACTGCCCCAAAGACTCCCGCCTTAATCACTGAAAATAACAGGTCCTGAAGTCCCACAAAAGCCCGCATGGCCATCAGGAAGCTTCCACTAGAGTACCCTAAACTCCATTGACTCACCAGCATGGCCACATAGATACAGACCATATTGGCCACCACGGTGAGAATCATTAGGCCCAAAATACTGGCGTAAAGTCGAGGAACAAGTAAATAGCGAATGGGATGAATGCCCAGCATTTTAAGGGCCTCTACTTGTTCGGTGATCTGCATACTGCCAACCTCTGCGGCATACCCTGCCCCTACCCTGGAAGTCACCAGCAAGGCTGTCACCACCACTCCCAGCTCACGCAAAATAAGAAGTGCTGCAAAACCAGGGACCAGAGAGTCGTTTTGCACTACAATCTTCATATGAAAAGAGGCTTCCATAATCGTCACCGCTGCAGCAAAGCTGACAGAAAGTAAGACAACAGGGGCACTTTCCCAGGCGACAAAACTTAACTGCTGCAGAGTCTCGCGAAGACGGAAGGGTGGCGTTAGACTTGACCAGAACGCCGAAACGAGCAAGCTGGCAAAATCATGCACTTCTTGCCCTACTAAAATCAGTTTGCGTCCCAAAGCCTCAACCAAATTCAATCTCCCAAAACTATTCTCAAAGCCACATCGCTAAACACACTGGTCACCCAATCGGCAATCACGATGGCCACCATAGTGGCCACAGCTGTGTTGACAACGGCCCGCCCCACACCACGGGCCCCACCTGTGGCTGTATAGCCCTTGTAGGTACAAATACTGGCCAAAACCATGGCAAAAACCAGACATTTGAATAGACCGCTCAAAATGGAAAAAGAAGTGACGATGGTGGGGATATGACGAACATACTCTTGCATGGAGATGCCAGAAAAGAACATCCCCATCAACAGACCTCCCCCGATAGACATCATCAGTCCCACCGCAAGAAGAAAAAAGCTGGAGCAGACGATTCCCAGCCACCGAGGCAATATGATCTCTTGAATGGGGTTGGCACCTAGACAGCGAATGGCATCGATCTGCTCTGTCACCCGCATAGTTCCCAATTCGGCCGAGGTGAAGGCCCCCACCTTTCCACTCAACATAAAGGCAATTAATAGGGGGCCCACTTCACGGATGGTCCCACTGGTGGCCAGGCCTCCTAAATAACCCAGCGCTCCAAACTGTTGGATCTGTAAGGAGAATTGAACCGTCATGATCGCACCGACAAAAAAACCGGCCACAGCTGTGGTGAGCCAACTTTGTTCTGTCACTTTAACTATTTGCTCACTGATCGAACGAAAACTACAGGGTTTAAAAAGGGCCACTGACAAAACTTGTCCCATAAAGACCACCCCCCCACCAATGTCTTCTACAATACCTCTAAGCCCTCTCAGCACTGAGAGCCTCCTGTAGAAAATCTCGGACCAATGGGTGGGAGCTTTGCTTGAGATGCTCAACATCTCCCTCCTCAACAATATGGCCCTGGTCGAGGACAATAACACGATCTGCAATATCTAAAGCACAGTGCATATCGTGAGAAACAACGATCGATGTGGTCTGCAATTTGTGAGAGAGCTCCTGAATCAACTGGTTGATGGCATTGGTGGTGATGGGGTCCAGCCCTGTAGTTGGCTCATCAAAAAGGAGAACCTCTGGACCCACAGCTAAGGTCCTGGCTAAACTGACCCTTTTCTGCATCCCGTAAGAAATCTCCTGGGGCCGTTTTGATTCAATACCATTCAGGTGAACAAGGTTGAGACTCTCCATCACCTTTTCCCGAATCTGAGACTCCTTCAAATCTGAAAAGTGGCGCCGCAAACCAAAAGCCACATTTTCGTAGACTGAGAGTGAGTCAAACAGGGCGGGGTGTTGAAAAACCATCCCACAACGACGGCGAACTGGAAGGTACTCCTCCTCAGTAAGATGAGAAACCTCTTGGCCATCAATCCAGATTTCACCACTGGTTGGACGCAAAAGGCCCACGAGATTTTTTAATAAAACCGATTTCCCTGTTCCAGATGTCCCCAGAATAAAGAGGATTTCCCCTTTTTTAACCGAGAAACTAATGCCCTTGAGCACCTCTTTAGGGCCAAAGCTCTTCTTCACCTTATCAAAGCGAATCAAGATTCCTCCTCAGGTGTGAGAGGCCCTTTGAGTTGACCTTTAATGAACTGCTGAATGCGAGGGTCCGAGTGCTGGCGAGTTTGCTCCACTGAACCAGCCACCAGAACTCCTCCACCTTGCACCAAAGCCAACTGATCTGCCAGTTGATAAGCTCGGGCCATTTCATTAGTGACGGCCACTAGGCTAGACCGATTTTGCTCTTGCAGCTGACAAATCAAATCCACAATTTTCCGGCTGGTAATAGGGTCGAGTCCGGCTGTAGGATCATCGTAGAGCAAGATTTCTGGATTCAGAGCCAGAGCCCGAGCAATTCCTAAGCGTTTTTGCATCCCACCACTGATCTCACTCGGAAAAAGATGGGCTGCCGATTCTAAGCCCACAGCTTGAAGAAAAAATTCTACCTTTTGGGCAATTTCTACTTCATTGAAAGCCTTGACCTCCCTGAGGGGAAAAGCCACATTCTCAGCCACAGTGAGCGAGTCAAACAAAGCATTGCGCTGAAAGAGCATGCCCATTCGTAAACTCAAAGTCTCTCTCTCGGCCTCCGAAGCCTCTTGCAAGCTCTTCCCAAAAATCAATATCTGCCCTTCGGTGGGCTCAAGCAGTCCGGCCATGAGCTTAAGTAAAACGGACTTGCCCGCCCCACTGGGCCCCACCAAGACCAAGCGCTGGCCCAGCTCAAGGGAAAGGGAAACCTCCTTGAGGATGGCTTCTTTCCCAGAGTGAAAAGCTACTTTTCTTAACTCAATGGCCGCCAATGCCACGCCGCAATACTCCCCTTTATTAGATTCTACCGCAGTGACGAAGTCAGGCAACACATATATATAGATGAGAGCCCGTGAGGAGTTGCACTCCAGTGCAGCTTTGCGATAAAAAGCTTAGATCAAAGTCCGGGTGAGGTTTATCAAAACGTCTAGGGTTTTCTAGAGGAAAGGTTTGAATGGCTATGGAACATAGAAGAAAGAAGTTGTCCGTCGTTGGGGCCGGTTTTGTGGGCTCGACTTGTGCCCACTGGGCGGCCGCCAAAGAGTTGGGTGATGTGGTCTTAGTGGATATCAATGAGGGTGCCGCCCAGGGAAAAGCTCTGGATCTCTACCAATCCTCTCCTGTGGAGCACTTTGATGCCCGCATCACCGGTACTGCCGACTACAAAGACACTGCCAACTCAGATGTAGTGATCATCACCGCTGGGCTCCCGCGCAAGCCTGGCATGAGTCGCGACGATCTTTTAGCCACGAATGCCAAGATCATGAAAGATGTCTGCCTTGGTGTGAAGGAGTATTCTCCCAACGCCATTGTGATTGTGGTGAGTAACCCCTTGGACGCTATGGCCTTTGTAGCTAAAGAAACTCTGGGCTTTCCTCCCCACCGAGTGATTGGCATGGCCGGTGTTTTGGACAGTGCTCGCTTTAAGGGCTTTGTGGCTGAGGAATGCAATGTGAGCGTTAAAGATGTGCACGCTTTTGTATTGGGTGGACATGGAGACACCATGGTTCCCATGCCCCGTCACTGCTCTGTGGGAGGAGTGCCCTTAATGGAAATGTTGTCTTCGGATAGAATCGAGGCTCTGGTTGATCGCACCCGCAAAGGGGGAGCCGAAATCGTTGGGCTTTTGAAAACAGGATCCGCTTACTATGCCCCAGCAGCATCCGCTGTACAGATGGCTGAAGCCATCTTGCGAGATCAAAAGCGCATTTTGCCCTGTGCCGCCTATTTACAGGGGGAATACGGAGTGAAGGATCTTTTTATTGGTGTCCTCTGCAAATTGGGTGGCCAGGGAATGGAAAAAGTCATTGAGCTGGAGTTAAATGAAACGGAAAGGGCTGGGCTGGAACATTCCATTTCTGCCGTCAAAGAACTTGTTGAAGCTTTACGCAAGCTAGAGGTTTAAGAATGAATATTCATGAGTATCAGGCCAAAGAGCTATTGCGAAGTTTTGGAGTTGTCACATTAAAAGGCCAAGTGGCCGAGAGCCCAGAGCAAGCCGTCTCAGCTGCTCAAGCTATTGGTGGGACGCTTTGGGTGGTAAAAGCCCAGATCCATGCCGGTGGCCGGGGCAAGGGCGGAGGAGTTAAGATTGCCAAAAGCCTTGATGAGGTCCGCGACCTCACCAAGAGCATGATTGGAATGAATCTGGTGACCCCGCAGACAGGTCCGGAGGGCAAAGAGGTCGGAAAGGTTCTCATTGAAGAGGGTTGCAATATTGGCAAAGAGTATTATGTCGCTGTGTTGGTCGATCGTGCCACCGGGCGAGTGATGATGATGGCCAGCTCTGAGGGTGGAATGGACATCGAAGAGGTGGCCGAAAAGACCCCAGAGCGAATTCACAAAATCATTGTAGATCCCGCCGTGGGCTTAATGCCTTTTCAAGCTCGTCAATTGGCCTTTGCGATCGGCATGAAAGACAAGGTGGTCAACAAAGCTGTGAAGTCCTTTATGGCTCTTTACCAGGCCTTTGTGGACACCGACTGCTCCATGGCTGAGATCAATCCCCTGGTTGAAACCACCGATGGAGAAATCATCACCTTAGACGCCAAACTCAACTTTGACTCCAACTCGCTCTTCAGGCAGCCCAATATTGTAGAGTTGAGAGATTTAACTGAGGAGGATCCGGCAGAGATTGAGGCTAGCAAATACGATCTGGCCTTTATTAAACTCGATGGCAATATCGGCTGTCTGGTCAATGGGGCCGGACTTGCCATGGCCACAATGGACATCATTAAACTTCATGGTGGTCAGCCAGCCAACTTCTTAGATGTGGGGGGAGGAGCCAATAAAGAAAAGGTCACCAATGCTTTCAAACTCATCCTCAAGGACGAGAACGTCAAAGGTATCCTGGTCAATATTTTTGGCGGAATTATGAAGTGCGATATTATTGCAGAAGGAGTCATTGCTGCCAGCCGTGAAGTGGGACTGAATGTGCCCTTAGTTGTTCGACTTCAGGGCACCAATGTGGATCTAGGAAAAAAACTTCTCGCCGAGAGCGGACTCAACATCACTCCCGCTGACGACTTAACCGATGCAGCAGAGAAAATTGTGACAGCTGTGAAAGGGGAAAAATAATGGCCATTCTCGTCAATAAAGACACCAAGGTGATTTGCCAGGGCTTTACCGGAGCACAGGGAACTTTTCATTCCGAGCAAGCAGTGGCCTACGGAACTCAAATGGTGGGGGGGGTGACTCCCGGAAAAGGAGGATCCAAGCACCTCAACCTTCCGGTTTTTGATACCGTTCAAGAGGCTGTGGAGAAAACAGGAGCTACAGCCTCAGTGGTTTATGTGCCCCCACCCTTTGCGGCCGACGCCATAATGGAGGCCGTGGATGCAGAATTGGACCTCGTGGTTTGTATTACGGAAGGCATTCCCGTCCTCGATATGGTTAAAGCCAAACGCTATATGGAAGGAAAAAAAACTCGCCTTATTGGCCCTAACTGCCCCGGGGTAATTACCCCTGAACAGTGCAAGATCGGAATTATGCCTGGCCACATTCATAAGGCAGGTTCGGTGGGTGTTCTTTCCCGTTCAGGAACTCTCACTTATGAGGCTGTTTGGCAGCTCTCCCGAGTGGGCTTGGGACAGAGCTCCTGTGTAGGCATCGGTGGGGATCCGGTCAATGGGACCAACTTTATCGATGTTTTAGAGCTCTTCAATGCTGACCCCCAAACTGAGGCCGTGATTATGATTGGAGAGATCGGGGGAAGTGCTGAAGAAGAAGCCGCCGAATACATTCGAAGGGAATTCAAAAAACCAGTCACTTGTTTTATTGCCGGAGCCACAGCTCCTAAAGGCAAGAGGATGGGTCATGCTGGTGCTATTATTAGTGGAGGAAAAGGGACCGCCGAAGCCAAATTTGAAGCCCTTGAATCTGCAGGTTGTAAAATTGCCCGTAGCCCAGCGGACCTGGGAAGCACTCTTAAGTCAAGTTTGTAAAAAACTATTATGAAGGAGAAAGATATGTCTCAAGAGCTCACATTCAGTATCATCAAGCCCAATGCTGTAAAGAAAAATGCCATTGGGGCCATCATTAAAAAGTTTGAGGACAATGGCTTGAAAATTGCCGCCGCTAAAATGGTTCACTTAGAAAGGGGTCAATGCGAGGAGTTTTATGCTGAACACAAAGAGCGACCTTTTTTTGGTGAATTAGTGGACTTTATGACCTCTGGCCCAGTGGTTCTTATGGCTCTGGCGGGACCTGATGCCATCACCAAAAATCGCCAGATTATGGGAGCCACAGACCCAGCTAAAGCTGAACCGGGAACTATTCGCAAGGAGTTTGGCGACAGCATGGGGGAGAATGCAGTCCATGGCAGTGACAGCCCGGCCAGTGCAGAGCGCGAGTTAGCTCTATTTTTTGAAAAATCTGAGCTCGTCAACTCCTAGCTCATATGCACAGAGGCTCTTTTTTTCGCTTTATTCTTTTTATCTTCTTGGCGCTGAATCTGGGGGCCTGTGCCTCCTACTCGCGCCAAAAACAGGACCAAAAAAACCAGCACCGGGCTCAGCTACATATGGAAATTGGCACAACCCATCTTATGAATGGGCGTTACCCGGAGGCCATGTCGGAACTCATCATAGCGGCACAATTGGACCCTCGAAGCCCGCAAATTCAGAACAACTTGGCCTTGGCCTATTTTGCGCGAAACCGCTTTGCGGAGGCAGAGACTCATTTTCGTAGAGCCCTCGAACTGGACTCTCGATTCACCGAGGCTAGAAACAACTTGGGCCGCCTAGTCATGCAAGTGGGGCGGCTTGATGAAGCCGTAAGCCTCTTTCAAGCTTCGGTTGAGGACCTTACCTTTTCTCGGCCCGGGGACTCCCTTCTCAACCTTGGGGAGGCTCTATATAGAAAAAGAGACTTTAAAGGGGCCCGGACCTATCTTGAACAGGCCGCTCAAGTGGATCGAGAAAGCTGTCCTGCTCACTTTCTCTACGGAAGAAGCCTTTACGAACTGGGTGAGTTTTCTCTGGCAGCACGAACTCTCGATGCAGCCATCCGCCTGTGTCCTTCGATGGAAAGTGAAGACCCTCACTTTTATTCTGCCTTGAGTTATGCCAAAATTGGTCAGAGAACCCAGGCGATTGCCCGCCTTGAAGAGATGATGTCCATGTATCCTGGGGGCCGTCATCAAAGTGAGGCGCAGAAGATGTTGGATTTACTCAAATGAAGTTGACCGGACAATTGCTAAAAAAAAATCGTGAGGAGCAAAACCTCTCCCTGGCTGAGGTCTCTATGGCCACTAAAATCAGCCCAAAGATTTTGAGCTCAATTGAAGAGGGGGACCTTTCAAGCCTGCCAGCAAAGACTTTTTTGCGGGGCTTTGTGCGTTCCTATGCCGCCTTTTTAAAGATGGATCTGGATCAAGTCCTCGATAGTTTTCAAGATGAAATGGGCTCCACATTGGCTGAGCCTCAAATTGAAGCCGGAACCACAGATCCTTCCTGGACGGGAGGGTCCAGCCTCCCCCCAATGACAGACAGGTCCAACATCAGCAAAGCCCTGGCCATTGTTGGAATCGTGGTTCTCATTGTGCTTATAGTGAGTGTGCGTAATTTGATCCAAAAATATGAGCAAGAAGCTCAGGTGGGCTCTCTCCCAGAAGACCTGCCCACCTTAGCCACTCCAGCTCAACCCCTAGAACCCATTCCCACAGCTGGGGAGGAATCTGAGCCAGAAAGTGGCGAAACAAGCCCTGCGCCTGAGGCTATGGCCGAGGCTCCGCCACCACCCGAAAGGCCCCCCATGGAGGAGGCTGAGACTCAGCCAGTGGAAGCCCAAAGCCCTCCCCC
>SKLV01000037.1 GCA_007121385.1 Bdellovibrionales bacterium
CGGTCCAACGGGAGGCGCTGGATTGGCCTTCCCTGCCGGTATCTGCAACTTGATCTGGCCTGTAATTTTCTTAGCCATTTCCCACTCCTAACTTAGGGGTTGCTGTTTTTAAAAAATCAGGCTTTTTCAACCTGAACAAAATCCAATTCAACAGGGGTAGGTCGGCCAAAAATACTGACCAAAACTTTGACCTTCCCCTTCTCCTCATTAATATCTTCGACAGTCCCATTGAAATTGCTAAAGGGCCCATCAATCACCATCACATTCTCACCCGTGGCGAATTTGACTTTGGGCCGGGCTTTTTCAGCTCCCGTCTCCATCTGTTTGGCCACACGGAGAACTTCGTGTTCGGGAACTTCCGGAGGCCGGACCTTTCCTCCTACAAATCCAGTGACCTTGGAGGCACTTCTCACCAAATGCCAAGTTTCATCGCTCATATTCATCTGCACAAAGATATAGCCTGGAAAGAACTTTCTGGACCTTGTGGCTTTCTTGCCCTTCACCAATTCCACAACGTTCTCTGCAGGGATGAGGATTTCACCAAACTGGTCCTCCATTTTCATGGAGCGAGCTCTCTCCTCAATCGAAGCCTTGGCCGTGCCCTCACAGCCCGTTTGAGTGTTGACGATATACCACTTTAGGTTTGAAGCCTGCTCTTCCAAAATTACACCTCAATTCACAATGAGCTGAATCAGATTTCCTGAAAAGAAATCAAACAGCCCTAAAATTGCAGCCGCCAAAAGCAGCATCACACACACGACCGTGGCCATAGCCAAAGTATCCCGCCGTGAGGGCCACACCACTTTGCGCAACTCAACGAGCACCTCATCGGCCCAAACTCCTATCGCTGCATTGAACTGAAGAATGGCAAAGGTCACAAATCCTACGGCCACCGGCAGCCCATGCCCGATCATCTCATTAGAGTGAATTCGTGCCACTGCGCCAAAGGTTCCAGCCAAAGCATCAAAAGTTAAGCTCACCACAAAGCCCGCTAAAAAAGCCGCCGCTGCGAAAGCTAAGGTCAAAATCTTTTTATTTGTCTGTTCCATTGCCGTTTGACCACCTCTTTGACTGGCAGGGCAGGAGGGATTCGAACCCACAACCTACGGATTTGGAGTCCGTCGCTCTACCATTAGAGCTACTGCCCTTTATTACAAATAGCTATGGGGACCTTATAAAAGGTCCCCATTTTTTAATTCAATTCAACAGTTTCTCAATTCTGTCAAAATCACTCTACAATCTCAGTGACAACTCCAGCACCCACTGTGCGTCCACCTTCGCGAATCGCAAAGCGAAGCTCTTTCTCCATGGCGATAGGAGCAATCAACTCCACATTCATTTCCACACGATCCCCGGGCATGACCATTTCAGTTCCCTCTTTCAAGGTCACCACTCCAGTCACATCAGTGGTTCGGAAGTAAAACTGAGGACGGTAGCCGTTGAAGAAAGGAGTGTGTCGTCCGCCTTCCTCTTTCGTCAAAATATAGGACTCACACTTGAACTTTTTGTGGGGCTTAATAGATCCGGGAACAGCCAAAACCTGCCCTCTCTCCACATCTTCTTTCTTGGTTCCGCGGAGCAAACAACCGGCGTTGTCCCCAGCCTGACCCTCATCAAGAAGTTTGCGGAACATCTCAATACCAGTCACAGTGGTCTTTTGCGTGTCACGAATTCCCACGATTTCCACTTCCTGACCCACTTTGATGATTCCGCGCTCAATACGACCTGTGACCACAGTTCCACGACCGGAAATAGAGAAGACATCTTCAATGGGCATCAAGAAGGGCTTGTCCACCACACGGGCCGGCTCGGGAATGTAGGCATCAACGGCTTCCATCAACTTCATGATGGCCCCAGAGCCAATATCGCTTTCATCACCTTCAAGAGCTTTCAAAGCAGACCCCTTAACGATGGGAATGTCATCTCCAGGGAATTCGTACTTGGAGAGAAGCTCTCGCACTTCCAACTCCACAAGGTCCAAGAGCTCAGCATCATCCACCATGTCCACTTTATTCATGAACACAACGATAGCAGGAACACCCACTTGGCGGGCCAAAAGGATGTGTTCGCGAGTTTGAGGCATGGGACCATCAGCCGCTGAGACCACAAGAATAGCTCCGTCCATCTGAGCAGCACCAGTGATCATGTTTTTCACATAGTCAGCGTGACCAGGGCAGTCCACGTGGGCGTAGTGACGATTGCCAGTCTCGTACTCAACGTGAGCGGTCGAAATCGTGATTCCACGCTCTCGCTCTTCGGGAGCTTTATCGATCATATCGTAAGCCATAGCCTCAGCTCCGCCTTTTTTGGCCAACACTGATGTGATCGCAGCTGTCAGAGTCGTTTTTCCGTGGTCAACGTGACCGATGGTGCCAATGTTGACGTGCGGCTTGGACCGATCGAATTTTTCCTTAGACATTTAAGCTCTCCTCCTGGTTCCTGAATTTTTCTGCACTGAAAAATTCTTTAATGTTATGTTTAGTTTTGCTGATTCCCAACTCTTTCAATACCTAAAATTTAATTTCTAAAATCCCAATTCCTCTTTGCCCTTGGCCAATGGAGCCCATGGTGAGACTCGAACTCACGACCTCACCCTTACCAAGGGTGTGCTCTACCCCTGAGCCACATGGGCAAAAACAAAAAATGGAGCGGGAGACGGGTCTCGAACCCGCAACCCTCAGCTTGGAAGGCTGATACTCTAGCCAATTGAGCTACTCCCGCACCGTAAATTTCAAAAAACAAAGCAAACACAATCAATTTGGTGGAGAGAGTAGGATTCGAACCTACGTAGGCAAAAGCCAACGGATTTACAGTCCGTCCCCTTTAACCACTCGGGCATCTCTCCACGTCACAAGCACAAAACTGGAGCTGGCTAAGGGACTCGAACCCGCAACCTGCTGATTACAAATCAGCTGCTCTACCAATTGAGCTAAGCCAGCCAAAACACAGGGAAAAACCAAACAACTCAAAAAAGCAAAGCTATGCCCCGTGACACGTAATCGCCATTACTACTTGAAGGGAATAAGGGGAGTCAAAGACTATTTGCCAATATTTTTCGACAGATTCCACTGCCTCAGGGTCTCGGCCAGGGCCATAGCGCAGGCCACGGAAACATTGTAACTGGCCCGGGCCTCCAGCTGGGGGATTTGCACCCCTTCGTCGCAGGCTCGGCGCACAGGGCTGCGCAGCCCCTTTTCCTCAGAGCCTAAAACCCAAACCACCTTATCGGGAAGCTCCAAATCCCACAGTTGACGCGAAGAGTCTGAGGCCTCTAGGCCAAATATCCAAAAGCCCGCCTCTCTGAGGCGCTCCAGCACTGCCGCCAGGTTGGTCTCCACCTCCAGTGGCACATGTTCAGCTCCCCCACAGGCCACCTTGGCCACAGTGGGAGTGAGGCCCACTGATCTCATCTCTGGAATAATGACTCCAGCTACCCCCATAAGCCATGAGGTCCTTAGAATAGCCCCCAGGTTATGGGGATCTTCCACCCCATCCAGAGCCAGCAAGAGCATTTTTTCAGCTCCCTTCACCTGATCCCAGTCCAACAGAGGGGATTCGCTGACCGCCACACAGAGACCCTGATGCCCGCTGCCCAGGCGCTCCAACTGCTCCACCGAAGTGACTTCCATTGGAATTCCCATTTGCTGGGCGCGCTGACCCAACTCCGCCAGGTCTTGGCTGGTCTCCCAGCCCGCACGTAACCACAGCCTTTTTACGGACCGGGGGCGAACCTGAAAGACCTCTCGCACCGAGTGCAGGCCGATGACCTGGCGCAAACCTTTGGCTGGAAGCTCTAGAGAAGAGGTCGGAGCTCTCTTCGATCCAGAGACCTTGCCCTTAGGCGGCCCCAATGGAGCCCTGGAGTTGGCCCTTCGCTGAGGAGATCCGCCTCGGGAGGAGCGCTGGGGGCGACGGGACGGGGGCCTGGCCATCACACTGGCTCTCCGGAGGGGAGAGTCTTCAGCTCGGCAAAAATGGCCTGGGCCACTTCGGCCGGCTGGGCCGCTGCGACCACCGGTCGTCCCACCACCAGAGCGGAAGCTCCTTGGATCAGAGCCTCACCAGGCCCCATCACCCTCTGCTGATCGCCCAGGGAGTCTCCGGACAGCCGCACACCGGGAGTCACCAAATAAGCCTCTGGCCAATTCTGCCGTAAAAGCCCGGCTTCAAAGGGAGAACAAACCAGACCGGTTAAGCCCGAGGCCCTCACTTCCTCCGCCAACTGAGCAATGTGCTCTTGAATGCTCTGCGGCCGCCAATGGCTGGGCAGCTGGCCTTCGCCAAAGCTGGTCAAGACCGTGACAGCCAAAATTTTAAACTCCCTCTGCGAGTTCAGATCTCTCTCCAATTGGGCCAGGTCTGCCAAGGCCTTGGCTCCACAGCTGGCGTGAATGGTGACAAAGCTGGCACCCAAATCAAAGCTGGCCTCCACAGCGGCCCGCATCGTCGAGGGGATATCGTAAAATTTATGATCCAGAAACACCGGAGCCCGAGAGGCGATTTCGCGCACTAAACCGGGCCCATAGCGCAGGCACAGGCGAGGGCCCAACTTGAAGCCCCCCACCCAAGGCTCAACCAAATCCACCAAGTTTAAAGCCTCTTGGTCGGAGTCCACATCCAGAGCTAGAAACCAGGGGCTCTTCACTGAGACTCCCCGAGCTTTTTCAACAGTGTCTCCACAAGATTTTCTGGACTCACTTTGACTATCTCTTTGCTTTTGCGCTCCACAATCTCCACCTCGGACTGGCCAAGCCCCCGAGCCCCTAAGTTCACCCGCAAGGGAAAGCCCAAAAGATCGGCATCTTTGAATTTGACCCCGGGTCGTTCAGCCCTATCGTCCACAAAGACCTCATGGCCCTTGGCGAAAAGCTCCTTCTCCAAAGTGTCCACCCACTGCTGCACTTGAGAGTCCTCGGGATCCAGCATGCAGACATGGACATGAAAGGGGGCCACGGATGGGGGCCAAATAATTCCATCTTTGTCATGGTTCTGCTCGATGACGGCCTGAATGCTGCGGCCCACGCCGATGCCGTAACAGCCCATCTCGATGGGCTTCAGCTGGCCATCCTCGCCCAAAAACTGAGCCTCCATAGCCTGACTGTATTTGCTGCCCAGATAAAAAATATGCCCCACCTCAATGCCCCGGTAGGCTTTGAGCTTCCCCTGCCCCTGAGGGTTAGGATCTCCCTCTTGGGCCAGGCGCAGGTCGCCCACTTGAGTGACCTTGAAGTGTCCCCGTCGATGACTGACTCCCTTGAGATGAAAACCATCCCGGTTGGCTCCTACCATGTAGTTGTCCATTCTCTCCACAGCTTGATCCATATATATGGGAATTTTAAGCCCCACCGGGCCGCAGGAGCCGGGCCAAGCTCCCGTGAGGTCCTTAACCTCCTGGTCCAGCAAAAGCCGCGGAGGGTTGGCTAAGCCAAGAGCATTTTTGATCTTTACCGGATTGGCCTCATCGCAACCCCGCAACAGCACACAGATCGGCTCTTGAGCCTCGGTCATAAAAAACAGGGTTTTCACCAGCTGCTCAGGGGCAAGTCCTGTGGACTTGGCCAAGTCTGCAATGGTTTTAAGCCCAGGGGTGGCCAACTCCTCTGGAGCTCCCCCTTGAGCGGAGGCCTGATCAATCGATGCAGCCCTATTTTCCTCTTTCAAGAGAGCCGGGCAAACTTCCACATTGGCAGCAAATAAGCCGTCCTCAGACACCAGCAGCTGATCCTCACCACTGTCGGCGAGAATATGAAACTCCTCAGAGCGGTTGCCACCAATATTTCCACTGTCGGCGGCCACCACCACAAAGCGGGCGCCTAAGCGGGTGAAGATGGCCTGATAGGCCTCGCGCATCAGCTGATAGCTGCGCTCGGCTCCCTCTTGATCCAAATCAAAGCTGTAGGCGTCTTTCATCAAGAACTCACGCCCGCGCATCAACCCAAAGCGGGGGCGAATCTCGTCCCGATATTTGGTCTGAATTTGATAGAGGTTAAAGGGCAGATCGCGATAACTTTTCACATCTTTGCGCACAAAATCGGTGATCACTTCTTCATGAGTGGCGCCCAGGCAAAACTCGTGACCATTGCGATTTTTAAACTTCTGCAGGCCCTCGCCCATCTCAGTCCAGCGGCCGGTCTCATCCCACAGCTCCTTGGGCTGAACCATGGGCATCAGCAGCTCCTGGCAGCCCCGGACGTTGAGCTCCTCACGCACAATCTGCTCAAACTTGCGCAGAGCTTTAAGAGCCAAAGGACCGTAGGTGTAAATACCCGCAGCCACCTTGCGAATCAGTCCAGCTCGGACCATCAGGATATGGCTGGGGATTTCTGCATCGGCGGGAGCCTCGCGCAGAGTGAAAAGATAGGATTTGGACCACCTCATGAGTTCACCTCAATTCCGTAGGACTTGATTTTGCGATGCAAATAACTTCTTTCCAGGCCAATCAACTCAGCCGTTTTGCTGATATTGCCATTGTTTTCGGCAATCTTCTTTAACAAGAACTCCTTCTCAAAACTGGCTCGGGCCTCGCGGAAGCTGAGCAGTCCATCCTCACCGCCAAAAGCGGCTTCACCCAGACCTCCGCTGGCCCCCGATCCTCTCTCAAAAAGGCCGGCAAACTTTAAGTCATGCCAGTCCACAAAATCTCCAGGAGTCAGAATGTAGATGCGCTCGATAAAGTTGCGCAGTTCGCGCACATTGCCGGGCCAGCCATGTTGTTCCAAAGCTTTCATCGCCGCTTCTGAAAAAACCTTGCGATGATAGCCCCCCTCGCGGGCAAACTGCTCGCTGAAGTGATCCACCAGGGCGGGCAAATCTTCTTTCCGCTGAGAAAGCGGGGGGACCACAAAGGGGATCACATTCAAGCGATAGTAAAGGTCTTCACGAAAACGACCGGCCTTGATCTCCTCCAAGAGGTTCTTATTGGTGGCGGCAATCACCCGCACATCCACCTCAATGGACTCATGGCCTCCCACGCGCTGAAAGCGGCGCTCCTGCAAAATGCGCAACACCTTGGCTTGAGCCTCTAAGCTCATATCGCCAATCTCGTCGAGGAAGAGTGTTCCCCCTTGAGCGTGGTCAAATTTTCCCTTTTTAGGTCGATCGGCACCAGTGAAAGCTCCCTTTTCGTAACCAAAAAGCTCGCTCTCAATCAACTCGGCGGGAATGGCCGCACAGTTGATCTCGATAAAGGGACGGCTCGCTCTGGGGCTCAAGTAGTGAATATTCTGCGCCACCAGCTCCTTGCCGGTGCCATTTTCCCCCTGGATCAATACCCAAGAGTGACTGGGGGCCACCCGCGAGATCATTTGCTTGAGAGTGACCATGGGGGGGGAGTGACCAATCATAGCAATGCTCTTGCGAAGTTTGTTGAGCAGGGCCCGTTTTTCATCCTGCTCACTTTGAAAAGAGAGAATGTTCTTGAGAATGATAGAGATTTTGTCCATGGACAGAGGTTTTTCCACAAAGTCCCAAGCTCCACTCTTGACCGCCTTCACCGCCGTTTCAATGGTGCCATGGCCAGACATAATCACAAACTGGACTTCCGGATGTCGAACCTTGGCCACATTCAAAACCTCGAGGCCATCCATCTCCCCAGGCATCCAAATATCCAAAAGCACCACATCGGGCTGATAGTCCATAATCGCCTTCAGCCCACTGGCCCCATCCCCCGCCGTTGCCACCTGGTAGCCGTCATCTCTGAGCGAGGCCGATAGCACTTCGCAGATGGCGGACTCATCATCAATGACTAAAATTTTTGCTCCCATTTTCATATGTGCTGCTCCTCGGCGGTTTCGGTACTGAACACCCAGTCTGAGCTCTTGGACTCCAGGACCGGAAGTTCAATGACAAATCTTATTCCCTCGGGCTCATTGGCAAAGGCCCGAATAAACCCATGATGGTCCTCCACGCTGCGTTTGACAATGGCCAATCCTAGACCTGTGCCATTCTCCTTAGAGGTAAAGTAGGGCTCAAAAATTTGATCGCGCAAAGCATCAGGCACTCCCTCCCCATTGTCAGCCACTTCAACCCTGACGATGCGCAACAAGGGGTCGTATTTGGTGGACAGCTTCACCTGGGCTCCCTCTCTCCCTTTAAGGGCTGCAATGGAGTTGTCCATAAGATTGGTGATGGCCCGACGGATTTGGTCTGGATCAAACTTAAAAACGGGCAAAGTCTCATCCTTCTCCAAGATAATCTCCAGGTGGCGATGGGCGGAGCGAAAGAGGACCAGAGACTCTTCTAAAACCTGATTGAGATCGGCTGGCACGGGGTTCGACTTGGGCATTCGCGCAAAGTTACTGAACTCATTGACCAAGTTCTTAAGGTCATCGACCTGGCTGATGATCATCCGCGTGCAGTCGCTAAAGGCCGGATCCTCAATCTGTTCAGAAAATTTCTTCTGCAGTCTTTGGGCGGACAGGCGAATCGGAGTCAGAGGGTTTTTGATTTCATGGGCAATCCGCCTGGCCACCTCGGTCCAGGCCTGAGCCCTCTGCGCACTCAATACGGGGGTCAGATCATCAAAAACCAAAACCTTCCCAAGCTCCCGACGCTGATCATCGTAAAGGACTGAGAGAGTCATCTGCAGAGGCATAGATCGGCCCTTTACCGTGATCCTCACTTCCTTTTGCAAACTCTCTGCACGATGCTTTTTCATTGTCCCAATCATCTCTTCAAAAACCGAGTAGTAGTCGGGAGAGAGCACTTCACGAGCGGAACGGCCCACAAAAAGCTCTGGATCAATACCCAACAATTTGGCGGCATGGTGATTGATCATCGTAATCTGCCCATCCTGATCCACTGAGATCACCCCCGTACTCACATTGGAAAGCACAACTTTGATGTACCTCATGTGTTCATCCAAGCGAGACAAGGTCTCTTTAAGACTGCTGTTGGCCTCCTGAACTTCTTGCTCTGATTTGGCCAGAGCCTTGGTCATGTGGTTAAAGTGGCGAATCAGCTGATTGATTTCCGCCGACCCCGAGGAGATCTCCACCAGAGCGTAGTCTCCCTTAGCCACCCTTTGCGTGGCTCCTCCCAACTCCTCAAGGGGAATAGAGAGTTGACGAGCTAAATAAAACCCAAACCAAGTGGCCCCCAACAAGATCACCATGGTCATTAAAAACAAGATAATCAAGTAAATGGACTTGAGCGGGTACTCGAGGGGATTGACGTCACGAAAATCTTCATAAGCTGTCGCAATATCATCAATCTTGGCAATCAGTGAGAGAGGCACAAAGCTCGACACCACAAGAGCTCCGGACTCAGAACCCCGTTGGACGGGCACAATCACGCGAATCAAATTGCCCTCGTCAAAGTGGTGAATTGTACTCGCCTCAGCCCTCTGCTGAATGCCTCTTTTCAAAAACTCCAAGGAAGCTGCAGGGACACTGGGCAAGACTTCATCTCTTGAAGTGACCAGCACTCTCTCCCCCAGAAGGCCTGGGTAGTACTCCACGGAATCGAGAGCGTAGGTCTCACTGAACTGAATCAAAAGCTGAGATAAATCGGCTTGGGGATTCTCCTCAAGGGCTCGAGCCATTCGGCCCGCAAAGTGATAATTTTTACGATTGGACATCAAATAGTAGGCATTGGTGATCTCTAAAGAACTCTTTAAAACCCCCGCCATTTTATCGCTGAACCACTTATCAAAGCTGTTGTTGATATAAAAGACCGACACCAAAAACATCAGTGCCGTTGGAACAAAACTAAAACCCACAAAAGCAGCAATCAATTTGCCCTTAAGAGTGCTGCCTAAGACGCCCTGCTGTTTTTCGGCAAAGACCTTGACCACATTGCGGAAGATCAAAAACAGAAGGAGCAAAAGAATAATGATATTGAAATTAACCAGCCCAAAGAAAAAGACAGAGTGCACGAAAGGTAGGGACTGGCTGATGTCGAAGAGCTTAAATTCAAGCCATGTCAGAAGTAAAAATAGCACGGCAAGGGGAAGGGCGAAAAAGAGCTCCCGACGGCGCTTTTTACCCTCCCTGATCTCATCAAAAGGCTGATCAGATGACCCTCTTGGTCCTAGACTCTTACTCACTGGAGCTTTTGATACATATCCTTGCCCACTTGAAAGGCCGGGCCTCCCTTGTTGATCAACTGCAGGCAAATGTTACGAGCTTCGTCCTTTTTAAGAGGGGCCGCTTCGTCTCCACTGACTCCAGACTGCCAAACAGCCGTTTGCAGGAGCAGGCGAGCATTGTAAGCGCTGACCTTTTGACTCAAGTTTTTATAAAAATCCTGTATGGTCAGGCTGGACATTTCAGTGGACGGGGCGGGGTTGGACTCAGACATCTCTTCTCCTTTTAATTATTTGTTGGGTTCAATCTCTCTTAATAATTGAATCATTTCAACCATGACTTCAGCGGCTTCCGCCCCTTTATTCCCCATGGAGCCACCGGCGCGGGCCAAAGCCTGCTCTTCGTTCTCGGTGGTCAGGACCCCAAAAGCCACTGGCTTTTTGTACTCCAATTGGAGTTGAGCACAACCCCTTTCCACCGTTCGGCAGACATAGTCGTAGTGGGAAGTCTCCCCTCGAATCACCGCGCCTAAGGCCACCACCCCTTGGCAGCCCCTTTCCAGAAGAGCCTTCGCCGCCAAAGGCACCTCGACGGCCCCAGGAACTCTGACGCGTAAAATTTGCTCCTCTTTAAAACCCAAATTGTGGAGAACCTCTAAGGCCCCCCTCTCTAACTTTTCCGTGACCTCAGAGTTAAATCGAGCGGTCACTAGGCCCACAGTGCGAATGTTCTCACTGGACAGCTGTCCCTGAAAAGACTGCTCCTCACTCACATCAAACCCCTTTCTTCAGGCCAAAAAGAGGGCGTTGAGGATAATGCCGAGGCTTCCGGCAACACTTGCGTTTCCACAATTTCAAGTCCGTAGCCTTTAAGGCCCACCCGCTTAGCTGGACTCTTGGTCAAAAGTCGAATCTTCCCTAAGCCCAAGGCCCGCAAAATCTGCGCTCCCACTCCATAATCTCGGTCATCCGATTGAAAAGGCCTATTGAGCTCCTCGCTGGGCTCCACTCCCAAATGTCGCTGTTGGTAAGAGCGAACTCTCTGCCGCAGGCGCCCCGCCATATCTTCAAGACGCAAGTACACCAACACTCCTCGCCCCTCCCGATCTATCTCCGCCAGGGCCGACTTCAGTGCCTCGCCACTCTGAGTGTACAGACTGCCAAAAACATCTCCCATCACGCACTCACTGTGTACCCGAACAAGAATGGGCTCCTGTCTCTCAATCTCCCCTTTGACAATCACCAAATGCTCTCTGTCGTCCAGCTGATTGTGAAAAACTCTCACTTCAAAACCCTGACCATAAATCGAGGGCAGGGGAGCCCGAGCCACCTCTTCCACAAAAGTCTCGGTTTGTAGACGATACTTAATCAGGTCTTCGATGGAGCCAATCTTAATCCCATGCTGACGCCCAAACTCCACCAGTTGAGGGGTGCGGGCCATGGTTCCATCCGGGTTCATAATTTCACAAATCACAGCTGCCGGGTTCAGGCCCGCCAACTTCACCAAGTCTACACTGGCCTCAGTGTGCCCGGCCCGCTTAAGAACCCCTCCCTCCTCAGCCCGAATGGGAAAGACATGCCCGGGAGTGATCACATCAATGGGCTGGGCTCCCGGACTAGAGGCCACTTTGATGGTCAGAGCCCGGTCCGCTGCAGAAATGCCAGTGGAAACTCCCTGAGCCGCTTCAATACTCACTGTAAAAGCGGTTCGGTTAGGAGCGCGATTGGAGTCCTCTTTCACCATCAAAGGAATGCCCAAGCGCCGGATCTGCTCTCCCGTCATAGCCAGACAAATAAGACCTCGGGCCTCACAGGCCATAAAGTTGACCATCTGAGGAGTGACAAAATCAGCGGCCACCACCAGGTCTCCTTCATTCTCCCTGTCCTCATCATCGATCAGGATGACCATTCTTCCCGCTTTAATTTCTTCAATGAGTTCCTGGGCCGAATTGAGTTTCAAAGCTCTGAGTTCCTTTCTTCATAAGTCCGAGTGTCCATCCAGTGCCGCATGGCTCTAGCCATGGAGTCCGCTTCCAAAGTTACCGAATCTCCTGTCTGCAGCTCACTCAAGTTGGTTCGCCGCAGAGTTTCGGGAATCAGACAGAGAGAAAACCAACCCGACCCATCAGGCCTCTCACCCACTTGGTTAATGGTCAAACTCACTCCGTTCACAGCCACTGATCCCTTTTTCCACAACAAGGGCTTGAGGGAAAGGGGAAAAGTCACTCTGACTTCAAGGGCCTCGCCTTGGGCCTCAATCTCCGCCACTGCCCCCACTCCATCCACATGGCCAGACACCAAATGTCCATGAATTCGGTCACCAAAGCGGAGGGACCTCTCCAGATTGAAAGTCCAGCGAGGGAAACTCTTCAATTTCTCCAAGTTCCAACCCGTCACCCTCAGTGTTTCCGGAGCCAAAGCAAATTGGAGAGAGTCCTCGTCAAAGGACTCCAAAGTCAGACAGACCCCATTGACCGCAATGCTGTCACCCACCTTGAGATCGTCGAAGTCTTTTGGCCTCTGAATGTGAATCTGGATAATATGGGACCCCTCCTCCAACTTAAGGAGGGGCGAGTAAGTTTCCACAATGCCTGAGAACATGGGCGGTTTTTAGCCTGTTCAACGCAAAAGGTCAAGACCCCAACTCAACTCAGAGCTTCTGAAAGTGAATTCTCTGATCATCCGCCGTGAATTTGAGCTGATCTCCCGCCTGAACCTCATGGGAAATCAAGGCTTTAGCTAGTGGATTCAGGACCTCCGTCTGAATCACTCTCTTGAGAGGACGGGCCCCAAAAAGGGGGTCAAAGCCTTTTTTCCCCAGATAGATCAAGGCCTTGTCATCGAACTCCAGCTGCACTCGCTTTTCAGCCAAGCGTTGGCGCACTCCGGCCAACTGAATCTCCACGATGCCCTTCAGCTGATCTTCTCCCAAGCTGTGGAAGATCACCGTCTCATCAATTCTATTTAAAAACTCGGGACGAAAATGGCTTTTTAGAGCCTGGAATACAGCATTTTCCTTGGCCGCCTCATTCAATGATTCGTCCATGAGGGCCTGGGAGCCAATATTGGAAGTCATAATTAAAACGGTGTTCTTAAAGTCCACTGTTCGCCCCTGACCATCGGTCAAACGCCCATCGTCCAAGGCCTGCAACAGAACATTAAAGACATCGGGATGGGCTTTTTCGATTTCATCTAAAAGCACCACTGAGTAAGGACGCCGCCGAACTCTTTCGGTCAGCTGACCTCCCTCTTCATAGCCCACATATCCCGGAGGGGCTCCTATCAGGCGGGAGACAGAGTGCTTTTCCATATACTCACTCATATCGATTCGGACCACGGCTTCTTCCGTGTCAAAGAGAAAGTCCGCTAAAGCTTTTACTGTCTCCGTCTTTCCCACTCCCGTTGGCCCTAAAAAGATAAAGCTGCCGATAGGACGATGGGGATCTGAAATCTCCGCCCGCGCCCGACGGATGGCATCCGCCACGGCCACAAGAGCGTGATCCTGACCCACCACTCGCTCGCGAAGATAATCCTCCATCTTCAGCAACTTTTCTGTTTCAGACTCCAACATCTTTTTGACTGGCACCCCAGTCCACTTGGCCACCACCTCAGCAATCTCTTCGGGACCCACCTCTTCTTTGAGCATTCGCCCCTCGGTCTCGCGGTGAGTGGAGGCCTGCTCATTGTAAGCGGCCAATTTTTTTTCTAATTCCGGTAGGCGGCCATATTTGAGTTCCGCCGCTTTGCCCAGATTCCCCTCTCTTTCGGCCCGCTCAATCTCCAGGCGAAGACTATCGATCTCCTCCTTGGTGCTCTTGAGTCCGCCAATTTCTCCTTTTTCCTGCTCCCACTGAGCTCGCAACACCTTGTTCTTTTCAGTCAGTTCGCTGAGCTCCCCTTCCAAAGCCTTAAGCCTCTCTTGGGCTTCGGGGCCCTTTTCTTTTTTCAGGGCCTCTTTTTCAATCTGCAGCTGAATGATTTTGCGATCGATCTCATCAATTTCAGCGGGCACACTGTTGATCTCAATACTGAGTCGACTGGCGGCCTCATCCATTAAATCAATGGCTTTATCTGGTAAAAAGCGAGAGGTGATATAACGGTGAGACAGCTTGACTGAGGCAATGATGGCGGAGTCAGTGATTCTCACGCCGTGATGGACTTCATACTTCTCTTTCAGACCGCGTAGAATGGTGATGGCATCTTCGACAGTGGGCTCCTCCACCATCACTGTTTGAAAACGGCGCTCTAGAGCCTTGTCTTTTTCAATGTATTTACGATGCTCATCTAAAGTGGTGGCCCCAATACAGCGCAGCTCTCCTCGGGCCAGGGCCGGCTTTAAAATTTGCCCGGCATCCATGGCCCCATCGCCCTTTCCTGCCCCCACCAGGGTGTGAATCTCGTCAATGAATAAAATAATCTCACCATCACTGCTGGTGACCTCTTTCACCACCGCCTTCAACCGATCTTCAAATTCGCCCCGGTATTTGGCTCCGGCAATCAGAGCCCCCATATCCAAAGCCATTAACTTTTTGCCCAAAAGCACATTGGGCACATCTTGGTTAATGATTCTTACGGCCAATCCCTCAGCAATCGCCGTCTTGCCCACTCCCGGCTCCCCAATCAATATGGGGTTGTTTTTGGTCCTTCGGGAAAGCACTTGAATGACTCGGCGAATTTCCTCATCCCGGCCCACCACAGGATCCAGTTTACCCTCTTCGGCCATTTTGGTGAGATCGCGAGCATATTTACCTAGAACATCATATTTTCCCTCGGGATCATCGTCGGTGACTTTCTGGCTGCCACGAACTTTTTTAAGAGCCTCCATCCAAGTCTCGAGTTCAACCCCCTTTTGCTTTAGCCATTGGGCCAAATCTGGGTGAGCCCCCTTGAGAAGGGCAATCACAAAGTGCTCAGTGGAAATATAGGAATCTCCAAGAGCCTGAGCTTCTTTTTCTGCCCCCTGAAAGAGCTTGACCAGAGGCTGAGAGGCCGCGACTTGAACTTCTCCCGCCGTGACTTGAGGGAGACGGCCAATTCGAGCCTCTAAATCCTGAGCTAGGGCCTGAGGTTCAGCCCCGCAGCTCACCAGGAGTTGGGGCACTAGGCCCTCTCTTTGCAAGATGAGCTGGAAAAGCAAGTGCTCGGGCTCCACAGCTGTATTTTTTAAATTCTGAGCCTGCTCCGCCGCTGCCTGCATGGCCTCCTGGCTTTTTCGAGTCATCTTTTCGATATCGCGCATAAAAAACCTCTTGGTAAAAATCTCTTACTTAGTTAATTTGGGGCCGAAAGGCGATTTGTCAATGACCAAAGGCCCAACTAAAAACCCCACTCCCCCACGAACGCGGCGCGGGGTTATCTACGACCCTATTGACCCAAGAGAGTTCAATCACTTGAGTTTAACCTATTGCTGCGAGCAATGCTCCCACTTTGACCCAGCCAGCGAATCCTGCACTATAGGCTACTCGGCCGCTCTCCATCGCCGCGAACTCCAACTCAAAAACTACGAACTCAGCGGGCGTATGGCCTTTTGCCGCTATATGGAGATCGACTAGGCAGTGATGGGAGAGGCTCCACTCTCGGTTTTCCTATTAGTAGGCCTATTAGCCCTCAGCTTGCTCGCCCTCTTTATCAGCCTATGGCTTCTGCGCCAAAGGCGCCCCCTTGTCCCCACCCTGTCCTATGTGGAAACCCCCAGTGGGGTGAGGATTCACTATCAGGATGTGGGGCGGGGCCAGCCCTTGGTCTTTCTTCACGGCATTGGGGCCTCTCTCTATTGCTGGAGTCACCTTCTGCCCCTTCTGCAAAAGGACTTTCGGCTGATCCTACTCGACCTCCCCGGCTTTGGGGCCAGCGACAAGCCCGTGAGCATCGACTACAGTCTAGAGGCCCAGTGTGAGCGCATTATGGAATTTTTGGATCAACTTCAACTCAAGAAGGTGACCCTAGTGGGGAGCTCCATGGGAGGAGCCTTGGCCCTATGGCTGGGAAAGAGTTGGCCTGAGCGCTTTAACAAACTGATCGTCCTTGCCCCCGCCACCGACCCTCAGCTGGTCCCCCTGCCCTTTGGCCGCCTGGCTGGGGTCAGCAAGGCTTTGAGCTGGGGCTTAAGCCGCTGGATGATTGGCCAAGCCCTTCACCGGGTGCGCTATCGCCAGGACAATAGGAGTCCCGAGGATCTGGACCGCTATTGGGCCCCCTATGATCGTAGCCCCGAGGCTGTGCGGGCCTTTTTGTTGGCGACCCAGGCCATTTCCGACCCTCGACTTCCCCAAGGGCTTGCCAACCTGAACTTGCCCCTTTTGGTTCTCTGGGGACAGAGGGACCGCATGGTTCCCCGCCGCAGTATTGATCAACTTCTCCGAGTCCTGCCCCAGGCTCAACTGCTGACTCACTCCGAAGCTGGACACCACCTGCAGGAAGATCAGCCCGAGTGGACGGCCAGTGAGATTCAAAAATTTGTTAGGTCTTCAGTCTAAAAGAGGCTTTGGTCGCGGGTCCTAGGTCCCGAAGCTGGATCAGACAATGGCCCAAGTTTTTTGGATGTGAGTCCAAATTGGCCTCTCGTCCTGTCAAGATTCCTATACCCCTCCCGAAAGAGAGTCTGTTCGCAGGAACCAATGAATCAACTCAGAGGAATTGGCCAGGCAGAGACAGATGACTATCAAGGCTTGGCTCCTCAGGAGATGAACGAAAGGAGGGACTCAAGGAAGACAAAAAGTACAGGGAGAACTTATTTAACAGTAAGTTTTATAAGTACGCACCTTTTGAACATAAACCCAGGCTCGGACGCCGACCCCAAAAAATCAGTTGATTCGATCAATGGGGCTTTAACAAGGAGGAGGTTTGAAATGAAAAAATTTAACAACGGAGGATAGTTATGGGAATGAGAGTTTCAACTAACGTGGCGGCCATCAACGCACAGAGAAATCTGGTGGGCAGCCAAATCAATATCGGCAACAGCTTGGCCAAACTGGCCAGTGGTAGCCGCATCAACAAAGCCGCCGATGACGCTGCTGGACTGGCTATTTCTGAGAACTTGAAAGCTCAGATCCGCTCAGCCCGTCAGGCCAACCGCAATGCCAACGATGGAATCTCCATGGTGCAAACGGCAGAGGGGGGCTTAAACGAAATCGGCAATATCATCACTCGCCTTCGCGAGCTGGGCATCCAGGCCGCTTCAGACACCGTGAGCAACACTGAAAGAGCTTTTATCGATAAAGAAGTTCAGCAGTTGAAATCTGAGGTTCAGCGTATTGCCTCCGTGACCACTTGGGGAACCACTAAGTTGCTCGATGGCTCCACCCCAACCTTTGACTTTCAGGTGGGCATCTACAACAACGACTTTGAGGATAGAATCTCTTTTGACTCCTCCTCCAATGTGGCGACTCTGGACGCTCTGAACCTGGCCACCCTGGACTATCAAACCAAGACGGGAGCTCAAACGGCTTTGGAAAGGTTGGACAACGCTCAAGTTCAAGTGAACAGTATGCGCTCGGATCTTGGCGCCCTGCAGAACCGTCTGCTCTCCACAGTGAACAACCTGTTGGTCACTGAAGAGAATATGGCCGCTGCCAACAGCCGAATTCGGGACACGGATGTGGCTGAGGCTTCAGCTGAGCTGACTCGAAACAACATTCTGCTTCAAGCCAGCACCAGCACTCTGGCCCAGGCCAACCAGGTCAACACTTTGGCCTTGAACCTGATCGGCTAAGGGAGGCTCGGCCCTCTTTAAGAGGCTATTTTATTCCACAGACCACAAACAGCCCGGAGAGTTCCGGGCTGTGTTTTTTTAAAAAAGCTCTAGGCAACCCGGCAATTTCTCAGTAACATTTTGGCTGTCAAGTCCTAAGTGAACTTTCATTTTCCTATCTTCATCAGGGGGCCCCATGGCAAAAGCCAAAAAAAAGACTGTCAAAAAACCAAAGCTCACTAAAAAGCCTACGAAAAAGGCCACCAAAAAAGGCACCGCTAAAAAAGCTGTGAAAAAGGCCACCAAGAAGGCCGCAGCGAAAAAGGCCACTAAAAAAACTACCGCTAAAAAAGCTGTGAAAAAGACCACCAAGAAGGCCGCAGCGAAAAAAGCCACTAAAAAAACCACCGCGAAAAAAGTCCAGCCAAAGGCTCCC
>SKLV01000078.1 GCA_007121385.1 Bdellovibrionales bacterium
AACTCTGAATGCTGGCCAAGGGAGTCAACCCCAAGGCCTGAGCCTTCTCTCGACTCATCATTAGCACAGCCGCAGCTCCATCGGTGATGGGGCAGGCATTGCCCACGGTGATGCTGCCGTGTTTGCGATCAAAAAAGGGCTTGAGCTTAGCCATCTTTTCCAAAGTCTGACCCTCCCTGGGGCCTATATCTTCACTGATGACCTCTTTGTACTTGGGCTTAATAAAAACTGGAGTGATCTCCTCGGCCAGTCGTCCCTCTTTTTGCGCCACTATCGCTCTCTCATGGCTGCGCACCGCAAACTGATCCTGCTCCTCCCGACTGATGGAAAATTCCCTGGCCAGGATCTCTGCCGTCTGGCCCATATTGATGCCGACAAAGGGGTCTGTCAGCCCCTCCATGACAGAAATCCGGGGCTTGAGGTATTTGAGTTTCATTTTTTTTAGGGCCTTCAGGCGTCCCCCTAAGCTCTTGGCAAAGGCAAACTCGCCAAAGACCTCTGCAAACTCCCTAGTGAATAAAAGGGGCAATTGGGACATGGATTCAGTGCCCCCAGCCACCACCACATCCACCGTTCCTGACCGAATCTTGTCAAAGCCTGAGGTGATGCTCTCCAGGGCCGAGGCACAGTTTCGATGCACAGTGTAAGCCGAAACATTTAAAGGAATTTCTGAACGCAAGGCAATAACTCGTGAAATATTCACCGAGTCAGAGGGGTTGCCTGTATTGCCAAAAATGACCTCATCAATTTCCTCAACCGGAACCTCGGTCCGGGCCAAAAGCTCCTTAACCGCGGTGGTTCCCAAGTCGGCGGGGTGAACATCCTTTAACTTTGTGCCTGCCTTTGCAAAGGGGGTGCGCACTCCCTCCACCAAGACCACATCGCGCTGTGAGGCCATAGCTGCTTCTCCTCAAAATCGTTTGGGGGCCGTTAAGAAATGGACCCTACCAAAGTGCATGGCCCCCTTTTTTTTGTCAACCGCTTCGGAGAGGGACAAAGACCTGTTGACCCCTTGAGGCGACTCAAGAAGCGTTGACTTTCCCAGTCACAGCCCCCTAGAGTTCAGACTGCTTAAACCCTTAAGATCAGCTTCAGTTTGGGGCGGAGGTAAAACCATGAGCAAAAGTCTGGATCAAGAGGCCTTAGAGTATCACTCTCGTCCTCAGCCGGGAAAAGTGGAGGTCGTTTCCAGCAAAGACTGCCGTAGTGAGCATTCCTTGGCTCTGGCCTATTCCCCTGGAGTGGCCGCCCCCTGCAAGGAGATCTTTAAGGACCCGGCCAAAGCCTACGAATACACCACCAAAGGCAACTTGGTGGCTGTGATCACTAATGGCACTGCCGTTTTGGGCTTGGGCAATATAGGAGCCTTGGCGGGCAAGCCCGTGATGGAAGGCAAAGGTGTTTTATTTAAGCAGTTTGCCGACATCAATGTCTTCGATATCGAACTCAACACTCAGAGCACGGAGGAGTTTATCACTGCCGTCAAAGCTTTGGAGCCCACCTTTGGGGGCATTAATCTTGAGGACATTGCCGCCCCTGAGTGCTTTGTCATTGAGGAGACCCTCAAAAAAGAAATGGATATCCCCGTCTTTCATGATGACCAACATGGCACCGCCATCATTACGGCCGCTGCCTTGATCAACGCCTGCCGGATTTCTCGCCGTGAGATAGATCAAATTCAAGTGGTCTTCAATGGAGCCGGGGCGGCTTCCATTGCCTGTGCCCGCCTCTTCTTTCATCTGGGAGTCAAGAGAGAAAACCTATTGATGTGTGACTCTCAGGGGGTGATTTATGAGGGTCGACAAAAGGGGATGAATCCCTATAAGGCTGAGTTTGCTGTGGCCACTGAAAAACGCAGCTTGGCTGATGCCCTTAAAGGGGCTGATGTCTTTGTGGGGCTAAGTGTGGCCGGAGTGATGACCGAAGAGATGCTGATGAGCATGGCTGAACAGCCCATTGTCTTTGCCATGGCCAACCCAGACCCAGAAATCAACCCCGAACTGGCTAAGCAGCTGCGCCCCGACGCCATCGTGGCCACAGGCCGCAGTGACTACCCCAATCAGGTCAATAATGTCCTGGGCTTTCCCTTTATCTTTCGTGGAGCCTTGGACGTGCAGGCACGACAGATCAACGAGGAGATGAAGCTGGCGGCCGTCCATGCCATTGCTGAGCTGGCCCGGGAAGATGTCCCAGAAAGTGTTTCGGCCGCCTACAGTCACCGCAGCTTTCAATTTGGCCCGGATTACATTATCCCCAAGCCCTTCGATCCTCGAGTGCTGCTCAAAGTAGCTCCCGCTGTGGCCAAGGCCGCCATGCAGAGCGGTGTGGCCCGCAAGCCCATCGAGAACTTTAAGTCCTATACCGAACAGCTGGAAGCCAAGCAGAGCTTTCGCCGCGGCTTTATTCGCAACCAGATCAACCAGATCAAATCTCGGGGAAGACGCCGAGGCCAAGATATCCCCAAAATTTACTTTCCGGAGGGCCGCTCAAGTAAAGTTTTAAAGGCCCTGAACTCCATGATCCCGGAAAAGGTCTTTCACCCTGTTCTCTTGGGCTACGAAGATCAGGTCCGAGGCCGGATTCAGGAGCTGGATTTAGATCAGCTCAGCGATGTGCCTATTATTCATCCTTCTCGGCACCCCAAATTTGAACGCTACTGCCAAGAGTTTTATGAGAAAAGGCGACGCAAAGGAGTGATGTGGGCTGAGGCTGAAAGACTAATGGCTGACCCTAACTACTTTGCCTCCATGGCCGTCCACCTGGGTGATGCCGATGGACTGGTGACCGGAGCCACCCAAAACTATGCCGACTGTGTGCGCCCAATTTTAGAGATTATCGGGACCGGCAAGCATAAAACGGCCTCCGGCCTCAATATCGTTCTATTCAAAGACCGGATGCTGTTTTTTGCCGACACCACAGTGAACATTGATCCCACTGCTGAGCAGGTGGCCAATATCGCCATCCACGCAGCTCGGGTGGCTCGCTACTTTAAAGTGGAGCCGCGAATTGCCATGCTCAGTTTTTCTAATTTTACCGCCCGCAGGGAAAGCCCTCAGAAAATGCGTCAGGCTGTGGATTTGGTTAAAAAGCGCTATCCCGACCTGATTGTGGACGGAGAAATGCAAGCCGACACCGCCGTCAACCCCGACATCGTGGAGAGGATTTTTCCTTTCTGCGAGATTAAGGGGGGAGCCAATATCCTCATTTTCCCAAATTTAGACGCCGGCAACATTGGTTACAAATTGGTACAACAGCTGGGGGGAGGAGAGGTTTTAGGGCCTTTTTTAATGGGGGTGAGGAAACCGGCCAATGTTTTACAGCGGACTTGTACAGTTGATGATATCATGAATACAATGGTACTGACGGCCCTTGAGGCCAGAGCCTATAACTACAAAAAGGAGTAGGGTTTTATAGCGCAGGAAAAAGCCATTGTCGTTGGCGTGGGACTCAAAACTGAGTCCTTTGTTGAGCTCAAAGAGAGCTTGGCCGAACTGGAGGAGCTGGCCTTTGCCGCCGGAGCCGAAGTGGTGGGCAGCCTTGTCCAAGTGTTGCCCCAATACAACCCTGCCACCCTGATGGGAGCTGGCAAAGTTCAAGAAATCAAGAAAATGGTGGTGGACGGACAGGTGAGCCTTGTGGTGATTGACCATCCTTTGACCGGTAGCCAGACTCGCAACCTGGAAAAGGAGTGGGGAGCCCGAGTCCTCGACCGCAGCCAATTGATCCTGGATATTTTTGCCCAGAGGGCGACTTCTCACGAGGGAAAGCTCCAAGTGGAGCTGGCACAGATGCTGGATCAACTCCCGCGAATGGTGGGGGCCTGGCTAGGCTCTCTCTCGCGGATGGGTGGAGGAATTGGCACTCGCGGCCCCGGAGAAACAGCCCTTGAACTGGACCGACGACGCATTCGCGAGAGAGTGAAGCAGATCCGCAAACAACTGGAGGTGGTGCAACAGAGCCGAGCCCAGCACCGCTCCCTCCGGCGCCGGCAAAAAGTTCCCAGCTTTGCCCTGATCGGCTACACCAACACGGGCAAAAGCACCTTACTCAACCAACTCACCCAATCGCAGGTTTTTACCAAAGACCAAGTTTTTGCCACCCTCGATCCCACCACGCGAAAAATTCACTTGGCCGAATTTGGCCCTGCTGTGATTACAGACACAGTGGGCTTTATCCGTAAACTCCCTACTCATCTGATTGACGCCTTTAAAGCCACTCTTGAAGAGACCGCTGAGGCCGACATTCTCCTGCATGTCATTGACCTCAACAGCCCTCAGATGGATCAGCAGATGAGAGAGGTGGAAAAGCTGATTCAAGAGTTCGGTTGGCAGGACAAGCCAATAATATATGTTTACAATAAAGCCGACAAAGCCCCCTTTGAAAAGCAATTTCAGGTGAAAACTCATCCCCGAGTCTTTGTCAGCGCCCTGAAAGGGGATGGCCTGGATAAGCTGCGCCGTTTAATGGGCGAAACCTTGAACTCTCTTAATCAGAGCATTGAACTCTACTTTCCCCGAGACCAGGAACATCGGATCTACGAATTGGGCCGGGAGAGTCAGATTCAAAAGACCGAAACGGGAAGTCAGGGCACCATCTGCCACGCCCTCCTCACTCCAGCTCAAATCAGCCGCTGGTCCGAGTTTTTGGTGAAGTGAATTCCACCCATCTAATAAAAAACCCAAGCTGATAACAGCTTGGGTTTTGGTCAAACTTATAAGTTCGAGATCTTCAGCCAAACTCTCTCAGAGCCTGGCCTCAGAACTTAGACTAGAATCAGTTACCGAAAGAATCAGCGCCAGGACCACGATTGATGTTCATTCCGGGCAGAGTGGCGATACCTGAGTCCTGAGCCACTGTGGCGTTGCCTGCAGGGATAGTGTTGGCAGCTGCGGCTTGAGGAGCACCGGCGACCATGGTGTTTTCGGTGGAGATTTGACGATCTTCTTTTTCCACAAAGCCAAGGTGAGGCAAGCACCAGACGATCAGCTGAGCACGAGACTTCACATTCATCTTTTTATAGATGTTGGTCAGGTGAAACTTCACTGTTTTTTCAGTGACGAACAACTGGTTGGCAACTTCCTTGTTGGACAGTCCCTTGGTCACCAACTCGGCCACTTCTGCCTCACGATTTGACAAACCTTTTTGAATTAGGACATCTCTGAGCATCCTTGCTCCCTCCCCAATAATAGTTATTATTATTTTTCTCTTCAGACCTTTTTCTAGAGGCCCGACGACCTGTATTAAAGTCTGACAGGCTTCAGACCATACCGCAACCCTAAAGTTTTAAAAAAAAATGAAACTGGACTGAATTAACCGAATTTAAACAGACCTGTGTCCAAGTCCGACTATATGCTTATGTTACACTCAAAGCCCTAAGCACTCTAGGATCTTACCAATGTCCTGTCCTTTTATTTTATCCACCGCAAAGACATCATCCACCTGTCGTCCCCAAGTGTGAACTCGCGCCCAACGAATGGTCAAACCTAAGTCAAAAAGAGCCTGAGCGGCGGCCAATAAAAGCCCTCTCTGATCCCGGCCCCTGAAGCTAATGATCCACTCTTGATCATCCTCCCCGACGAGGGTGACATGATCAAATTGAACATGGGGAATGGGCCCAAGAGGAGTCTTTTCAATCTCCCTCTCCACAATCTGTAAAAGACGCGACAGCTGAGCCGGAGTCTTTTGACTGCGGACATGAAACCAATCATAGGCCCCCACACCCGGCCAAGTTCGCACCGAGGACTGCTGAATCCGGCTGCCTGTTGCAAAGAGGCTCCGGACAAAGCCTAAAAAAAGTCCGGGGCGATCCTGAATTCGGTGAAAACGCACCCATATCTCGCCTCTGGAGTTCTTCACCACCTTCAAAGCAAGATCTTCTTGAACCTCCTTTAAGTGATTTAACTCTTCAAGAACGACTCCATTGGGCAAAGCCTCCACCACCGTTGGGTCCATCTGCTGCAGAATTTCTTTGGGCCAAGAGATGTTCTGCTTCTCCATAAAATTTAAAAACTTCATAAAACGGGTGGCATAGGAGGAGCGCAGGGAGTTCACCAAGTCCATGAGCAACTGCTCTTTCCAGTCCGTCCAAGCCTCTGGATTGGTCGCGCGAATATCCACAGCGGTAAAGACGGCCAGCCGAGTGAGCCGCTTCTCCCGGACCCCCAAGCTGTGAAGCCTTTGCCAAGTGCTGGGCTCTTGGGAGTTCATGCGAAAGGCCGCGGTGGACAAAGTCAGGTGATTTCGCACCATCCAGGCCACCTCTAAAGTCAGACGCAAAGACAGCCCCATGGCCACAAAATCTCTCTTGACTAAGGCCTCTCCCTTGGTGGAGTGATCCCCCCCTTTACCCTTTGCCAAGTCATGGTACAGGGCTGTCCACAGGAGAATACGAAAATCCTGAGCATCTAACTCTTTGACTAGAGGGGCCAGGCGCCCCAGAGTGCTGGGTCCAGCATACACTCTAAGAACTTCCTTAAGGGCCTGGCTCAAATGAGCATCCACAGTGAAGCGATGGTAGTGGTCGTGCTGAACGACCCCCTTGACTCGAGCCAAGTCAGGAATCAGTCGCTCCAAAACTCGAGAGCGAAAAAGGGCACGAAAAAACTCAGGCGAGTGATTCACGGTAAAAGCCTGATTGAGCTGGCGACCCACTGATCTTTTATAGGAGACCGGAGCCGACAGTTTGAGCCCAGGCCCGAGAACGGAGTCCTCCACCTCCCAGCGCAGACGGCCCTGCATCAACACCGATGGATCCCCTTTGAGAGCCTCAAAAACCTCGGACAGAGTCTTTAAACGTCGTGATGCAGTCTGCCCCAGCCGCTGAGAAGAGGCCATAGCTCGCTCCATCACCCAGTCATGAATAAAGCTCACCTGGGCTAAACTTCTCTGCAGCTTCTGCATCAGAGGGCCTGGTTCCGCAAAGCCCATCTGCTCTGCCAACTCTCTTTGTTCCCCGGCGGAGAGAATATCCATCCCCCCCAAAAGGTGTAGCCGTTGACGCAGCTCCAGATAAAAGCTTTGGTTGCGGCTGAGGATACGACGCGCTTGTCCCAGCTCAATACTCAAAGAGGAAGCAAAAAATAGATCCAAAACATAAAAGGCCTGCTGGGCATCGCGCAGAGCCCCTGGGCCATACTTTAGGTTGGGCTCCAAGTAATTTGAAACCGAGTCATAGCGCTCATTGCGACTTTTTTGCTCCTGACGCATAAACTTTAAAGACCGCTTCCACACTTTAAGTCCCTGGTCTCGCAGCCGCTGCTGCTGTTCAGTCAAGAAAGGTTCGGCCTCTGGCACTAGGGCCCGGGCATAAGGAATGGCCAGAATATCCTGAACATCCACTCCCTCCGTCCAGTCCTGCATATTCTGCGGCACCCGATAGCGCAGGGGCCAGCGCTCATGGGTCAGGTCCTGCACCAACTCCAGAACCAAGTCTTCAGGGCCCAGAAAGATCATGTCCAAATCGGAATGAGGACACAGCTCCCCCCGAGCCAGCGAGCCAGTGGCCACGGGCAGTGATTGAGCCCAATTGGGGTGCTGAGAAAAGGCCTTGATCACAGTATCCTGAATCCAAGCCGACAGGGAGGAGCCAAACTGCAGCTCCCCCTGAGCCAACAACTCCCGAGCTCTGGCTAGAGATTGGGAATTCAGCAGAGATCTTTTTGCCATTTTGCCAATGTATTGAGAGCCTCTAAAGGCGTTAGGTTAGAGACATCCAACTGGCGCAGTTCCTCAGCCCACTTAAAGTCTTCTGGTGGAGACAACAGCTCTTCTCTGTCGTCAAAGACCTCGTTGGAGATTTTCATGGACTCAGCCAGAGTCATCTGAGAAAAGCCCTCGTGACCAAAGCTCTCCAATCCAGCCAAGAGCTTTTTGGCCCTCTGGGTGACCCAGGTTGGAAGTCCCGCCAAACGAGCCACCTGAATTCCATAAGAGCCTTTGGCTGGGCCAGGCACCAAAGTGTGAAGGAAGGAGATCTCTCCAGACTTTTCATAAATCGCCATATGGGCGTTATGCACTTGAGGAAAGCTGCGCTCCAGGCTGGTGAGCTCATGATAGTGGGTGGCAAACAGAGTCATCGCCCGAATTCGCCCCACCAAGTCCTCCAGAATAGCCTGAGCTAAACTCATGCCATCGTAAGTGCTTGTTCCCCGTCCCACTTCATCCAAGATCACGAGCGAATGGGCAGTGGCTTTGTTGAGCATCTCCGCCGTCTCAATCATCTCCACCATAAAAGTGGAGAGGCCTTCAGATAAAAAATCACTGGCCCCCACCCGAGTGAAAATGCGATCGAAGAGAGGCAACTCGGCCTCGGCTGCTGGGACAAAAAAGCCACATTGAGCCATAAGGGCCACCACAGCCACCTGACGCATCAAAGTGCTTTTCCCCGCCATATTGGGACCTGTGAGCAAGAGGCAAGAGGACTGCTGCAACTCCAAACTGTTGGGGACAAAGGGCTTATCCACCTCCTGCTCCACCACGGGATGGCGACTGGACTTCAGCTTCAAATGCCCATGATCAGAAAACCGCGGCCGAGTGTATTTGCCTTCCAAAGCCAACCAGGCCATAGAGCTTAAAACATCCTCTTCACTCCACCAACGAGCTAAAGCCAAAAGCTCTGCCGAGGCCTTGAGAACTCTTTTTCTCAGCTCATCAAAAATTTCTCCCTCGAGCTCAACCCGACGGGAGCGGCTGGAGAGCACCTTGCGCTCCAGCTCCTGCAACTCATCTGTGGTGTAGCGTTCCGCATTGGTCAAGGTCTGCTTTCGCAAGTAGTGAGTGGGAACTTTACTGGCATGAGTGTTAGTCACCTCAATATAATAACCAAAAACAGAATTGTAGCGCACCTTGAGCGAGGGAATATCCGTCTTTTCTCTCTCCCGAGCCTCCAGTTCCAAAACCAACCTCTGACTGTCTTGAGCCAGATCAATCAATTCATCCAAATCCCCTCGAAAGCCGCGACGAATAATGCCCCCCTCTTTCAGGCTCGCCGGTGGATCCTCAACAAGAGTGTTTTCAACTTCCCTCACCAGTTCACCCGCCAGCTTCAAAGCACTGCTCCAGACTTCAGCTCGCGGAGTCAAGCAAGACAGCTCCAATCCCGCTCTCAAGGATTCGGCCATGGAGAGTACATCCCGAGCCCCACAGTTGGGCAGAGCCAATTTGCCCAAGCGCCTTTCAATATCCCCCATCTCGGACAGATGCCCCCTCAGGCGCTTAAGCTCCTGGGGTCGCTCAATCCAATCGGCAATTTGATCCAGGCGATGTTCAATCACTGACAAATCTCGCAGCGGAAAACTGAGCCAGGATTTTAGCTTGCGGGCTCCGGCTGCCGTTTTTGTCCGGTTAATGGCCGCAAAGAGAGAACCCTTGACCTCTCCCCGAGAGCTTAAAAACACCTCCAAGTGACGAAGTGTGGTCGGAGAAAGGTCGAGAGAGGCCTTTTTAAACTCTCTGGCCTCAAACTTTCCACCTAGCTGCAAAGACTCTCCCTGCATGGCTCGCACATAGCTGAGTAGCCTTTGAGCGGCCTCTGGCAGGGCCCTTTCCTCTTCCCCTCTCGGTGTCAGGGAGTCCCATGAGCTCAAGACCCATGATTTGACTTCCAGCCCCTGTTCATTGATCAATCCCTGCTTGCCCTCAGTGCTCAGAACCAGCTCCACTGGACTCAGAACAGCGAGCAACTGGTGTAAATCCTCCGCCGAGGAGTAAGAAAAGTAAAAGGCCTCCCCGGTGGAGCTCTCCAAAAAGGCCAACTGATGGCCATCGTAGCTGGCAATATAATTGGCAGACAGAGCATCAAGAGTCTCTGGGTCATAGACCATTCCTGGACTCAAAACCCTGGTCACCGCTCGCTTGACAATACCCTTTGCCTCTTTGGGGTCCTCAATCTGATCACAGATCGCCACCTTGTGCCCTGCCGCCAAAAGTTTGCCAATGGGCACGGCAATACTGTGATGGGGAATACCACACATCTTGGTCTCGTCCTGGGCTTTTCTGTTCCTCTGAGTAAGGGCAATGTTCAATAGGGGGGCGGCCACTTCCGCATCCTGGTGAAACATCTCAAAGAAATCACCCATGCGAAAAAAAAGAATTTTGTCCTGGTGCTGATTTTTAATCTCCCAGTACTGCTGCATTAAGGGTGTGAGCTTCGTCTTTGACATCAGGCCCCCTACATCGTCTCCCATTAGGGGCACAAGTTATCATCCGTCTTAGACAAATCCAAAAATTTTCTCAGGCCTGTGAGGGCTTAACAGGCCTCAAAGAGGCCTCAGGCAGGCGTAGGGCCCTTGGGCAACGCAGCAGACTGCGTTTTTTTCAGTTTGACCCCTCGCAGCCGGCGCCGCCAGCTGCGCAGCTCCTCCGAGCTCATGGCTCTTGGCCCATAGCGAGACTCCATAAAGCGCTTGAAAAAAGGCTCCAACTCCGTCATCTGCTCAGGCGGCAAATGCTCTCTCAGACGCCGACGATAATCCTGAGGCCCCTCCCAAGGCTGACGGGCTAGGCCCAACTTGCGCTCAATTTCCTCGCTGAGATCCCGGTAAAGTCGCAAGTCTCCCCTAACAGGCTCCCTCTGCCGATTCAGCCACCAAGCCACCAACAGCATCAGCAGAATGAGGGCCACGCCGCTGACGATAAACATAAGAATGCGCCCGGCCTGACCAAAGCCCAAACGACGGAAAAAATCCTGCTGGGCCCCATAGTCGTAGCGCATAAGAAATCTTAACCAAGAGGACTCAATTTGATCCCAAGCCAGTCGTGCCTGGTAATAAGTGCGAGCCCACTCCGAACCTAGCCAGCGCCCCACCCAGTTGGAAGTGCCGCTCAAACCAAAGCCACCTGTGCCGGCAAAGAGGTCACTGGAGGCACTGGCTCCCAAACTTAAGCGTGAGGGCTCCACCGCTCCGGTGGGGTCCCAGCGCTGCCATCCCCCTTGTAAATCATCCCAGTACTCCACCCAGGCGTGGGCATCATAATAGCGAACTAAAAGATAATCCCCCAAAAGGCTGGGGGTGCCGCCCTGAAAGCCCACGATCACTCTGGCCGCCACTCCGGCCAAGCGCAAGAGACTGGCCCCCACCGCAGCGTAATGCTCACAAAACCCCTCTTTGGTTTCAAAGAAAAACTCATCCACCGACTCCACTTCAGCAGGACTCATACTGTAACTAAAGCCTCCCCGCTGAAAATGCTCAAAAATGACCTCAGCCCATTCGGCCGAATGGGTTAAAGACCGAGTTCGTCTTTGCTCATCAAGCCACCTCTGGGCCCTTGGAGCTTCAATCTGATCAATGAATTTAAACCTCTTTAAATAGCCCTCGATCGCCTCAGGGGGAAGGTCTGTCCAGCGCGGGGCCTCCGCACTGGAAAAAGCCAAAAAGTACTCCCGAGAAGTCATATCCTGATGAGCTCGGTAGACATGTTGCCCCGCCCGATCATCTCTCAATGTGTGTCGGCGGCCTCTATCATTGCGCGGCTGAGACATCTGCAGGGGGTGCTCCAAGGGAAAGAGCCAGCGCTGCTCAGTGGGCTCCATAAAAATCTCCTGAACGATAAACTCGGACCAACGCTCCCGAGGCAGGGGATCAGGCACTCGAGACAGCTCAATAGGATCCATAGTCCAATTCAAGCCCTGCCCCTGGGATAAAACCGCTCCTCGCCAATAGAGTTGGTCAAGAGGGGGCAGACGCTGCTGATTGGGGAAAGTGGCACGAAAAACCAGCTGATCATTGCTCATCAACTGAGCCACCTGACCTGGAGCCAACTGCTCAGAAAAGCCCGTCATGGACTGAGTGGGGGGCGGACGTTGCAACAAACCCATTTGAAAGCGGGGAAACAGGAAAAACAGCAAAAACACCGCAGGCAAGGCCCAGAGGGCCAAACCATAGGTGCGCTTAATCACGGCGCCCAGGTGGCCTCGATCCACGGGACTGTGGTAAAAAGCCATTACAGATGTGATAAGAATCACATCCACCACCATAAAAATTGAAACCGTGATGGATTGACTATTTAAAAGTTTAGCCATCAACAAAAAATAACAGAGAATAGTAAGAACCATCAGATCTCGATAGCGGCGCAAATAAAAACTCTTCAAGACCGTCATCAAAACTAAGACTGAGGCGGTGGCCTGCTCGCCCAAGAAACTGCCGAACTCAAAAAAAATACCGACAGAAAAAAGTAGCCCGAGGAAGTTGGCCACCCAGGGACCGGGAACATAGATGTTGCGAATCAGACCCATTGCCCGCCACAGCCAGAGCACCAGGCCCGAGAAAAAAATCCACTTGGGCAAGGTAAAGTAATGCGGCAGGACATTGATTAATATCAAGAGGAGTAAATAGCGCTCCTGATCTCTGGGTACAGAATCTTTTTTGGCGGTCCAAAGATCTGCTTTGCCACTCACGCTTTACCCCTCACGACTTGACTCCAAACTCAGCCAAGCTTCTTTGGCATTTTCTGTATTGATCTCGCCCCTGACCCCAGCCCGATGAGCCTTCAGGCATAACCAACTCATAAAGAGCCTGCCTCTCATGGGCCACTTTCACCCACTGAGCCAGCTGACTGAGACGCCTCTCCTCTTCCAAGCCCCTCAACTCCTCCCAGCGGAGAGAGTAGAGCTCCTGCCCTTCGCCTTCAAACTTTTTGGTCAGAAGAGACCGCTGTCTTGCATAGGCCTTCCAGTCAATATGGTGGTAAGACTCCCCGGGCTGATACTTTCGATGTTCACTAAAATCCACTCCCTGATTCCATAGTCCTCGCTCCCACTTATCACTCTCAGCCCGAGAAGGTGCATTGGACTTGAGTTCCTGACTCCCTTCGGGCCTGGGATAGACATAAACAGAGCCTTGAGGCTGCCAATCCATCCAGGCACGAAAAAGACCTAAAGGAAAGGTGGTGGAGATTCTCAAGCGAGGCAGAGGATAGACGCCCCGAGTCCTTTCTTGAAGAGAGAGCTCCAGGGGCTCAGACTCCCCCCTTTTCAAAAGGGTCAGAGAACCGGGCTCGGATCGGTGACGACCCTCCAAAGCTTGAAGGTCTAAGGCCTGGCGATTCACCTTAGATCGGTTGACCAAGGTCAACCGCATGGATCGCTTTTGCCCAGCTAAAGCATCTTGTCCCTCAGCTCTAGCCAGATGAACTCCCGTGAGATTAGCATGAGTGTGAACCATAGAGACAAAAAAAACCGAAAAGAGCAAAAAGGCCAGAAGGTACACGAGGTTGTTGTTATAAGTGGCTGCAGTCAACAGCATCGCCACAGAGCTCAGCAAAAAAAGCACTCCATATCCAGTAGGCAAGATGTAGATCTTTTCTGTGGGCATCTTAAACATAGACCTAGTCCACGGAAACAGATTCCAAAATCTGACGAGCCAGAATCTGACCTTCCTGGCTCCCCATGTGAACTCCCCCATTGAGTCGGTGGGACATCACCGTCACGGCGATGGCTTGCACATCTTCTGGCAAAACATAGGCTCTCCCTTCAAGCAGGGCCCAAGCCCGCGAGGCTCGCATCAAGGCCAATCCCGCCCGGGGTGAGAGTCCTCGCACCTCTCCACCCAACTGACGGCTCCGGTGGAGAAGTTTTTGAATGTAGTCCACAATGGGCTCCGCCACTAAAATATGTTCCACCACTTCTTGCATCTGCAGGAGCAACTGAGGTTCAATCACCACAGACAGCTCCTCTAGCAGAAGCTCGCGGCGACGACCCAGTAAAAGAGCTCTCTCAGCCTCTGCATCGGGATAGCCCATCTCAATGCGCATGAGAAATCGATCCAGCTGAGACTCGGGCAAAGGATAAGTGCCCATCTGCTCTCTGGGGTTTTGGGTGGCAACCACAAAAAAGGGATCCGGCAAAGAGTAGGTTCCTCCATCCACTGTCACCTTTCTCTCCTCCATGGCCTGAAGACAAGCGCTCTGAGTTTTGGGAGTGGCCCGATTCAGCTCATCCGCAATCACCAATTGGGCAAAGATGGGCCCAGGGTGAAAAGAGAATTCTGCTTTGGCGGGACTGTAGATGGAAGTCCCCACTATATCGGCGGGCAAAAGATCGTTGGTGAATTGAATTCGCGAGCTCTTTAGGCCCAAGCTGTGGGCTAAAAGCTTCACCAGAGTGGTCTTGCCAACCCCGGGGAGGTCCTCAATCAACAGGTGGCCGCGAGCCAGAAGAGTACAAAGGGCCAATTTAAGTTGCTCTGGCTTGCCCAAAATGACCTGCTCAGCTTGCGCGAAAAAATCCTGCAGAGGTCGATGAAAGACCTGAGACACCACCGGTTCCAAGTTGAGAGACTGGCTGTTCTCCCCCTCACTCTCTAGGCCTTGCGAACTCAAAGGCTTTTTCTGTGCTCTGATCATGCCAATAATCCTCTCGATCGGATGGAGTGAAAATCTCTCTCTACTTTTCGTCCTCAAAAGCCCTCTGTTTTAGACTAGTTTTTATGTAAAACCAAAGCCCCCTGTGTCTCTTTGAGACCAAAGTCCCAGAACCCCAAAAAAGTACACCCCCTTACGACGCCCCACATTGAGAAAGATGATCTAAAATCCTTAAGTTCTCCCCCATCCTCTTCCGAAAAGCCTATGGCAAAAGCACAAATAGATCTCGGCCCCAAAGTGATATGGCCCTGATCTTTAGTGAATAGAGAAAGGGTTAACCTCATGTCACGTGTCTTCACTTGGATTCTGCTGTCCATCCTTAGTTTCTCCCTTCTGTCCTGCACTCGTAATTTCGACCAGCCCATAAGACTCCAGCTCAACTCCCAGGAGCTCAGCAAAAGCCTGCAGAATGCCACCGGAAACTCCAACTTGATGATTGGCCGAATCATGGTCAATGTGAGTGGACCGGGGATTGATCCGGTGATTTTCTGGTTCTGGGATAGGCCACGAGATGAAGATATGAATGGTGGTAAGGGTGACGAGATGAACTCCAGCGGAACCTCTGGGGACAATGGCACTCCCCCCGTTGCTCCACCTCAGGAGATTGATCTGGTGGTGCCTCGAGGTTCGGGCCGTCTGGTGCAGTTGCTGGTGGTGGCGATGGATGAAGAAACAGAGGCCATGACCTTTGCCTATGCGGACCAACTCACTGACATCAATGGTGTCACCTTGGTGGAACTGTCCCCCCAAGTGATTCCCGGCCAGGCCCTGGAGGGGGATATTGCTGGCCGCTATATCACTCACCTTGACTCCGAGGGTGTCCCTCAAGGCCCCTCAGGAGAAGTAGACATTTTCTTTCGCCCTCCACAAAACTTCTCCAGTTTGAGCACTCCAACCCCTCCCTTTCTGGTGGAGCGTTCGGCCATCTTTGGTGGCTGGTTCCGCTTTTTTGCCTTAACTGGAGGTCCTCGCCTCAGCTACCGCCTGCGCGGCCAAGACATCACTCTCTTTGAGCGCCTGGATGGAGTCTTAAATCCCGGCGGCTTTGTGGGTCTTGATGATCCCTACTTTAACCCCTCAGTGGGCACCACCAGCCGGATGCGGGTGCGCCGAGATGGGATCTATGGGGCCCGATGTTACGACGAATCAGAATGTTATTATGAGTATCGATCTCCCTCTCGAGTGGTCTATGGCTTTTTTCTTGATGGCTCTTTGACCAATCCCCCCTCCTTGTTAGCCTGCTATCCTGGCGCTCCCGCAGAGGGAACAGTGATCGACTGGAAATACCAGTCCGATTTGCCTCCTGATTTTGTGGAGATCTCCAGCGGCGGAAACCACACCTGCGGCATCACCTCAAATGGGGAGCTTTACTGCTGGGGGCAAAACTCATGGGGCCAAATTGGTGATGGCAATATTGGAAACTTCCTACTGAGTCCGGTGCGAATCGGCGACCCGGAAATGACCTATTCACAGGTCTCGGCCGGCACCGATCACACCTGCGCCATCACCTCAGAGAACAAGCTCTATTGTTGGGGTAAAGGTGACGAGGGGCGTTTAGGTGCCGGCGATCAAAGCACCCAATATCTACCCACACCCATAGACCCGTTAACCCTCTATTCCCAAATCTCTGCGGGAGATCGCCACACCTGTGGGATCACCACCTCTGGAGAGTTAAAATGTTGGGGCAGCCAGAGCGATGGTCGCCTAGGTAATGACTCAACGACTGGATTTCGTGGCGCCCCAACCTCCATTGATGTCGGCAATATATACTCTCAAGTTGCGGCTGGAGGATCACACACCTGTGCTTTGTCAGGTACTGGATCATTGAAGTGCTGGGGGAAAAATACTTCTGGTCAACTCGGCAATGCTCAAGCTGGGGAAACAACGGAGTTCTCTGCCAGCCCGGTGGAGGTCTCGGGAGAGGGTGAGTATATCTACGTCGCCGTTGGGGGTGAGCACAGCTGTGCTATCACTTCCGACAATGCACTTAAGTGTTGGGGTAACAATAGCAGAGGGCAAGTGGGGGATGGACAAGGTGCCGACCCCAATACCCCTCAGCACATAGCGGCGGGTCATTTATTTGCCGGTCTTGCCTCTGGTGACGAACACAGTTGTGCTATCACATTAACTGGCGAATTGTTTTGCTGGGGAAGAGGTGAAGAAGGACAATTGGGAGCTGGTTCTGGCACTTCAGGGGAGGGGCCTGGCAATGAGACTATCCCTGCTCAAATTGGAGTCGGCTATAGTTCCGTTACTCTTGGAGCCATGCACAGCTGTGGTCTTTCCAATGATGGACTCAAGTGCTGGGGGGGCAATAGCTCTGGGCAGTTGGGGACTGGAAGTTCAACTATCCACACTCGCTATACCCCAGACCTCTCCGGCCTCCCCCCCTTTAGGTGGCATGGAAATAACTGTAATGCAGAGGCCACTCTGGCTTGCGTGCAAGGGGGAGGCCTAGAAACTGGCTCTGATTGCACGACGGGTAGCCCTTGGGTGAATGTCATCACTCTCAACTCCCAAGGAATATCTTATGGAACTTCGAAAATGATCGGCCTTGAAGGTCCCTTTGCCTATAGAAACCAACCAGGGGGAGGCTCCGTTCTTATTGAGATTGGGGGGAGCTCCTGGCCAGAGTTTGTCACCTGGACTTACCTTCCCGGAGTCTTTGCAGAGCCCTATGGTATTAATGGAGTGGACCTTTTTGCGAGTACCGATCGCGATTTTGATCTCTATTTTTTAAAAGATGGTGCTGGGGACTGTGATGAGTTAACCGATTTGGGCCTACAAAATATTGCTCGGGTGACTGGGCCCAATTCTGGGGGCATAGAAAATCAACAGGAGTACCACCTGGGAACACAATTTGCTGATGAAGATTACTTAGCTGTAGTGGCCTGCCCCTTTAGGAACAAGAGCTCTGGCACAGGGGTGGACTACCTCAGCCAAGGGGCAGTTGACGGCCGCTGGGAAAAACACTTTCATGGCGAATAGGGGGAAATTCAACAGACTCATTCTTTAAATGAGTTATCCTCATAATCCCTGCGTCATCCGCTTTTTTGTGCTTCCGCTCCAGCTCCGACGTTGGAGTGGAATCCTTTTTTCTAAACCTTTTTACTCTCAAGGCTGTCAAACTTTGGCGGGCCATCTTGGCCACCATATCGGCCCAACTGAGGCCCACCCCCTTTGCGGCCAAAAGGAAGCGCACCTCTTCCAACTGCTCAGCGCTCTAGCAGCACATCGGGGCCCACTTGGTAGAGCACACCGCTCAAGGTGTGGCCGGGGCGAAAGGGGCAGTTGGCGCCAGGGATAGAAACTCCATATGTTTTTACATAATCAGAATCCAAAGGGCAGACCTGGGAGGCCTGGTAAAAGCTGTAATCGGCAAAGACCCAGCAAGACTGACCATCTGAGACCACATGGGTGACTTCGCCAATGACCTGAGCTTCTTTTTGACAGGCCTGAGCCGAAGAAGCATCCCCCACAGCCAAGCTGAAAAACACAAGAATTCCTAAACTTAAAATGATTTTCCAATTTGCAAACATAGTCCCTCCCTTTGAATGGAAACCACCTAACCCCAAAGCCCTCCCTCTGGCAACATTCACACTGTTAGTTTTTCTACAGGCCTTGACTCTCAGATTCAGTGTGTTTGTATGCCCCAATGTCCCATTCCATTATCATGACTCGGGTCAGCAAGGAGCTGGGAGGCCACTCCATTGTCCAAGACCTTGATCTTAAAGTGCAGAGCCAGAGGACTCTTTGCCTCTTGGGAGAGAGTGGCTGTGGTAAAACCACCACTTTGCGGCTGATCAATGGCCTGCTATTGGCTGACCAGGGCCGGGTGGAAGTAAATGGAGAACCAGTTCTCAAGTCCAATGCCACAGCTCTGCGGCGAAAAATGGGCTATAGCCAGCAGGGAAGTGGCCTCTTTCCTCACCTCAGTGTTCTGGACAATATTTCTCTCATGGCCCGTAAAAGTGGCTGGAAAAAAGATCAGATCCTTCAGCGAGCTCAAGAGGTCTTGGAAATGGTTCATCTGGACCTGGCCCAGGTGGGGCAGCACAGACCCCGTCAGCTCAGTGGAGGGCAGCGACAGCGAGTGGGCATTGCCCGAGCCCTTTTTTTAAAGCCACAAATTATGCTGATGGACGAGCCCTTTGGGGCCTTAGACCCTTTGACTCGCAAGGAAGTTCAGGACCTTTTTTTGGAGCTCAAAAGCCAGCAGAATTTGACCACAGTGATGGTGACCCACGACCTGCTTGAGGCCTTTAAAATGGCCGACCAAATTGCCCTAATGCATCAAGGACGAATTGAGCAAATTGGCTCCAAGGAGGACTTTTTAAAGCGCCCCGCTTCTGAGTACGCCGACCGCTTTGTCAATAGCCATCTGGAGGCCGTGCGTGACTTGGTTTAGAATCCTCTTCCTTGCAGTTCTACTTTGGCTTCTTGGCCTGGGCTTTTCTTCAGAAATCACGGCCAAAGCTCGCAGCACAGGAGAGACCACTCTCGTGGTGGGCTCCAAGCGCTTCACGGAAAGTTATATTTTGGCCGAAATCATGGCCCAGCTTTTAGAAGCGGAGGGCTTTCGCGTTGAGCGCCGCTTAGGGCTGGGCGGAACCATGATTGCCTTTGAAGCTCTGCGCTCCGGCAGTATTGACCTCTACCCAGAGTACACGGGCACCCTGTCTCTCAATATTCTCCGAGCCGAAAAGGATTTGCCTCTTCGCCAGCTCAACCGACGATTGGTTTCCTATCAAATGGAGCTTCTTGACCCCATTGGCTTTAACAACACCTATGCCATTGCTCTGCCTCGACCCCTGGCCGAGGAACATAAAATTAAGACCATTGAGGATTTGGCGGGATTCGACTGGGTGGCTGCCTTTGGCCACGAATTTGTGGAGCGCCAGGATGGCTGGCCTGGCTTAAGAGACCTCTATGGATTGAGTTTGCGCTTAAGGCCCACTGAACAGGCTCTTGCCTATCAAGCCTTAAGCTCTGGAGCCGCTCAAGTCATGGACGCCTATAGCACTGACGCCAGCTTAGATCAGTTTGACTTGAGGATTTTAAAGGACAATAAAAATTATTTTCCCAAGTACTTGGCAGCCCCATTGGTGCGACAGGATATTCCCACTCGCGCCAAGCGAGCCCTTGGTCAGTTGGCCGACCGCATTGACGATGAGCAAATGCGAGCTCTCAATCGCATGGCGGCTGTAGATGGCCTTAACTTCACTCAGGTGGCTTCTTTCTTTTTGCAGGAGTCGGGTCTACTGGCCAGGGATCAGGACCAGGCCCTTTTGCTGCGCCCCTCTGTGGACTATGCCGAGTTGGGGCGCCTCACTCTTCAGCATCTCTACCTCACCTTTTTTCCTGTGTTCTTGGCCTGTCTTTTGGCCATTCCTTTAGGCATTCTCCTGACGCGCAAACCCAGCCTGGCCCCCACAGTGATCACCTTAACGGGTCTGCTACAGACCATCCCCTCCTTAGCTCTCCTTGTGCTGATGATCTGGTACTATGATCAAATTGGTTTACTTCCGGCCATGACAGCTCTCTTTCTTTACAGTTTGCTGCCCATTTTGCGGAACACCTATGCGGGGATCAAAAATGTAGATCCCCAGTTGATTGAGTCCGCCAGGGGCATTGGGCTCTACCCCCGAGAAATTCTCTGGCATGTGGAGCTGCCCCTAGCCATGCCCATTATTGTTTCAGGTATTCGCACAGCCACAGTCATCAATGTAGGCATGGCCACCATTGCAGCCTTTATTGGAGCTGGAGGCCTGGGAGTCCCCATTGTCACCGGCCTCGCCCTCAATGACACCCGAATCATTCTTCAAGGGGCCATCCCGGCGGCGGCCCTGGCCATTGTCTTGGAGTTTTGCCTGGAGCGAGTGGAGCGCTGGCTCAGCCTTAAAAGATAAGAACTAGGCGCTCTGTTGACCCTGCCAAGAGGCCAAGTACTCCTCAATACTCATCACGCGAAAGCCAGAGCTGTCGTCTGAGTCCTCTAACAAGCGAGAGAGAATGTAGAGAGCATCGGTGGTGGTGAAAATACCCACTACTTTCTCCTGACTGTTACAAACAATAGCGCAGCCATATTTGTTATCGGCCATCATCTTGACCACGGGACCTAAGCGCTCACCACTTTTTACAGTGAAGGGGTTGAGAGACATGGCCTCAGACACCAATTTCTTTGTTGGTTGAAAGGCCATTTGGCGATAGATGTCTCTGTCACTCAAGAGCCCCACCACCTTCTCTTGCTCCACCACGGGCAGGTGCCTCATTCCCCATGAGCGCATGACCTCAAGAGCATCTTGAACACTCAGTCCAGGCTCTATAGTCACTGCTCCTTGAGTCATCACATCAGATAAATTTTTTGGTTTCTGCTCCATGCCCTTCCTCCCTGAAAGTGAACCCCTTCATTAAAACAAGAATTTTTTCCAAAGCAAAGCTCCCAATGGACAATTTTTAATCTGTCAGGGGAGCATTCACGAAAGCGCTCTTAGTGCCGAGCTTTTGAACCGCATGGCTCCCCTGGACTCTCCGAAAGAGAGTTCCATAAATAGACAATGGTCTCATCACCCAAAGGCAAGTAAAGCTTCATCTGTCCCGATTCAGAAAACTGAAGACGGGAAATTGAACGATTTCCGGGGGTCATATCAGGATCGGACTTGCAATCAGCTCGGCTTTCTGGATTGAGCCAAAGCACCTCTTTGCGCAAATAGCAGTTTTCATAGGTGTAGCGAGAATGACTCTCACAAAAGCCATTCTCGTCTTCACGGTGCCAGTAAAGACGAGCTGAGTTCTCTCCATCAAACTCAAAATGCATAATTAATCGGGGATTGGGACGAGGCATGGTCTCGCCTCGATAAATCACATGGGTGAACTGCCAAAGACCCGCCAGTTTATCTGGGCTGCAGGAGGCTTCCTGCAAAACAGAGTGTTCAATGGGGGTAGACGGCCATGGAGCTGCCTTCCCCTGAGGAAAAGACAGCCCAATAGCGAATAGAATAGTTAAGGGCAAAAAATTAAAGCCCGCCTTCAACATTGAGAGTTTTCTCCTGATAAGTGCCATCACCGGCAGAGACTCTAACCCGGTAAGTGCCAGCTGACAAGGACCCTAAAACCACTTCCCGAGTGAAGGGCACCAACACCTGAATACACATCCCCTGGTTCACCTGAGCGTAGGGAGTGATGTGGATCAGATTGTGGTGGCCATGAACCCTCACATCCGCTCGGTCCCAGTTGTAGCAACCATTGGGGAAAAGACCAGAGAGCAGGACAAAAGCTCTGTCTGTGGACTTGAGGCCCCCAGGCACAAAGACATCATTCACAGAAACCACCACCTCACGAGGAGCCGGCTCAGAGTACTGTTCAGAAGCCATGGCCGTTGTGGACAGAGAAGAGGCCACCAAAGCCCCAACAGCGAGAGCGGATACTTGACCGATCACTGATTTAAAAAACATAAGAATCTCCTTTTCTAGGGTTATGCAGCCATGAACTATCTACAGCCACTTAAGAAATTTTTATAACTTTAGACAGATAATGACAAAGATAAAAGCCAAACCTTAGTCGGATCTAGACGCCAAGCGTCTTAGGGGCCTTAGGTCCACGAACTTAACGCAACAGGCAGATAAAAAGAAGGCCAAGATGTGGACAAAAAAGCCCTTCTATAAAGAGAGAAGGGCAAATATTAATAGGGCCAGGAAAAGCAAAATTCCCAGTGAGCGCCAAAAGGCCAACTGACGCTCAATACTCTTCACTAAATTGGTGATGGATTCATTGGCCAAATAAAAACTAATGGCCCGGGAGTACTGGGTCAAAATGACGGCCAAAATCAAAAAAACGCTGGCTAACAAAATCGTCAGAGCCAATTGCTCGGGCCCAAAGAAGAAGGCTCGGACCACTTGAAAAGCGGAAATACTAAAGCCCATCACCGCCAAGCCCCTCACCCAAAGACGGATCTCTTTGAGCTCTGTGGCCACCCGGGGGTCAGACAGACGCTGAATAATCCGACGATCCTGACCTTCCCTATTGGCTTTTCTGCGCTTTTCCACCATTCCTCCCCTTGTGCCGCTATTAGGCATGGCTTTGCTTGTAAAAATTTTAAATGAGCGCCCCCCGTCTGTCACAATCCAATCTGCTTTTTACGCGCTTAATCATTAAGCTTTCCCCTTGGTAAAAACTGAGGTAATTCCTTCTCAAAAAAGGAGATTGATTGTGTCTAAAACCCTCCTCGTTTCTTTAAAGCGCCTAAGCCTGGTCAGCTTAATGAGCTTTTTCCTGTCAGGCTGCTGGGTCTATTACGGAGTTTATACAGCTCCCGTCTTTGTACGAACCTGCGTTCCCGGATGGGTGACGGTGCCAGTCCACACTTTCCATGGAGTGTTCTTCCAAAACGTCTACAGCAACTGCGCTTGGGTTATGTCTTTGAACCAAACTCCAGACATTGATCGCGACAGTCGCCAATTGGCTCTGGGTGGGATGCCTCTCGATGGAGCTAGAGAGTTCCTTGAGATTCTCTCAGAAATGGATCGCGAGCTACGCCGACAAAGAGATCCCTCTCGGCCTTTTCAAAAGCGAGACCTTGAGTTATCCGCGCAATTCTTGCTGCACCCGGAGGCTGCAGAAGGAGATTTTTCAGCCGCGGTTGAGGAGCTGGCTCGCCACCTCGACTATGAGTTGGAGCGAACTCAAGAGCTGGTGGAACACTTTCGTGATTATGTGCACAAACAGCTTTTGACTCCTGAGGCCAAACCCGATTCCTTTGCCCTCTGAGTTTTAGTTTACTACTATCTTGAGAGAAATGATCCAATTTCTCTCTTTGAGCGGGGCAATATCTTATAGACCAAGAGCTTTTCAACTGAGTTCTCCACTCTCAAGACTCGCTCTGTCAGTTAGCCTCCTTATTGGCTGGGCAATTGGCCTTGTCTCTCCGACTGGAACACAAGCTTCCGAGTCCTTTTACAAAGACCAATATGTGGAAGTCGAACTCTACCCGCTCAGTCAAACAGTGACGGCGGGAGAAGCGAGCCTCTGGGCCCTGGAGTTTCGCATTGCCCCTGAATGGCATATCTATTGGGAAAATCCCGGTGACTCGGGAGCTCCTTTAATTCTGGAGTGGAAATGGGAGGGAGCTCAACTTCTTCACTTCCACTACCCACCACCAAAAAGAATCCCCGTCTCCAGTTTGGTGAACTTTGGCTACGAGGAACAAGTCATCTTCCCTCTGGAAGTTCAAGTGGGACCCCAGGCCGAAGGGGTCCAGGTGAACTTGGATTTGGAGTGGCTGGTCTGCAAGGTCGAGTGCATTCCTGGCTTTGCGCAACTGAAGGCCCAAGCTGTAGTAGGACCTCAAGCTCAAGCCCCTCATCCCCAACAAGCTTTGGCCCAGCAATTTTTGGCCCAGTCCCCTGGACCCCAGAGCCTGACCGCCCCCCTGTTTCATCGCCAAGAGGATCAACTCTTTTTTAAACTCCCACTCCCTCAAACTGATTTTAACCCCCAGGAAGTTCACCTTTTTCCCTATGATGGGCTTTTCTTCTCCCATCAATTCCCGGAGTTTTTACAGCTAACACAAAGCCAACTCGACTTTTCTCTTCAGTCTAAGAGTCAAAGCCTAAGGGAGCCCTCTGACCCCCGAGTTCTTCTGGTTCTTAGAGGAACTGCTTCAGACCCTGTTCAGGTTCGCTCATTCGATGTGGAGCTTGACTTTTCTCCTGCACAAAGTCCTTGGACTTCCGCCATGACCCTCTTAAGTCTCCTAGCCTTAGCTTTTCTGGGTGGCCTGATCCTTAACATCATGCCCTGTGTGTTGCCTGTGCTCTCAATTAAGATTCTCAGCTTGTCGCAAAGCGCTCACTCCCCCAGAGAAATGCGCTGGGGAGGTTGGTTCTACTCTGCAGGAGTCCTCCTCTCCTTTGCCTTGATGGGAGGTCTGCTCCTGTGGTTGCGCCACCAAGGTGAGGAGATTGGCTGGGGCTTCCAGCTACAGAATCCCACCTTCGTCAGCGCTCTCATTCTACTATTCTTTGTTCTGGGCCTTAACTTTTTGGGGGTCTTTGAGTGGGGGGAGAGTTTAAGTCGTTGGGCAGCCCAAATGGGGCAGCGCCGCTCTAAGCTAAGTGGCTCCTTCTGGACAGGAGTGCTGGCCGCCTTTGTCGCCAGCCCCTGCACAGCTCCCTTTATGGGCACGGCCTTAGGAGCGAGCCTTATGCTCTCCCCTTGGCAAAGCCCCCTGGTTTTTCTAAGCTTAGGGGCTGGAATGGCCTTTCCCTTTTGGCTTCTCGCCCATTTCCCCCAGTTTTTAACTTGGCTCCCCAAGCCCGGCCCTTGGATGAAGACTCTTAAAGAGTTCTTTGCTTTCCCCCTCTTTCTCACAGCCGTTTGGTTGCTCTGGGTCCTGGGCCAGCAGAGCTCGCCGCTTCAGACATTCATCTTGACCGGCTCTTTAACCTTAGTGGCCATGGGTTTTTGGCTGGGCCACAACTCTACAAAACCAGTTTTTCTCTGGCTGTCTCGCCTGTTGATTTTACTTTTCATGGCTCTGCCCCTGTGGAGCGCTCAGTCTCAGTGGGTCCTTCTGGCCGGTGCCTCTTTCCAGGGCGGGGACTCAGCCGGAGCAGAGTCCTCAAGCTGGCTCGACTACAGCTCGGAGAAAGTGGCGGATCTGGTGGCTCAAGGTGAATGGGTGTTTATCGACTTTACAGCTGCTTGGTGTATCACCTGCCAAGTCAATAAAATCAATGTACTTGAGACCCGCCGATTGCAAGAGCTCTTTGACCAATCTGGAGTGCATCGCTTTAGGGCTGATTGGACACAGAGAGATCCCCTCATCACCCAGAGCTTGGCTCGCTATGGCCGCAACTCTCTCCCTGTCTATGTTTTTTACGGTGCTTCGGGGGAGCCCCATCTGTTTTCCGAGTTGCTCACGGTTTCGATGATTGAAGAGGTTTTACAACAACAGCACTCTAAGGAGGAATAGCTATGAAATATTTTAAATTGAGACAAGCTCAGTGGATAGGCAGCCTACTGCTGCTTTTCTCTTGGTCTTCCGGTTCAGCTTGGGCCCAAGCTCAAGTGGGTTCTCAAGCTCCCGACTTTTCCGTACAAACGGCCACAGGAGAAACTAAGTCCAAGTCCGACTTTGCCGGCAAACATGTGGTCTTGGAGTGGCATAACAAAGACTGCCCCTATGTGGTCAAACACTACAAGTCGGGAAATATGCAAAAGCTGCAAAAAAAATACACCGACCAGGATGTTGTCTGGCTCACGGTCTTATCTTCGGCTCCAGGTAAGCAGGGGCATCTGACGGCTGAGCAGGTTTTGGCTGAATCTAAAAGCGGAAAATGGCACTCCTCTCATATTCTCTTAGACCCTGAGGGTCGCATGGGACGAGCCTTTGATGCCAGAGTGACTCCCCATATGTTCATCCTCAACCCTGAAGGTGTTGTGGTCTACAATGGGGCGATTGACGACAACAGCTCGGCTAATCCCAAAGTGATCCCTGAATCCACCAACCATGTGGCTCAGGCCCTAGACGCACTTTTAAAAGGTGAACCTGTGCCGGTGGCTGAGACTCGCCCCTACGGCTGTTCAGTAAAGTATTAAAACCCAAATATTAAAAGCCTCGGGCCGCACCACTTGTCGCCAAAAAGAACAGGATGCGGCCCAGCTGGTCGGAGAATCCCGCCAAAGCGGACTCCTGTGGCAGGGGAGGCAAGGGATAGGAGTCTTTGTTCCAAGTCGAAGCATAGCGAAAGAGTTCCCGCGGCACTCGGTCTGGACAGTCCTCAATCCTCTGAGGCGAGCAGGGCACAGCCATCAGAGAATAGCCAATCACTTCACCCCCCTGGGCCATATCACAGGTGATTTCATAGTTTAAATAATTGGGAAGGTCCTCAAAGACCAAAAGCATAATACCCAGGTGGGGATCCACTCTCTGACTCACTCCATCAGGACACAGCCCTCCCCCAGACCGGGAGATCATCGGACGCCGCACTCCAAGTTGAGCGATGGGCAGCTCACAGACCTTGTCTCTCCCCCTCTTGTCCTGAGCAGTAATAATGATTTTATCTCCCGCCAGGGTGTCCACTTGGCGAATCTTGTACTTTTCTGAATAGCGTTTGTTCCCATCTTTCGCTCTGGCCTCAGCCCCCACATCCCGCAGAATTAAATACCCCTGGTGTTCCTGTTTAAATTGAGCCTCGGCTAAGGGGAGATTCCACCACGGCAAACTGACCAGGAAGAGAAAACTGGAAAGATGCAACCTACTCAATTGGATTTTCTCCATCTATGAACTCTCTTTCCCTTTATTCTGCCTTTATTCTACCTCTATTTTATCGGACCCTTAAGCCTTTTCCATAAAGACTCTCTCCCACGAGCTCAACCAAGGACCAGAGGCTGAGCCCCTTTTCCCACCTATGTCACCCCCATGTGCTTTTGAATTAAAAATTTTCCTGAAAGTTCCGATTGATCCGAATGACTCCAATAATTGGAGTGGCCCGGATCAGTTTAGACCAGGGCGATTACCCCCAGAGGGAGAATTTTCTGATAAAGCCGGGACTTTGCAAAACTTTACTTAGACTCTGGACCTCAGGACTCTTGATCCTGCTCACCGCCTGCGCTTCAGGGTCTGAGTCCAGCTCCAGCTCATCCATTCAAGGCTTTAATATGTCTGGAACCTGGTCCCCTTTGGCTGTGGAGTGCTTTGATGCAGACTTCACCAGCCAAACCACTTATGCCATCTTGGCTTTTTATTCTCACCCCTCCACCCTGCTCATTCAGGGCAACCACAGCTCCCTGCAAATTTCAAATAACTCATGTTTAGCAGAGAGAATCGAGGAAGTGGACTTTCAAGTGACGGAAACTCTCACCGATGGCAGCGCCACCTTGCTCCGCGGCCTTCTTCAAATGACCGGAAGACAAAGCCAGACCGACACCGGGGCAGCCTGCGAGTTCACGCAGAGCTTGACCCCTGAACCCCTTCTCCCAGAAATCTCCCCTTCCTCCTGGACCCTGAATATGAGTCCCAATGCCGAGCTCGAAGACCAGGAAATCTCCTTCTTTTACGTGGCTTCAGGGAGCATTGCCTATTTAAGCCTGGCCCTACCTCTTGAGGTTGTGGGCCGCCCCACAGACTTTTGTGTACTCACCTACGAAAAAATTTAAGGGGGAGTAATCAGTACCTGAACAAAGGTCTGAGGCGCTCTGAACACCGCATTGGTGGTGGGGTCAAAGTCCGTGGTCACCAGAGTCTGAGCAAAGGTCTGTGGCGCCCTAAAAGAAGCGCTGGCGGTGGGGTCAAAGTCCGTGGCCACTAGAGTCTGAGCAAAGGTCTGCGGCGCCCTGAATACCGCACTGGTGGTGGGGTCAAAGTCCCCCTGAATTAAAGTCTGAGCAAAAGTCTGCGGCGCCCTGAATACCGCATTGGTGGTGGGGTCAAAGTCCGTCCTCACCAGACTTTGAGCAAAGGTCTGAGGAGAACGAAAGACAGCTCGGGTGGTGGGATCAAAGCCTGTCCACACCAGAGTCTGAGCAAAGGTCTGTGTGGCGCGAAAAGTGGCCTGGGCCACATGCTGCCGCCAAAATCCTAAGTTGTACTGAAATTTGGCCCGAGCGGGAGTAGGAGCCAATACTCCCCCTCCAGTCACGGCCATGATCAAGCCCATGGATCTTAAAAACTCTCGCCGACTCACTACACCTTGGAAGATTTCAGAAAACGAGGGCTCATGGGATGGGCCGGGAGTCTCTTCGGAGCCTCTTGACTCTGGCTGGGATGAGGATTTTTTAGAGGGTTTCAAATCCTATTTCCATGGCATTGATGGCCGCCTCATCCCAGTCTGAACCATTGGGCTGGGTGAGATAGAGCTCCTGGCTGCGGCGGTACTGCCCATTAATACACACATGGGTCGCCCCATCCACCGTGTCCCCTCCCACCTTCAGTTTGCTGCGCACATCTCGGTGCCCAATGGTGGACTTTTGCGAGCGACCACTCAAAATCACCCCATGCACCGCCGTCGGCGTCACCGGCAAATCATGAACATTATAGAGGTCCACCTGGTTGGCCTGATCAGTGGTGACATAGGGGGAATTGGAGCCGCTATTCGTTTTACTGACAGACTGCCAGTTAGTGGCCGCCCCCACCGGCGTCATCTGATTGGTGGTCCCATCGGCATTGGGAATCAGGGTGTAGACCAAAACCGGCCCCAAAAAGTCATTGGCCTTGGCTCCTGTATCATCACAGACATAGAGGTGATCCACATAATAGCCTGAAGAAGAAGCAGTAGCGAAATTGATATTGGGGTATCCCGCTCCGCTCAGCCCTCCTCGAGTGTCCACTCCTGCAGCCGAGGCAACCGTGGCCCCATCCACACGGATCTCTAGGGAGCCCGAACTGCCAAACTCGGCCATAACCTCCAAATGATACCAGGCACTGGCCACCACTGTATCAGCTGGGCTGGAGGTGAGAATCACCCCGCTAGTATTGTCGATAAAGGCCAGTGAGCCATCTTCATTACGATGTAGTCGGATCCCTGTGGTGGGGCTAGCTGTGGCTGTCTGATCCGTTAGGTTGAGCATCCTTAGGCTAATTGAACTTGAGCTCCAGTAGTAAAAACCCAAATAAAGTTTTGAAGTAATAGGTATTTGCAAAATACCCCTCCACCATGATTGATAGACCAATATTCCTATGGATGTGATTCCAGGTTGAGAGCCAAAAGCGTAAGATGAGCTTGTGTAGAATCCACTAGTCAGCCACCTGGCCTCCATAGGGCTGGTCACATAAAAGGCATCCCCATAAGGGGTGCACTCAAAGCCCTCCATAAAAATCAGTGCCATAGAGCCTCCTTGCCCCTCCCATTGTCCAGAATCCAAGGGGCGAAAGTCAAAAACCTCCCTGGCTCCCTGGACCTAAGCCCAAACTCAACTTTGCCCACCAACAGCCACCTTTCACAGCCCCCGCACTAAAGGGGCTAAGGTTAAATGACCTAGAAATCTGTACAACGCGATGCCTCTCCGACAGAGTGGATTGGACAAGCATATAATGGGGTATAGATAAGTGCCGAGCCCCTTGAACTCCAGATCCATGAAGCAAAGCCCCTTTTTGGGTTTAAAGCCCACAGAATCTTTCCCACTCTTTAAGCCCTGGAGGTCTAGTTGCCTAAACCACTGTCAGGTGAACGAGCTGGGCCGCAATTAAAATCAACTTGTGCAGAACCAAAAGGATCCACAGCTGGACTCTAAAGAGCTCCCAACTTCGCCGATAGGAACCACATCGTTGGTAGTTCATACCGCCCCCCTTTCTCTTGGAAGGGGTGGCCTTTCCTTTAGCCCTCAAGGGGCCCGGCACCCTCCTCCACTGCAAAAGGGACCAACTCCTCAAAGGCAAAACAATCAGCTGCTTAAGTTTTTTAAGACCGCCTCTCGGACATCAATCGATCTCTCAAACCAAGATCTCTGGTATAAAGTGTAAACCATGTCTCCGGTACGGACCGGGTCTCTGGGACAGTTATTGACGCGGTGATACGCAAAAATATGACGGGCACTTTTGAAAATGGTCGGCGCGACTGGATTTGAACCAGCGACCTTTTGCACCCCAAGCAAATGCGCTACCAGGCTGCGCCACGCGCCGACATCTCTAAATGACTTTAAAGACGCACCAAGATAGAGGGAATCGCCCCCCTAAATCAAGGAAAAATCTTGCTGTTTAAACTTGGCTCCAAATGCGGCGCAGGCGGCCAATATCCTCAATCAGATCTTCCGTTTGCTCTTTGAGGACTTCAATTTGTCCAGCAAAGCTCTGCATTTCCTTGAGACTCTGGCTAGCCCGGCGCATCTTCTTTAAGGCGGCCTTGGCCCCCTCAATGGAGTAGCGATCCCGGTAGAGGAGCTTTTTGATGAGCAGCAGAGCCTCAACATCTTTGCGCTCATAGACCCTCTGATTGTGTTTGGACTTTTTGGGCTTCAGATGATCAAATTCTGACTCCCAATAGCGCAAAACATAGGCCTTCACCTTAAGTAAATCCGCCACCTCGCCGATTTTAAAGGCCATTTTATCTGGAATTTTTGAGTACTCTCTCTGTAAATCCCCATCCAAAATCATAGGCAATGGCGCCTCCGCCCGCGGGGCAAAACGCTTTTCTGAGCGGGACTTGAGTACAATCTCCTCTGTCATTCTCCGTCCTCATCGTCTTTTAGGTGACTGAACTCTTCCCCATTGAGCATGGCTTTCAGCACCTGTGAGGGCCTAAAAGTGAGCACCCGGCGAGCACTGATAGTGATTCTCTCTCCCGTTTGTGGATTGCGCCCCACCCTCTCTTTTTTCTCTCTCACCACAAAATTGCCAAAGCCAGAGATCTTGACCTTTTCCCCATCACAGAGCTGATCTTTCAGAGAGCCAAACACCATCTCCACCAGCTCTGAAGCCTCTTTCTTCGAGAAGCCAATCTTCTCGTAAACCTTTTCCACAATGTCGGCCTTGGTCATTGTTGAGCGATCTTCTTTTTGCCCAGCCATGATTGAGCTCCTCCCCTAATGTGCCTATAGGCTAACAAGCCCTTGAAAACTTTCAAGATTTTTATTTTGATTTAGCTCATATTCGGACTGGTTCCCGCCTGACAAGCTCAAGCCCCGCCCTCAGGGAAATATTATGTTACTGAAAGCAAGACCCTAAAGCCACTCACATCCTGCTCTTCCATTAGCGCACAGAGATAGAGTGCTTTTTCTTTACCAGCTCAATAATCTGGCTTTGGACCTTCTGCAGAGTCTCCTCTGATAAGGTTGCCTGAGAATCCTGCAACTTCATCCGATAGGATAGGGCCCTGGTCCCCGCTGGCAAATCGCCCCCGGTAAATTGATCCACCACCTGGACCGACTGGAGCAGAGGCCCTGAAGCCTTTTTGATTTCAGCAAAGAGCCTATTAGCGGGCACCGAGTGGGGCACCACAAAGGTCAAATCTCTTTCCACGGCGGGATAAGGAGATAGGCTCTTGAGCTTAAGGGCCCGGGGCTGGCCTCGCATCAAGCTCTCCACATCCAACTCAGCCACACTCACATCGGCTCTGAGCTTTTCCCTTTCTAGGAGAAGGGGGTGAAGGCTGCCCACAAAACCCACAGGGCGGCCTTCCAAAATCAGCGCCGCAGACTTACCGGGGTGCAGAAAGCCAGGAACCCCTTGGCCCTGAGCTTTCATTTCCTCAGCTGTCCTCCAGTGAAATCCTCCCAAGCGCAGCCGCAGAAGCAGGCTCTCTATGGCCGCTTTCAGGTCATAGACCACAGGCCAGCTCACTTTCTTGTGCCACAAAGTCTCACTCTGACCCCAGGCCACCATGGACAACCTGGATCTCTCCACATACTCCCAATGTCCCACTGAGGGCCCGGAAGCTTCAGTGCTTCCCGCCGGAGCGGGTTTTCCCGGCTCAGGGACCTTGGCCTGAAAGACAGATCCCAACTCAAAAAGCCTTCCCCACTCCACAGAATGGCGAAAGTTGTGCAAAATATTTTTATAGAGCCCGGGAAGTAGAGACAGGCGCATCACATCCAGCTCCACATTGAGGGGGTTGAGCACCTTCACCGGCTCCGCTGCCCCCTCCAACCCCCATGCGGGCAACACCTCAGGGTTTTGCAAAAAGTCTGCACTCCACTCAGAACCAATAAAGCCATAGTTAACCGCCTGAGAGTAGCCCTGAGCTCTCACTAACTCACTGAGAGTCTCTTGCATCAAATACTCCCGAGCATGGGGGCTGGGTTTGTGTTCCAAAGGGGGAAAGCTCTCAGGAATCTGGTCATAGCCCTTGAGCCGAGCAAACTCCTCAATAAAATCGACAGGCTGAAACAGATCCCAGCGATACACTGGGGCCACCAAGGCAAAGGCTTCACTTTGCGAAGTCACCAGAGGCTCCACCCGACAGCCCAAACGGGTCATCATCTGGGCAAACTCTTGAGCCTCAACGGGGTAACCGAGTTTTTGGCTCACCAAATCCACATGGACGGCCACCGCTTCTCGGATAAGAGGAGAGGGGTAGTGGTCCACATAGACCTCCGCCACTTCGCCGCCGGCCAATTTCTGAATCAGTTCACAGGCTCGGTTGAGGGCCAACTCCACCATTTCGGGATCCGTCCCCCGAGAAAAGCGATAGGCCGAATCCGTCTCAATGCCATACTGGCGGGAAGTGCGGCGCACGCTCTCTGGGATAAAGTGAGCCGACTCAATAAAAAGATCTTGGCTCTGATCCGTTACTCCACTGTTCAAGCCTCCCACAACGCCGGCCAAAGCCACGGGCCGCTCTTCATCGCGAATGACTAATTCCCCTCCCTTTAAAACTATCTCTGTTTTATCAAGGGTGGTGAACTTTTCTCCTTTTTTCGCCTCGCCCACGAGTATTTTAGGACCCGCCAAACGGGCCACATCAAAGGCGTGAAGAGGCTGACCCAACTCCATCATCACAAAATTGGTCACATCCACCACATTGTTGATGGAGTTCAATCCCAAAAGCTCAAGTCGACCTTTCAACCAGTCTGGAGAAGGGCCCACCTTCACTCCGCGAATCACTCTTCCGGCATAGCGAGGGCAAAGCTGAGCGTTCAGCACCTCGACCGCCACCAAATCCTGAGTGGGGGCTCCTGTCGCTGAAAACTGAGGTTCAGGGACCCGAACTGGCCTCTCCGAGAGAGAGCCAATCTCGCGAGCCAAGCCTAAGTGACTCAAGCAGTCGGCCCGGTTGGGGGTGACACTCAATTCAAAAATCACATCATCCAGCTCCCGGTAGCGAGCAAAGCTCTCGCCCACTGGAGCTTGCGGGGGAAGAATCACAATTCCCTTGGCCGCTTCCGCAGTCTCGCCTTCACTCAAGCCCAACTCCGAGGCCGAACACAACATCCCTCGGCTCTCCACCCCACGAATCTTGGACACCTTGATTTTAAAATCCCCAGGCAGCACCGCTCCAGGCAAGGCCACCACCACTTTGTCCCCTTGCTGGTGGTTACTGGCCCCGCAGACAATCTGCTGCAACCCTCCCGAGCCCACATCCACCTGACATAAAGTCAGCTTGTCGGCATCCGGGTGCCTGTCCTTCACCTTGATATGGCCCACCACCACGGAGGCAAAGGCCTGACCTGGCCTTTCGATGCCCTCCACTTCAATTCCCGCCGCGGTGAGCTTCTCTGCCAAAGGCTCGGGCTGAGCTAAAAAGTCAGCCACATCCACATAATCTTGAAGCCACTTCAAACTGATTTTCATTCTTTCCCTGCCTCACTCAAATTGGCGCAAAAAACGCAAATCATTTTCATTAAACAGACGGATATCTTGCACTCCATATTTGATAATGGCCATCCTCTCAATTCCAAAGCCAAAGGCCAATCCCTGCCACTCTAAGGGGTCCAATCCGGCCTGCATCAGCACCTTGGGGTTGATCAGACCACAGCCGCCAATCTCCACCCAACCGGAGTGCTTACACATACGACAGCCTTTGCCCTGACAAATGGGACAGGAACAATCAAATTCTGCAGAGGGCTCGGTAAAGGGAAAAAAGCTGGGGCGAAAACGCACTTTTAGACTGCTGCCAAAAAGCTCCTTCACAAAATAGGACAAGGTGCCCTTAAGATCAGCCATGGACACTTTGCGGTCCACCAACATCCCCTCGATCTGATGAAAGTTGGGGGAGTGAGACACATCGCTGTCACAGCGGAACACGGAGCCCGGAGCCAGGACTCGGAGCGGAGGTATTTCGTTAAGCAAGGTGTGGATCTGAACTGGTGACGTGTGGGTTCTCAATACATGATGATCATCCACATAAAAGGTGTCCTGCAGATCTCTCGATGGGTGATCTGGAGGAATGTTCAGAGCCTCAAAGTTAAACCAATCCCCCTCAATCTGCGGCCCCAACCTCACACTGTAGCCAATGCGGGACAAAATGGAAATAACCTCGTTAATCACTAGGCTGATGGGATGACGAGATCCCTGACTCCGCTCTGGCCCTGGCAAACTCAAGTCCAAAGCTTCTTGAGCCAGCCGAGTGGCCATCTCTTGGCTTTTAAGCTGGCTCTCCTGCTGATTGTACAGAGCCTCCAGTCTCTGCTTAGTCTCGTTGACCTCTTTGCCGAAAGTGGGTTTATCCTCTGGCCCCAACTTTCCCATGACTCGCATCAGCTCAGAAAAAGAGCCCTGCTTGCCAAAATAGCGAACCTTCTGGTCGTAGAGCTCTTTGGTTCCTGGAGCATTGGTAAAATCAGCCTGGGCTTGGGCTTCGATTTCTTTGAGCCGAGCCAAATGTTCTGTCAGTGCCATAGTCACAAACTCCCTCTGATCAGGCTGAAATATTGCCCTTAACCGCATATTGATTCAATCCTTTTATCCTTCCGGAAACAGCCTAAGTCTCCGTCACCAGGGCCATAGCCCCATCCACCTTGGACCAGCCCCATAGCCGTCTGCTGGCCAGCTGCCGACAATGCAGATGTCTGTTGGGCAGTGGTCTACCCCTTACGCTTGGTCCTTGTCTTAAACCAAGCTGTCCAGTAGACTGCGCTGCAAGATGAACCTATCTCGACCCATCACCGAAATCAGTAGTGCGGCCAATCCCCAGCTTAAGCTGTGGCTGTCCTTACAAGAGCGCAAGGGACTGCGTCGCCACGGTCAATTTTTATTGAGTGGCCGCAAGCTGGTGCCCGAACTGCTGGTGCAACAGCCCGGCCTCTTTCAAGCTCTTATTTTTTCTCAGCCCGAACAGTTGGAGGAATTGGCCAGCTCCGACCATGTGGCCTCATTGATGTTGAGGTCTCACAAGGGGCCGGCCGAGGGCCTCTCTGCCAAGGCTCTGACTTTGATTGCCAACCTGCCAAAATCCATTAGCCTTTATCGCCTAGCTCCCTCTCTTTTCTCTGAGCTGGACTTTTTTGCCACCGAGGCTCCCCTCCTGATTGGCAACCAGCCTGAACTCAACAGCTCTGACCTGATGTCTCTCCCCTTTGGCTTGGAACTGCTGACGGCCACCGGGGATCCGGCCAACCTGGGAGCTTTGCTGCGCAGCTCGGAGGCCTTTGGGGTCAGGAAAGTGATCTTGCTGGAAGAGTGCGCCCATCCCTTCAACCCTAAAGTCATCCGTGCTTCCTCAGGCTCAGTCTTTCGCCTCAAGCTGGAGTGGGGTCCCTCAATTCAGGACTTAGCCTCAGCCCTTCCCCTAAGCCCCCGCTCTGAGCCCTGGCTCTACGCTCTGAGCTCTCACCCGGGCCGATCCCGCAGCCTGGTGGACCTGGCCTGGCCTCCTCACCTTCGCCTCCTGGTAGGCGAAGAGGGCCCGGGTCTGCCACAAAACCTGATCCAAAACCCCTTGATCCAGCACTTAACTATTCCCATGCAGCCTGGAGTGGAGTCCCTCAATGCCACCGTGGCCGCCAGCCTGGCGCTGTGGGAAATTCAACGCTCGAGGAGTGGCCGATGACACCAACTCCCTCTGTTCAAGACTCCCTGGAAACAGTCACTTTAGCCGGCGGCTGCTTTTGGGGCATGGAGGAGCTCTTTCGCCAGCTCCCCGGAGTGGTGGACACTGAGGTGGGTTACACTGGGGGACATTTAGCCCAACCCGGTTATCGGGATGTGTGCACGGGAGAGACGGGCCATGCCGAGGCCCTGCAAGTGAAATTCGACCCCGGGGTTTTAGCTTTTGCCGAGCTGCTTAAATTCTTTTTTCGCATCCATGACCCCACCACCCCTAACCAGCAGGGCAATGATCGGGGCTCTCAGTACCGCTCGGCCATCTTTTGCCACAGTCCTGAGCAACTGAAGGTGGCCCAAGAGGTCAAGGATCTGGTGGAGGCCTCGGGCCAGTGGCCCCGGCCCCTGGTCACCGAGATTGTGATGGCGGGCCCCTTTTACCCCGCCGAACCCGAACACCAGGACTACCTGCAAAAGTATCCTGAGGGCTACAGCTGTCATTATGTGAGGCCTTTTCAATTCTAACCAAACCAACAAGGAGCTTTCATGTTTCAACAAAATATTCACAATGTGGAAAGAGTGGTCCGAGTCGTCGCAGGAGCCTTTTTAGTGAGCCTGGCCTTTTGGGGCCCGCAAAGTCCCTGGTTTTTCTTGGGCCTCGTCCCTATGGCCACAGGCCTTCTCGGCTGGTGCCCCCCCTATAGCCTACTGGGCATTAGCACCTGCCCGGCGAAGGCTTCGACAGCTTCCAGCAGCTCCACTGAGTGATGTGTGTGTTGTTGTGGGTGATGCTGTTGTGACTTTGTGTGATCTACCCCCTAACAATCAACGCAGAGCTTCTTCGTCACGAAGAGACGCTGCGTCATTCTCCTTTTAGGTCACTTTGTGCTCAGTGAGTTGGCGACAGCTTCAGAAGAAGAATTTGGAGGGGTAAATCCAAACAATGAAGCCAAAGTCATTCTTTGACGAAAACTTACGAGACATCCCTGTCGATGAAGAAAAGACGAGAGCCTATGTGAATCAGCTAAAATCTTCCCTCAGGAAGACCTTAGAGCCACGTGAGCAAGTTCGTCTTTTGGGAGAAATTGCAGCTTATCAAAGACAGCTGGGTGATCTTGAGTTATCTGAGCAGAATCTACGTCACGCCCTTGAGATCATAGATTCTGGGAACCTTGGCATTCAATTCGAAACTCAGCAAAAGATCCGCCTGGCCCACACCTTACAGTGAAAGCGACAATTTAAAGACAGTAACCCTTTTTTTGCTGAAGTCCTCTCAATCTGTCGTAAACACCATGAAGTCTCTACCTATTTGGATTTTGCGCTTCAACATGCTGGCAAAAACTTCTTCGACCAAGGCAGATGGCATGAAGCTCTGGGTATGTTTGAAGAAGCTCTCAATTTGCGAAAAAATCGAAATGCCCCGCAAGACCAGATTGACTCGACTGAGACCTCCATAGCTCGAACTAAATTTCTGATGATGACCCCTTAGTGAAGGTCCTGTGTTTTTGGAAGGCTGTCACGGGTCTTAAATAAAAAAAGCGCAAAGAGACTGTCTTCGCGCTTTTTGAAAATTTTAAACTTGTAATAACTGACTACCTACAACCCCTAATTAGAGGTTGATTGTAGCACTAATCCCCACATTTGTTTGATCAGCACTGATCTCCCTGGGAATGAACTGCACATTAGGATAGAGATAAATATCTCTAGTTACGGAAATACCTAAACCAACAGATTGATACATCTTCTGATTTTTAAATCTCCAGGGATCTTGCTCCGCCCTAGTCTGCTGATAAATCTGCCCAATCAGAGTCCTCAAATTGAATGTGTCATTGATCACATATTCAGCCACTGGAAAAACCCCAAGAGAGTAGCGTGTCTGGCTCCCCAAAAGATCTGTATCGTCCTTGGAGTACAGTGAACTTCCCGCAGAAAAACTCACACCAAACGAAAGACCCGTCACAGGAGTATCTGTCATAAATGTCTGACCCAAACTGAGGCTTGCCACTCCACCTAGAGTTCCTCTAGTGTAACTATTGGTGAAAGCATACAGTGTTGCAGATGAAACACTCTGAACATTTCCCAGCCTCGCTAACCTCGTGTAGGACAAGTAAGGATCGTTGACACTGAGTTTTTGCGCATTTTCTGCGTGATTGTCCCTCAACCTGTTTAGGGTATCCTCAGGCATATCATAGCTGTCAAAATCGACACTCCCGTGAAAGGGCGCAAACATCCCCAATCCAGCTCCAAGGCTCAGGCTATCGACTGCTGACAATCGCCTCCGCAAAGCAATATCACCTGTAGCTCTATGCATATCTGCAGTCCCAGCAGCCCCTCGAATATTGGGCCTTACGGGATCGAAGGGATTCTTTACACTTGATCCCAAATACCCCCAGGTAGTGCTCACACTCCAAGTAGAAAGGGATCCCGCAGAGGCTCGCAGCATGCGGTTGGTGATGAGTTCGTCGGCCTTATCGGTCTCTGTTCTTTCACCTTCACCCACAATCTCATCCAAAGTGACTTTGGTTTCGCTTGCAGGAGCTGAGCTTTCTGAAGCATGAGCGATAGTTGAAACACTCAAGCTCAGAGAAACCATGGCCAATAGGCTAAATAGGCTTCCCAGAGGACCTCTTGAAAGGATTTTCATTTGCATATTTTGTTACCCCTTATCTTAATTTGATGGCTCTTAAGGAGCCTCAGCTGCGGAGAAGCTTAAACTCCCACCCGAACACTTCCGCAAGAGTTATGCCCATATTAATGCTTTGGGTCAATGATCAATCTTTCAAAGTGCCTGTAATTATTGCAATCTCCCTCTGACAGTAGGCTAAAAATCCCATTTTTCGCCTATTGCGCCCTATTGCGCCCCAGGAGCCTCAACCAGGACAGAGGCTCTCCCGCCTGAGACTCTTTGCGCACCACCCGCTCACTGGCCGATGAGGGATGAGGGAAATTCGCCCTGAAAACAGAATTATGTCCAGGTAAATTATGTTTATTTTTACGCTATCTTTTGCCCGAGTATTCCATTTTTTCTTGACGCCCTTTTCGACTCTCTAAAATCCTCTCTGTTGAACTTTTCGCCCTCTTTGATTGTGAAAAAGAGATTTCCCCTAAAAAGACCCCAGCGTGGAGGCTCTAAGAAGCTCACCAAGGCTAAGAAGCAGGCATTCCGGTTCGACCAAAAAAGGCACTTTGAAAACCCATGTTATGGTTCCTCCAACTCAAGAAAAAGGAGGCCCATGAAACTGCAAAGTCTTAGCGATCGGCAATTGCTTCAGCAAACTCAGCAACTGGTACAAAAAGAAAGAGAGATTCTCAGTGAAATTCTGCAGCACCTCAAAGAGGTGGAAAGACGCAAGCTCTATTCGGACTTGGACTACAGCAGTTTGTTTGAGTATTGTCTCAGAGAGCTGAAATACTCCGAAGCTCAGGCCGGCCGCCGCCTTCAAGCCCTCAAACTGATTCGCGAGCTGCCCCAGGTGGAGGAGCAAATTGCCAGCGGCGCTTTGAATTTGACTCACATCTGCCAGGCGCAAAGTTTTTTTAAACACCTGCAAAAGGCTGGGGGAAAGGGTTTCTGCAAGGACGAGAGTAATGACCCAGGCCAGAGCGCCTTGAGCAAAGAGGCCAAACTGCAAGTGCTCAATGAAATGGCCAATAAGTCCTCCCGGGAGGCCCAGGCCCTTTTAGTGGCTAAGACAGCCCAGGCGGGACTCAGCCCTCAATTGCCCCCGGAAAGAGAACGAGTCCTCAGCGAAGAGTATTGCGAAGTGCGTCTGATTCTGAATCAGGAGTTGCGCCAGCGGCTGGAAGAAGTGAAGAGCCTTTTGGGCCCCAAGGCCTTGGGCATGAGTCTGGCTGAACTGATCGGAGTTATGGCCGAACTCAGCCTTGAGTCCCTTCGGGATAAAAAGTTTGGCAAAAGAAGATCTGGAACTAGAGAGAGTAGGGCCAGATCTGGTGATGTGGAGTCCAATAGGACAGAAAATCCCACGGCGCCGGAGAAGCTTTGCGTAAAATTTGGGGTAGATCAAAAGCCACAGTCGAGGGCAAAAGTGAAGTTGGAATCACAATCACAGCTGAGATCGCCATCGCAGGTGGGGTCACAATCACATTTGAAAGCCCAATCGCAACCAACTGGTGAATTTCTGGCTGACTTGCCTCCACAGAAAAAGAAACCGCGGTCTATTTCAAAGAGCCAGAAATGGAAGATTTGGCAGAGAGATGAGGGCCGCTGTGAGCAGTGTGGAAGTCACAAAAATCTACAAGTGGATCATCAAATGCCGGTGGCTTTGGGTGGGAGGGCAGATCTGGAAAATTTGAGGCTTCTCTGTGGCAACTGCAATATGCGTCAGGGAATCAAGAGTTTTGGTCTGGGGAGAATGAGACGATCTATCTAGGGCAGAGATCTGGCAAAGGGTCAAAGAACTGGCAAAGAAAAGGACATCGACGGGAAAAGAAGATCTGGAACTAGAGAGAGTAGGGCCAGATCTGGTGATGTGGAGTCCAATAGGACAGAAAATCCCACGGCACCCTTAGTTGTCTATAAAGATGTCGCCTTTAAATTGGAGGAGACATGGGTGCAATAGTTACAACTCAGTTAGGGTCAAGCCGTTCAGTTAAGATGAACTTGGCAGTGAGTGCTACTCAGAGGTCCCGCTCATCTTTTTTTGGGGCCAGAGGGAATTCGTTGGCTTTGAGTTTGGCAAAGTAGCGATCAGTCTCTTGGCGCAGTTTGGGCAAAAGAAGAAGAACGGCAATGAGATTGGGGATAACCATCAACCCCAACATCATATCGGAAAAGTTGAGGACCGGTTCAATGGCCCAAATGGCACCGAGAATGGCGGCAAAGCAAAAGGCAATTTTGTAGGTCATCACCCCTTTTTCTCCCACCAGGTACTCCACCGCCTGCTGGCCATAGTAGGACCAGCTAATCAAAGTGGAGTAGGCAAAGAGGAATACGGCTAAGGGGACAAAGTAACTGCCAAAGCCCGGCAGCACCACATCAAAGGCGTGAGCGGTCAACTCCACTCCATTGGCCCCACTGGTCCACACCCCGGAGATGAGAATCACCAGGGCCGTCAGGGTGCAGATCACTACGGTGTCGATAAAGGGCTCCAGCAAGGCCACTGTCCCCTCGCGAACGGGTTCGCTCGTAGTGGCTGCTGCATGGGCAATAGGAGCCGTGCCTAAGCCCGCCTCGTTGGAAAAGCAGGCTCGTCTCACTCCTTGAATCAGCACCTCGCGCACCGCAATCCCTGTCAGCCCTCCACCCGCGGCGGTGCCCGTGAAGGCGTCACTGACAATCTGCCATAGCACCTGAGGCACCAAGGACCAGTTCATCACCACCACCACCAAGGCCCCCAAAAAATAAATGCCCCCCATAACAGGGACCAGACGAGAGGTCACTTTGCCAATGCGCTTGATCCCGCCAATAATGACCACTCCAGTCAGAAAGGCCAGAACAACGCCAGTCAAGATGTGGGGAACAGAAAAACTATTATTGAGAATGGCGGCCACCTGATTGGCCTGAAACATGTTAGCCGCCCCAAAGCTGGCACTCAAACAGGCGAGAGCAAAAAAGATGGCTAGGGGCTTCCACTTGGGCCCTAAACCCCTTTCAATGTAGTGCATGGCGCCCCCATGAACCACTCCGTTGGGGTCGATCTTACGATACATCAGGGAAATCGAGACCTCGGAGTACTTGGTCGCCATTCCCACCAAGCCGGTGACCACCATCCAAAATACTGCGCCCGGTCCTCCAAAGTGAATGGCCACGGCCACTCCGGCAATATTGCCCAAGCCCACTGTGGCCGATAGAGCTGTACAGAGAGCCTGAAAGTGAGTGATCTCACCTGGGTCATTGGGGTTGTCGTACTTCCCTCGCACCACAGAAATGCCATGCAGAAAACCGCGAAACTGAATTCCTCTTAAGGCCACCGACAGAAATAGACCTGTGCCGACAAGGAGGATCACTAAGGGCAAGCCCCAGACATAGCCAACTAAAGTTTCAAGAGTCTGATTGATCCAATCTATTGATCCCACCTGCACCCCCACAAAGGGGCAAAGCCTAGCAATAGGTTAAAAAGGGGGTCAACTCGTTTTAAGCCGGATCCCGGGAGGAAATTTTACTCTGTCCTTCGCCCCAACTCCCCTGCTCCACCACCTCTACTAGACTTAAAAAGTCCTCCACCTGCTCTAGCTGCTGCGCCACGGCAGCAACCTCCTGAGCCTCAGCAAAGCTCTCTAGGGCCCGACTCATTTCATCTAAACGCAGAAAACCATAGGGCTTACAGATCCCCTTCCAAGTGTGGGCTAAGCGTCCCAAGCCCTTCCAATCTTCTTGATTCAAGGCTTTTTTCATGAGCTCCAGATCTCTTTTGCGATTGAGGATAAAGTCTGGAATGAGGTCCACTAAGTCTGGGTCTGGACAAACCCTCACATCCCCCACCTCAACCACCGGGCTCTCCACCGGGCTCTCCTGAGGCAGCCACCGAGCCAGCTCTGCAAGTAGGGCCTGTCTCTTTATGGGCTTAGTCAAGTAGCCATCGCAGCCGCTTTCCAAACTCAGCCTCACTTCCTCCTTCAGGGCATGGGCGCTCAGGGCTAAAATGGGGGTCCTGGTCAGCCCCAATTCCTGCTCCTTTTGGCGGATGGCCCTGGTCGCCTCTCGACCATCCATCAGGGGCATCTGGATATCCATCAGCACCAAATCAAAGTCTCCATGGGCAAAAAACTTTTCCACCGCCTCTTGACCATTCTCCGCCACTTCCAACTCCAACTGAGTTCCTGCAAAATAGGCTCCCATCAGACTTCGGTTGTCCGCCGAGTCCTCCACGAGAAGAACTCGTCCCCGCAAGTCCTTAATAGAGACCTTTGCAGAGTCGGCTCCAGCCCCTCCTGAAATTTCCCCTTGAGTGACCTCTTGGGGGTGAACCGCCAAGCCAAGAAGAGACAAAAACTCCTCTCGCTCAATGGGCTTCACCAGTGGCCCATAAAAGCCCAAGGCTCTGAGTCTCTGCACATCTCCCTTTTTGAGATCATTGGCCACAATAAGCACTGGAGGGCTGGGATCTCCTAACAGAGGCTTTAACCTTTCAAACCACTCAAAGACATCCCCATCCTTCAGGTCCACCTCCGAGACAATAAGGTCCACAGGACGATCCTGCCCCTGCCTGGCCTTCAAAAGGTCATAAGCATCCTGAGGGTGGGCCGCTTCGATCACCCGAGCTCCTCTTTGGCCCAACAGCTCACTGAAGAGCAGACGACAAGCAGGCTCTGGCTCCACAAGCAGAACACTCATATTGGATAGATCTGAGGCCTTGCGCACTCTCTCCTTCACTTTTTCTTTAGCCTCAGCCAACTGAAACTCCACTTCAACCACAAACTCAGTCCCCACTCCCACTTCACTTTGAACCCGAATCTGCCCCCCCATTTTTTCCACCAGGCTCTTGGAAATGGCCAAGCCCAGCCCCGTGCCCCCATACTTGCGTGTCATGGACGAGTCACTTTGCATAAACTTTTCAAACACTCTCTGCATATCTTCTGGGGGGATCCCAATTCCCGTATCACTCACAGCAAAGCGGATTCTTCCATGGCCATTGCTTTTTCCCACTTGGGAGACCGTCATTCGAATAAAACCCTGATCGGTAAACTTGATGGCATTACCCAGAAGGTTGACAAAGACCTGGCGCAGACGGTTTTCATCTCCCCACACCATCTGCGGCACCTGAGGCTCAATCTCACAGCGAATCATAAGGCCCTTGTCTCGAGCCTTTAAGGCCAGCATTTCACAAGTGCCCTCAACAAGTCCAAATAAGTCAAATTTATTGTGATCCAAATCAAACTGTCCCGACTCAATTTTACTCAAATCCAAGATATCATTCACTAAACTCAAAAGAGTGTGACTGGAGCGCTGACACATATTCACCAGTCGGCGCTGCTCCAGGTTGAGCCTGGTGTCGGACAAAAGATCCGACATACCTATGATGGCGTTCAATGGAGTTCGAATTTCATGACTCATTTTGGCCAAAAACTCACTCTTAGCCAAAGAAGCCAAAATAGCTTCCTCTCGCGCGGCCATGATCTCCTCTTTGAAGCGAAGAGATTCAGTGATGTCGCGCAAATAGGCTGTGACACACTGAAACTGCTCCACCTCGATCAAGCTCAAGGACACCTCCATAGCAAACTCTTGACCATCCTGACGCAGGCCCCGAAGCTGCAAACGACGGCCCAAGGGGAGCCCCTTACCGAGAGAGAACTGACGCTGAAGTCGTTGCCGAAGCCTTTTGCCGTAGCGCTCAGGAAGAAGGCGAAAAACCCCTCCCGGGTGAGTAACAAGTTCCGCCCGGGTGATTCCAAAAATTTGCTCTGCTGCAAAATTGAAGTCTAAAATATCTCCCTGAGGATTGATGGTTAAAACCCCATCCAATGCCGACTGGAGAATGGCCGACTTGAGCTTTTCACTTTTTTTAAGCTCAATTTCAAACTCCAGTCGCTTTTGGATTTGTGCGGCCAACCTTTTATTAGTGATCTGTAGGTCGCGAGTCTTTTCCAGAAGACGATGCTGGGCGAGCTGATAGTTATCCACCTTGAGAGCTTTGCGCTGGTCAATAGCCACAGTGTAAACAATGGTGCTGGCAACAATAAAATAGGCCATGCTATTGAAGCCTACACTGATTAGAGCCCCCTGGGAGAGAAGACCCTCAGCTCCAAGAAATTCAAAAGCAGAGGAAAACAAAATGGCCCCATAGGTCCAGCCTAAAGCCAGGTAGTAGGAAGAGGGGGTCCTTCCATAGAGTTCATACAAGTTAAAGAAGATGAGGGCCAGAGCAAGAACCCCAATGGCGGCAGGCAGAGCCAATCCCGGCGACCAGCCCAGGAGAGCTTCCGATTTCTGATTGAAAACAAAAGCCAAAAGAATAGACGTTAATAAGAGGCCAACAAACCCGACGAGGCGCCGCAGCTCCACCGCTCGTTGAAAGAAGCTGGCGAGGCTTAAAATCAAGCCCCCGTAGACGGCTTTCACGGGACCATCCAAGGTCATAGTGAGAATCTCTGAGCCATACTGGTATTCACGAAAATAAATGAAGAGCACATCCACAAATAGAAGGGAAAAAATCACCTGCTGCGCCCAAAGAGCAGGCACCAGGCCCCCAGAAGTGAACTGAGCCGAGGTGATCAAAAGACCAAAAAAACCCGCTCCTAAGCCCACCCAGAAAATGACCTCCAACAGAGCGGAGAACTCCACCCAAATCAGGCCTCCCACCACCAGA
>SKLV01000033.1 GCA_007121385.1 Bdellovibrionales bacterium
ATGTGAGAGTGGTGACGGGGGCGGGAGTGCTCTACGAGAGCCGGGCTCCGGCCTGGCGCTTCGCCCTGCAGGGAGTCCCTGTGGACTCTCCCTCGGGGATCGAAGTGGAGTGGGAGCCCCAGATGACTTTGAAGTGGGCGGCGGTGGCCAAAGCCAGTCACTATGAGGTGGAGCTCCAGCGCCGGGACCTGCTGGGGGAAGAGTGGGTGACTGTGCTTCAAGAGGGGCGCTGGGCTGAAGCCCAGTGGCAGCCGGAGGGGGACTTTAGGCCGGGCCACTACCGGCTGCGCTTGAGGGCCTTTTCTCCCGGCCACCAGCCCTCGGCCCAGCAAGAAAAGGAATTTGATCTCAAGCCCTCTTCATCCTCTCTGTCCTCCGTCCGATAAGAAAAACATGGGAGAGCAAGATCAATACACCCGACGCCGTCGGGTGCCGCGGCGGGAGTTTCTTCGTCCTGTGGGAGTTTTGGTGGGCGGGCGCTACTATGTGACCCGAGCCCTGCAGATTGGGGAGGGGGGACTTAAACTGGAGTTTCACCGGCCTCTGGAGGTCAACAGCCAGTTGGCTTTAAGTTTTCTGATTCCCGGGCAAAAGATGACAGTGGTGAGGTCGGTGGTGCGCAACCAAGAGCCCGCTCCTGGAGAGCCAGGACTCCTGCACTTTGGAGTGGAATTCTTGAACTTGGACTTTGCCCTCAAGAGGGCCATCCGCAACTATGTGGCCTTAACTAAGCGCCCAACTTATGGACTTGCTGAGCCGCACGGCTGATTCGGCGAGCCGCTGTTCGGTAGTGGTAGACACCCTTGCTGGCCGCCTTATCAATCTTGCTGGAGAACTGAGTGAGCAAAGTTTGAGCGAGAGTCTGGTCTTTACCGGCAATGGCCTGACGCAACTTTTTTTCAGCGCTGCGCACGGAGCCTTTGGTGCGGGAGCGGAAAGTCTTTTTCTGAACAGATTGACGGGCTCTCTTTGCCGCCGACTTATGATTTGCCAAGGTCTAACCTCCAATGATTAACTTGAGCTGAAAACAAGGGCTTGGGATAGCACAATCCATAGCGGGCCGCAAGGGCTGCTTTAAAGGGAGTGGGTTTTTTTGGCAAAAGAGCAGCAAAAGCGATCAGTTATCCGCTCGGCTCTGGCCATGGCGGCGGGGACCATGTCCAGCCGAGTGCTGGGGATGGTCAGGGACATCCTGCTGGCCGCCCTCTTTTCTCGCACGGTGACCGATGCCTTTGTGGTGGCCTTTCGCCTGCCCAACACCTTTCGTCGCCTCCTGGGCGAGGGGAGCCTGTCAGTGGCCTTTATCCCCGTCTTTGTGGAGCAGCTGCACCAGGATCCGGCCCGGGCCCGCCAGCTCTCCCAGGCCATCTTTGCCCTCCTGCTCACGGTGACCTCGGTGCTGACTGTGGCCGGGGTGGTGTTTATGGAGCCCCTGCTCCAGCTGCTGGTGGGGGGGCAGGAGTTTATGTCGGTGCCGGGCAAGTTTGAGCAGACCGTCTTTTTGGCCCGGATTATGTTTGCCTATCTGTTTTTGGTCAGCACCTACGCCTACTTTATGGCCATCGCCAATGCCTTGGGCCACTTTTTAATTCCCGCCCTGGGGCCGGCTCTGTTCAATTTGACCTTTATCATTTTTGCCCTTTTGCCCCAGTCCTGGAGCCGCTTGCCTGGTGAGTGGCTGGCCTGGGGGGTCACGGTGGGCGGCCTGGCTCAGGCGGCTTTGGTGGCCTGGCTGCTCAAGTCCCTGGGCTTTTTCCCCCGCTGGACTTGGAACTGGCAGGTGCCCGGAGTGGCTCTGGTTTTGCGCAATATGATTCCGGGAATTTTGGGCCTGGGCGTTCACCAGCTGATGGCTCTGGTCAACTTGAACTTTGCCAGCCGTCTGCCCGAGGGCTCCCACTCCTACATTTACTGGGCCGATCGTCTGCTGGAGTTGCCCCAGTCGCTGATTGCCATCTCGCTGGGGGCGGCTCTGCTGCCCACCCTGTCCCAGCTCTGGGCCGAGGGCAAGAGGGAGGAGATGCTCCAGACCTCCAGCCGTTACCTAAGGCTGCTGCTGTTTTTGGCTCTGCCCAGTGCTGTGGGGCTGTGGCTCTTGGCTCTGCCCATGGTGCAGGTCCTGTTTGTGCGGGGCAGTTTTGGTCTAGAAGATGCCTTGGCCACAGCTCAGGTGGTGCAGATCTACGCTCTGCTGCTGATTGTCTCCTCGGTGGGCAAGGTGGTGGTGCCCGGCTTTTATGCTCTCAAGAACACCTGGCTCCCTGCCGTGGTGGCAGCGGTGAGCTTAGTGGTCCATATTGTGCTGGCCTCCTATCTGGTCGCGAGCCATGGGCTTCAGGGCCTGGCTCTGTCCACGGCTTTGGCCGGAGTGGTGAATATGAGTCTGCTTTTGGTGTTTTATCGCCGCATGATTGGGGCTCTGCATGGGGCAGCCCTGTTGCGGGCCCTTGGGCCCATGCTGGGGGCCTTGCTGTTGATGGCTGTTGTGGTGCACTGGGGTTACCAGACTTTGGAAGCCGAACTGCTGGGTTGGGTGCTGTGGGAGAATTTGGCCCGGGGCTTGGCTCTGGGCTTGGTGATTCCTCTGGGAGCTGTGGTCTACATCGGCAGCTGCCGCCTGATGGGCAGTCCCGAAGCCCTAGAGGTCTTCAATCTTTTGCGGCAGAGACTGAAGCGGCGGCGGCAAAAGACTCCCGCCGCCTGATTTTCCAGTTGGGGCTTTAGGGCTTGAATTGGTTCTGGGGCCCTGTCATATTTGAGGCCTTCTGATTTGTTTCCCAAAGGAGATAAGACCAATGAAAAATGTTTTGCAGGGGCTTTGTCGCTCTTGGAACTCTCTGGTGCTGGGGTCCGCCCTGATTCTGGCTGGGTTGATGGTACAGGGCTTAGGGGCTGGCTTTGACTTGGCTTGGGCCGAGGCCACCGAGGCCACTGAGCCCACTGAGCCCACTGAGGCCACTGAGGCCACTGAGACCACCGAGGCCGCTGAGGCCGCGAAGGCGGCTCCAGGGGCTCAAGCCTCTCAAAACTCTCAAGCCGACCATCCTACCGAGAAGGTCGAATCAGCGGTTGCCGATGATAAGGGCCCTGTTCTCTGGGCTGTGGTGCGCAGTGAGATCTCTCCCGCCACCCTGGCCTTCCTGGACCGAGTACTCAGAGAGGCCAAAACTCAAAGGCCCCGAGCCCTAGTGATTGAGCTGGACACCCCTGGGGGAAGGCTGGACTCCACTCTGCAGATCAAGGATCGCTTTTTGGACTCGGACATTCCCATTTGGATGTTGATCAATCGCCAGGCCCTGTCGGCCGGGGCCATGATGGCGGTGGCCGCCCATGAAATTCATATGATCCAGGGAGGGATTATCGGAGCGGCCACTCCCGTGATGGGACAGACTGGAGAGAAGGCCTCAGAAAAAATTGTCTCCGCCGTGCGCAAGGCGGTGGCGGCCTCAGCGGAAGCCCGGGGACGAGACCCTCAAGTGGCCGAGGCCATGGTGGATGAGTCCCTAGTGATTGAAGGGGTGATTGAGGCTGGCAAGCTTTTGACTTTGACCGCTGAAGAGGCTTTGGAAATCGGTTTTATTGAGGGGCTTCACTCCAGTGTGAGGGATTTTAAGGCGGCCAAAAATATTCAAGCCGAGCAAGTGCAGAGGATGGAGCCCGCTCTGGCTGAGAGGCTGGTGCAGTTCTTCACCCACCCAGTGGTGGCCTCTCTGCTCCTCACTTTGGGGATTTGGGGCCTGATCGCCGAGATCAAGAGTGCCGGCTGGGGTGTGGGCGGAACAGTGTCTTTAGTTTTCTTGTCCCTGTTTTTTTGGTCCCACCACTTGGCCGGACTGGTGGGCTGGGAAGGAATTGTCCTCATTGTCTTTGGAGTCCTGATGATCCTAGTGGAGATTTTTGTGACTCCGGGTTTTGGGGTCCCCGGGCTCTTGGGATTTCTGGCTGTTCTGGGGGGCTTGGTGCTGTCTCTTTTGGGAGATCCCAATTTCATCACCGCTGAGGACTGGAACCGAGTTCTATTGACTCTCTCTCTGACTGGGGCTTTGAGTATGATGGCCATTTGGGCCAGCTTTCGCTACTTGCCTCAGTCCCGCTTTTTAAGCCGGAGAGGTTTGGTTCTGGCCACCACCCTGGAGGGGGATGTCTCCTCTTACCAGACCGGGGAGAGTCAGCCGGCTCAGGTGAAGGTGGGAATGAGGGGAGTGGCCCGCTCGGACTTAAGGCCTTCAGGGGTGGCGGATTTGGACCATCACCGAGTCACCGTCTTAACCGAGGGCGAATATGTGCCCGCCGGCTCCCCCATCGAAGTCTTGTCCGTTTTTGGCAACCGAGTGGTGGTCAAAGAAGTCAAAGACTCCGAATAAAATAATTTCGCAATGAGAAGTGTCACATACATTCCAGATTTGTGTCGGAAATCCGGAGTGTGATGATGTCTTCACCTCACTCTTTCAGCCACTAAAGACGTCAATGCCACTTTTTCAAAGGGCCTTCTCTACAGACTTTAGAGGCCGACCTCTCGGTTCACCCTCTCGGCTCAACCCCTCGGTTCAACTTCTCTAGTCCAAACTCCTTCACTCCCTCTCTCACATTGCATCCGCCACACAAAAGCCGAAGGTTCTCCTCCTCACAGCCGCCCCCCCGAGCCACGGGAACAATGTGATCCACCTGAAGTCCCTGTTGACTTCCACACTTCACACAGGCCCCTCTGTCTCTTTCCCAAACTCGATACCTCTTGCCCTTAGAAATAGACCTCGGCTTGGGCCGAGAAGTTTCGACGCCTTCTTTCTCCGGCGCCGGAGTGGATGCCGCGGCTCCTCGTCTCTTGCCAAATTTTTTATCTTTGAGGGCCTCTTGGCTCAAGGCCGCCATCTCCTTGATCAGCTCGGCCCAACTCATGCCTAAAGCCTTTTGCCCCAAAAGAGCGCGGACCTCTTCCAGCTCGGCCATAAGCTCTCGACTGAGTACTAGCCGCAGCTCTGAGTGCTCCCCAGATAGAGCTCGAGTTTTCTCCTTGGGCAAGGACACCCCCAGCCCCGCACTTTGTCTTTTCTCCATAAGAGCCGCTTGGCCCTGACGGGAGGATTTGTGTTCAAGCTCTTTGAGGACCTCCAATTTATCGTCGATCTTAAGGGGTTTTTCGGGTGAGGCCTTTTTGACCTCATTAAAAAAGCTCTGGGCCTGACAAATATTGGTGAGATTGAGACTTCCATCTTCAATCTTTCTCTCCAGCTCCTTAGCCTCCTTTTGGGGCAGCTCTCGAAGCAGCTTCATGGCCCCAATCCTTCGCCCGGCTTGGCCCTCAGAGTAGCCCAACTCATTCACGGCATAATCAAAGAGGCTTTTGTAGCCAAGCTCAGAGTAGAGCTTGCGCCTTTCGACCTCTTTGAGATGGTGAAGAATCTCAGTGACCAGAGTTCTCTCTTGCTGCACCAAGTTCCGCATGCGCTTCAATAGATCACCATCACTGAGGTTTTGGGGCCGGCTTTCGGGGCGGCTTTTGATTTGGCTTTGGGCCTCAATGATAGATTTATGGGTGGATGGCTGTGGCATTGGGTTCCTCCTGTGGGCGGCTGGCTGATCCATTTTCACTCGTGAAACCGACTCTACCACAGGTTTTTTCAGCTCCACTTTGAGGGAGGCCGAGACCATCTCACAAGCCCCTCTATAAAAGCCCAATGGCCCCAGCTTCAGTCTCTTTCAATTTGGGGAGACTGTTTTTTGGAAAATGTCACTTTATACGCCGCGATTGGCGCTATAGAGACTCGAAAAACCGGTCAATAAATAATGTTGGGGGTCATATAATTTTTTTCGGATTGGCTTGAATTTTTGTGCTCTGCTTTGAGGCTTTTAGAGTTTGAGAGTTTCAGCGCTCGAGCGCTCGGCCAGGGTGTTGAAGAGAGCCTGCGCGAGAGGAGCGGGGGTCTTTAAATGAAAAACCCCCAGCTGAGATTGCTGGGGGTTTGCTCGAGGGGGTAGCCCTCATTGAGGGACTGAAGAGAGTTCTCAATCCTGTAAAAAAGTTTATTCCTCAGGATTATAGGGGTATCTCATTTTGCAGAAGAGGATAGTTTCAATTCGTTCAGTCTCAGATAAAAATCCCCCTTGGTCAAAATACAGCCTATAAAATAGGCCATCAGAGGATGAGCAGACTTCTCCACGTTCACTGCCCTGCTGAGTGCCATCTTCATTGATATCTTCTTCCTCTTTAAATGTCTCACAGGATTGCACTCTCTCTCTGTGCATTTGAATGTCAGAGAAATAGTTGGGGTATGTGACCCTTTTCAATCTTAAAGACGTCCATGAACGGTCATCGCCCATTATTTCCTCAAGGCTCTTATCGATAGTGCCGGAGGTGTTGTAGTAAACAGGAATACCATTAAACTCAGTAAAATAGACATGGGTTTTTCGGGAATCCTCCTTGTCGGACTGAAATAAAAACTCAGTACTGGGGATAGCCTTCCCAGGATCTGTGGGCTTTCCTGAGATGCAACTCAAATACTCTCTATCATAGTCAAGATCCAAGTCGAGAGTGCCCACAAACTCGGTGGACAGCCCGTAGGCGACCAGGCGCCGGGTGCTGCGAGAGTCTTCCACTGAGCTGCGAGATCTTTTCCTTGCGTAGTGAAATTCATGTAGGGTCAGGGCCAGCTGATTGAGGGGAGAGAGCATTTCCCAGAGCTCGCCATCCACTAATGCAATTTCTTCGTTGTAAAAAACAGCAATCTGCACCACTTCACAGCCAAGAAGGACAAAGGGCTCGAGAGAATCTTGGGTGTCCTTCAAGCGGTAGCCATGGGGTAAAAAGCGGAAAGTGGTCTTCACTAGTTTGTTGTAATTTTGAATCATTTCTTCAACGACTCTAGGTTCTCCTTTGCCTTCCAAATTGAAGTGGTGTCGATAGGCTGCCTCTAAGCTTGCGTACTCAGGGTAGGTCAGCCCGTAGACATAGCGGCCTTCGTGGATATCGAGGACCTCGAGATGGGGTTGCCCATCTTTTTGACAGAGGACCCCTTTTCCGCCCCCACCGTTGACCACACCTTCGACGGTGTAGATGGGTCTGTCGTCCTGAGCGGGGCTTTTGATGAGCTCGCGCTCAATAATCGTAGTCTCTTGTTTGCAGGCCAGGGCACTTAAGCCGATGGCTGCGGCCAAACTGGCGTAGGTCAGGTTCTTGAGTTTCATTTTTTTCTCCTAGGTTAAGGGCACAGCAAATCCCGTGCCCGTGGTTTATGTTCGAAAAAGTTCAATAAATGCGGGTCCCCTAAGGGCTTTTTAGCCCCTGTCCACGGATGCCTGCTTTTGGCCCACTGGCTTTGGTTGTTGACCTTGCTGGGCCTGCTGGGTCCCCGCGTTGCTCTGGGGCCCCTGAAGGGCGGACAGGATTCTTTGGCCCAAGTGATGACGGAGCTGGCGCTTTTGAGCGGGGCTGAGGGACTGTTCAGCATCTCTCTCCAAAAAAAGACCTAAGGACTGGTCAAAACTCTGGGTCCAAAAGTCCCGGTTTTGGGACTGAATACCCTGGCTCTCGAACTGAGGGTTCTGGTTCCGAGACTGAGGGGCCCGGCCCTGAGACTGAAGGCCTTGCTCGAAGGCCAAAGCGGCGTTGCCCGCAGTCAAAGAAACCCAGAGAGTGAGGGCCAAACCAACTTTTTTAACTCTTGTGTTTTTCATAACTTAACTCCTTTATTTGGGGCCCTTTAAGCCCTCTGTGTGTTTGTCTTATGGGCCCATAGTAATGCGCAGAGTCATGGAGAGCTAGATTAGTTTGATAAAATAATCATGATTAATTTTAGTTTTACTAAACTTGGTTTAAAATGGTCTGCAGGCTAATCCGCCCGGAGGTTGTTTTTTGAGTCTATTTGAATACACAAATTATAGAGAGTATCTGCTGGGCCAATTGGGCCCCACGGGCTCGCGCACTGGGATGAGGAAAAAATTGGCCGAGTCCATTCCCGTTCACACCAGCTTTATTTCCCAGGTTCTTCAGGGACAGGCCGAGTTTTCTCTGGAACAGGCCGAGGCCATCAACAGCTTTTTAGGTCACAGCGAAGAGGAGGCTGAGTACTTCTTACTGCTGTTGATGCTGGAGAGAGCAGGTAGCCACAAGCTCAAGGAGCGCTGGCTGTCCAAAGTCAACCGCATCCGCACCCAGCGCCTGGAGATCCAGAAGAGAATCAAGGGACATCAGAGCCTGTCCGATGAGGACAGGGAGCGCTTTTACTCCAACGCCTACTATGGGGCGATTCATGTTATGTGTTCGCTTCCACACATCAATAGCAGTGAGGATCTGGCTCAGGCCCTGAAACTTCCCCGGCCCAAGGTGCAAAGCATGGTGGATTTTCTCTTGCAGCTGGGCCTGGTTGTGGAGAAGGAGGGCCGCCTGCAAGTTGGGCCTCAGCATATTCATCTGGGTGCAGACTCAAGCCTTGTTTTGCGTCACCACATCAACTGGAGGCAAAAGACCATTCAAAGCCTTCAGTTTCAAGAGCCCGAGGATTTGCACTACTCCGCAGCTCTGAGTCTATCCCAGGCTGATGCCTTTGCCATTAAAGAAGCCCTCTTAGAGCAGTTGAGCGCTCACCTTAAACGGGTGGCCAGCTCGCCGGAAGAGGTGGCCTATGTGCTGACTTTTGACTTTTTTCGCTTGGCCTAGATGCAAGGCTTATGTAGAAGCTAAGCGAGCAGAATAAAAAAGAAACAAAGCGAAAAAGGAGTCCTAAGACATGGATATTGGGTTGATTTTATTTTTTGTTGTGATGGCGGCCCTGGTGGGCTTTTTCACCTTGCTTCACTTTGTTCCCCTTGGACTGTGGGTCACCGCTCTGTTCTCTGGAGTTCATGTGGGCCTGGGAACCCTGATCGGGATGAGGCTGAGAAAAGTCAGTCCCCATGCCATTATCACTCCGCTGATCAGTGCGGTCAAAGCGGGCTTAGATTTAGAGGTGGGGCAAATGGAAGCTCACCATTTGGCCGGGGGCAATGTGCAAAAAGTGGTCTCGGCCCTGATCTCGGCCAATCGCGCCAACATTGATTTGCCTTGGAGGCAGGCTGCGGCCATTGACCTGGCGGGACGAGATGTTTTTGAAGCTGTTCAGGTGAGTGTAAACCCCAAAGTGATTGAGACTCCTCGGGTGACTGCTGTGGCCAAAGATGGAATTCAACTTGTGGCCATTGCCCGAGTCACCGTGCGCGCCAACATCTCCCGCCTGGTGGGGGGAGCGGGCGAAGAGACTATTCTCGCTCGGGTGGGCGAGGGGACGGTTTCAGCCATCGGCTCGGCCGCCAAGCACTCCGAAGTTTTGGAAAACCCCGACCAGATCTCCAAGTTTGTCTTGAGCAAGGGTTTGGATGCGGGCACTGCCTACGAGATTCTCTCCATTGATATTGCCGATGTGGATGTGGGCCGCAACGTAGGTGCAGAGCTGCAGAGTGACCAAGCCGAAGCGGATATGCGCATTGCCCGAGCCAAAGCCGAAGAGCGCAGAGCCATGGCCGTGGCCACCGAGCAGGAGATGAGTGCTCGGGTGGAGGAAATGCGAGCCAAGGTGGTGGAGGCCGAGGCCGAAATTCCTCGGGCCATTGCTGAGGCCTTTAACAAGGGCAATTTAGGGGTGATGGACTACTACCGTTTAAAGAACCTTCAGTCGGATACAGAGATGAGGGACTCCTTTTCTGGACGCAAGGATTCTAAAGGTTCAGGTGGTGGAGGAGAGATCCCCAATTGAACATAGAAAAGCTCTTTGAGGTCTTATTTCCTCTCATTATTCTAGCATTTTTTCTGCTCCAGGGGCTCTTGCGGCGGCCGGATCCTATTGACTCCTTTGAGCCCCCGCCGCCCACGCCTCAGCCTCGGCCTCAGCCCACGCCTCAGTCTCGGCCTGCGCCGGCTTCCGCAGGCCCCGCAGGCTACGATGAGGTGAAGTCCCGGCCCCAAAGGCTGGACACCTCCAGTTATCGCCGCAGCCGAGATTCGGGGTCTAGGAGTCAGGGCGCTGACAATCAGGGACCCCAATCTCTGGAGCAACTTAAAATTCAGGCGGCCAAGCTCAATAAAGCTGAGACTCAGCTCAGCCGCGGGGAGAATCGGAAAAAGCGGCCCAGCTTAGAACTGGAGGAGGCTCACAGCACCAGAAAGGCTTTTGAAAAGCTCAGCCCGGAGCAAATCCGTCAATCGGCCCGGGAAATCTTTTATCTCAAAGAGCTTTTGGACAAGCCCTTGAGCTTGCGGCCTCCCGACCAGTCGATCTGAGAGACCAGTCAGCCTGAATCCGAGCCGCTGGTCGGTGATCGCCGGTCGGTGATCGCCGGTCGGTGATCGCCGGTCGCTTGATCGCCAGTCGCCGCTATAGCTGCTGACTGGCCACTGATCGCTGACCTCCGCTGACTTACCCTGCCCTCAGGGACTGTGAAAATTCGACAGGTCTTTTGCAGAAATTCTCCATAGGATTAACTAATACTGCGCTGTATAATCTGGACTTTCATTTACAGGAGGCCGTGGTGAGAAGGCTTGTGTCTTTGGTTTTATTGAGCTTTGGGGCGAGTTCATTGATCGGGGGAGGAGGACTAGTCTGGGCGGGAGCAGCGACCGGCGCAGGAGCAGCGACCGAAGCCGGAGCACCGGCCCGGACCCAGGCCGACTTGGCGCCGTCCACGGCACCCAATGCCCGGGGGGAGTACAGTTTGGCCCTTCGAGGCAATGGCCACCGCATGGGGGCTCACTGGGGGGCTATGGCCTCTTTGGTGGAGCAGCATGGCTTTCCCCTGGCCATGGCCGGAGGCAGCTCCGCCAGCCTGAGTATGTTTTTGCTGGAGAGTGTGGCCCTCAACCCTCTGGTGCAGGGTCAATCCACCTCTCGGCAAAAGGCCCTGGGCTCTCTTTTACTAAAATCCGTCCATGGCTTTTTACGCCTGTCTTTTGCTGACTCTCGTTTGGCCAATGTGACTGGGCTGACTCAGTACCTCCATCTTGCCCAAGAGGGGCCGGCTTTGATTCCCAAAGAACTGCTGCCCGACTGGACTCAGCTGTGGCGGCTTTCCGAGTACGAAGAGGAGGCTCATCCCGATTTGTGGATTGAAAGGTATCAATTTTTCTTGTTTAACAAAAAGCAACTGCTTCAGGCTTGGGAGACAGCGGTCAATCAGGGGTGGCTCAACAGGGAAGTGATAAAGAGGGGTCAGCATCTCATTCGCCTGATCACACTCAGTTCCGATGCTGTGGAGGTGATGGAGTCCATTCGCGAGTTTCGCTTTCTTGTGGAGGAGTTGGAGAGGGGCATTGCCCAAGTGGGTCGCTTTGATGCCGCCGGTGACGCCAACCTCTTTGTCCGTCCGGGCATCTTAGACTTTCAGGGACTGGCCACCAGTTTTGGGCAAATGGCCGACTTTTATGCCGGCTACTTTATGCAAGAGGAAGAGCTGGCTCTCCTTAAGCAATTTGTGGCCCGCTGCGAGCAGGCTTCCTTAGGGCGCACTTGGGCTCAGCTGATCAGTGTCCGCCCCGACTGCCAAGAGAAACTGGGGCAGTTGCTCAAGAGCTACTTTGCCCACTATCTGGAGAGGAGGACTCAAGCCCAAGCCCCCCTATCCCGAGTGCAGGAGCCCGTGGGCCGATACATCTCGGCCTTTCCCACCACCGCTGTCTTAGTGGGAGAGGGGGCCAAAAGAGTCTCGGGCTGGTTGAAGGGCTACCAAGAGACCTTGAGCGCAGATTACGGCCGGGACTTTAAGGTGGAGCCCTGGGACTTGCGCTTTGGCTACTGGGGCAAAGAGGAAGATTTGGATTTGCTGCTGAGGCATTTGCAGCAAGATCCCTTGCTCATTGGGGGCCAGGACATGAGCCGAGACCGCAAGACAGAAAAGTTCTTTGCCTTAGGCGAGGCGAGCTGGCTGGAGGTCTTAAGTTACTCTCCAGCTGAGCCCGGGCTGGCTCCTCTTTTGCCCCAGCGCTTGGCTTCGGGAGAGAAAGTTTACTCGGCAGGAGGCTGGTCGGATCTGTCCCCCACCATTGTGCTCCAGGCCCATTTGGAGAGTTCGGGCAAGTGGTCGGCTGCGGCTTCGGCCTCAGGATTTCAGCCTCAGCGAATTTACCTCACTCGCCGTGGAGAGGAGTCTCAGTTTGCTCAAGATGTCTTAGCCCGTCTTGTGGGGCCCGACTCTTTAGAGGGCCATCGTCTGTTCTCCGCCGAGAACCCTCATAGTTCCTTTGTTCAGTCTCATCGCCAGGCTTTTGTAGACCAAATTATGCTCACCGACTGGAATGATCTTGATCCTCTCCGCGACGGCCTGACCGCCTTGATAGAGGAGGGCTACCGCGCCCCCTTGCTGAGCCCTGTTATGGCCTGCGGTGATCTTTTAGAAAAGGGCCCTTAATCCGGGCGGGCTCGACGCTCGGCGGGCTTAAGTCGTAGCAGCTCGCCGGGATTTTCATCAGTCAAGACATAGAGAAATCCATCTGGTCCCTGGCGCACATCGCGGATGCGTTTTCTTCTTTCACTGAGCAGTCGCTCACTGGAGACCAACTTTTCCCCTTTGAATTCCAGTCGGTGCAGGGCCCTGTCCCTTAAGGCGCCCACAAAGAGATTCCCTTGCCACTGGGGAAAGGCCTGGCCGGTGTAGAAGCTCATCCCTGAGGGAGCAATGGAGGGGGTCCAGTGGTGGAGGGGAGGCTCCATACCCTCCTTATGGGTGCCCTCGCCAATTCGGGGGCCGTGGTACTCTCGACCAAAAGTTACTACGGGCCAGCCGTAGTTCTTTCCAGCCCGAACCACATTCACCTCATCCCCTCCGCGAGGGCCGTGTTCGTGAATCCACAGCTCCTGAGTCTCCGGATGCAGGGCCGCCCCTTGGATGTTGCGATGACCTAGACTCCAGATCTCGGGGAGAGCTCCCTCTTGCTCGGCAAAGGGATTGCCCGGAACAGGGCGACCTTCTCTATCGATGCGCACCACTTTGCCCAAATGGGAGTTGAGCTGCTGGGCTTGATCCCTCTCGGAAAAGCGGTCTCCCAGGCCCAGGAACAGCCAGCCCTCTTTGGTCTGCACCAGGCGGGAACCAAAGTGCAGAGCATTGGTGTAAGAGGGCTTTTGCCTCCAGATCACTTTGAGGTCAGTAAGTTTGAGGCCCTCCCTATCCAGGCGAGCCCGGGCCACTCGGGTCTCATTGTCCCGTCGGCTCCCTCCCGCGTAGGTCAAAAAGAGAGTGTTATTTTCCTGGAAGTTTTGATCGAGAAGAATATCCAAGAGCCCCCCTTGGCCTCGGGCCACCACCTCGGGAACACCTTGAATCTCCTGTTTAGTTTTGTCTGTCAAATTCACCAGGTGAAGTTGACCTCGCCTTTCAGTGACCAGTGCCTGCTCGGCACTGATAAAGGCGATGGCCCAGGGGTGATGAAGATCCTCCAAGAGGACATCCACTTGGTAGGGTGGGGCCGAGTCGGCTGTGCTGGGCTGAGGGGATCTGGCGGCAGCTAGGGCTGTTGTCGCTGCGACCGCTTTGGCGGTGGCAGTTCGGCTGCTCTCGGCGGCGTCTGTGGCTGCGGCCGCAGGCGTGTTGGTCACTCCAAGAATGCCCATGGCGAAAATGCTGATTAAGCATGAATTCCAAGTCATTTGCCATCTCCTTTATCCGCTCTCGGCTGGACACTTTAAACTACATGTAAATGGTCCATTCTTGAAGCTCTGGCTCAGCGGGCCATTAATCGGGTAGGCCAAGAGCTCCAGTTGCATAGGCCACACCACTGTTTACTTCTGCAGAGGTCTTTGATCATCGGCTTTGTCAGGTTTCTCTGATGCAATTGATGGATCTGCCTTCGGAATCCTGACTCCTGACTCCTGACTCATCTGTTTCATTCAAATTGATTCAGCTAACTCCTCCCTATGCCCGATTGTGATTTTTTCTGCACAACATTTTTATCAAATCCCAATCTAAAATTTGACATCGCTACCAAAAAGGTGTTTTATAGCCAGGTTAGAAATCAAAAGACAAACGACTTCAATATACACATGAGTTCTGCCGCGCAGCGAATAGGTGAGTGGGTGAGTGATTGGGAGGACTCTCAATCTTTGGGACAAAAAGCCAATGAGACAGGGCTTATGCGAGAAAAAGAAAAGCAAAAAAGCATGAATGAGAAGCATAAAAATGAGGTAGAATGAGGCCGAAAAAAACAGATAGAAAGAAAAAAAAGTTTCGTTCTACTGGGCTTCAATTGGCTCTCTTTAATCAAAAACTAGAGAAGACCTTTGGCGGCTCTCAGGTTCGCAGTCACCCCAAGACGGCCAGGCCTCTCTCCCTTCAGCGGCCGATTCATTTGGTGCTCAAATCGGGTTATGCTCTTGGAGCTAAATCCATGCTGCGGCCTCATTTCAAGGGGAAAATTGAAAACATAGTCAAAACTCAGGCGCATCGGTGGGATGTGAAGATCTACCACTTTGTCAATGTGGGGAACCATTTGCATTTGGTGATTCGCCTAAAATATCGTGACGGCTACTCCTCCTTCATCCGCAGTGTCACCGGTCTTATCGCTCGCCTGGTGACAGGTCGACAGAGGGGCTCAGGTAGCAGCTCAACTAGCAACTCAAGAGACGCATTGATGAGAAGCGCTCGTAGTCAGTTGAGCCAGATTGTGAGCTCCCGGAGGGGGGAGAGCTCAAAGGGAGGTCCCGCAGGCTCCTTCTGGGTGGCTCGCCCCTTTAGTCGACTGATCAGTTGGGGGAGAGACTACAATTCCATTCACCGCTATATGGAGAAGAATCGCAATCAGGCTCGGGGGCGTTTTGGGGCTCTGGGATTTGATATCCTTGGTCCGGATAGAAGCTTAAGTTTTAACAGTAGCTAGTGCAAATCGGACGAGTCCAAATCAGCCTGAGTCTGTCCAAAAGCTCTGAGCTCCTCCCAATCTTCGATTTGGCACAAAAGCCAGCTCCGCCCCCATCACTCGTGGCCGAGCTGAAGCTCAATGGAGTCCACCTGGACGGCAGAATAGTCTCCAGAGGGAGTGAAGTAGGTGGCGTTCCAGGTGATGGAATCCAGTTGCACGGCCCGGCCATTTCCATCGATTCCATTGGCAGTGGTTGAAATCACTATTGAAAGATTGCTGGGGCCACTGAGCAGGGCCCCATCAAAATCCATACTGAGGTCCATTCCCACATCCGAGGTCACTGAGAAGCTGGTGCTGCGAATTCTCTGCACCAGCTCTTCATTTTGATAAAGATCCACCCAGTTCACCGTGGGTGTTCCCCCCGCTGAATTGTTCTTCCTCAATCTTAGGGTGATGGAGTGGGTGCCGCCAATAAAGTCCTTCCCTGCCATGCCTGTGATGGGTGAGAGGTTCCACCGAGAGGTCCAGGGAGAGTTCCCGGTATTGGTGGTAAAAATCCCGTCAGAAGCATCTAGGGCATTATCAGGATTGTTGACACTTCCTGAGATGTTGCTGTGAAAAGAGGAGGCATGGAGAGTTTGGGGCACTGGCTCAAAGTCCACTCCCCGTTGAGTCTGAATTTGCACTTTGAGGTTTTGCAGAGACTGGTTGGGGTCTAGGGCCCCGTACCAGGTGAACTTGGTTCCGCTGGTCTGACTGATCTCCTCGCTGCGGTCCCAGGTTTTTAAAACCGAGTTGTCGGAGTTGAGCAGGGAGACCTGGGTCACTCGGGGGTGAGTGCTGGCGACGCCCGCTCGGCGCAGATGGATCTTCAGGGATTGGAAGCCTGAGGTCATTAAGGGCCCGGCCAAGGGCTGTATCTGCCAGCGCCCGGTCCAGGAGTCATTGGCGTTGGCAGTGAAGTTTCCATCAGAAGGTCCCAGAGCCTCACCCGGCGAGCTGACTGTGCCCGAGACATTGGCGTCAAAAGCCGAGGCGAACAGAGGAGTGATCAGAGGCGGCTGAGGACATCCCGAACTTCCCCACAGAGGTTGGCTCAAGCTGTTGAGGGCGGAGCCTGTGGCAAAATCCGCCGGCTCGCTGCCGATACTCAAGACATTCCAACAGGTCAGGTCCTGATTAAAGGAACTGGCATCTTGGAACATGGAGGCCATATTGGCGATATTCTGAGTGTCCCAATGGCCAATGTCCTGATTGAAGATGGAGGCCCCTTGAAACATAAAACTGGTGTTGGTTACAGTGCTGGGAGGGGGCTCCACTTCCAGCAGATTGATGGCGTTGCGGAAGGCCCCGGACAAACTGGTGAGGCCAAGGCTCCCCCAGTTTTCGAGCCGAATGATCTTGTCGGCGTTGGCATAAGTGCCACTGCCATTGCCAAAGTGGCTGAGCTGTCCGGTGATGCGAATGGTGTAAGTGCCCTCCTCAGGGTAAGTGCAGCTGAGAAGAGTGGGGGAGGTGACCACAGTTTGGCAGGTGTTGTTGGCTCCAGTGTGACCCCAGTTCACTCGCACATCCACCACACCGCTCAGGGGTAGGGTCACTGTGCTGCCAGGACTTAAGGTGGTGTCCACCTGGAGCATCAGTCGGTGGACATCCGGATTGCGCCAAAAAGCCCCGAGGTTGTATTGACCCAAAGCCTCAGGCAGCCCCCATAAAATAAGGGCAATGAGAGTCAAAATGTGCCAAAGCTTTTGCATCCCATCTCCAAACAAAAAACGGACAACATTCCACAAATTACTTAGAGTCTCTTCGGCCAAAAACCCAAAAAATTTAGACCTTATTGACTAAATTTTTTTTTATTTTAAATGTTGTACGAATGTCCGCTTTTGCCGTTTTGAGACCTGCCAGAAGCTCCTGTCCGGCCTCAGCTTTCTCGTTTTGAAACGGGGTGTTGAGGCCGACGAAGCAGATCACACTGGCCGCTTCAGAGGTGAGTTAAAAGGGCTCTAGCGCCTTACTCCGCAGTTAAATTGAGGCAAGATATCCTGTCATTAAAATTAAAGTATCTGAAATGGACTAGGTGATCACATCAATGAATCCCAGCACCCATTGCAGGCTTTGAGGTGGGGCGCTATTGGAGACAGATCGCCTGACATCGAACACCATGGCCACCACCGCTTGAGATCTGGGCATAGGCCTCCAAAAACCAAGAGTCTCCATCTATGAACACTCGACAGCCATAGGTGGTCCATCGGTTTCTCGCAGCAGTCATCCTTGTCTCCGCCAAAAAGCAAGCCGAAATTTCGCTCACTAAACCTAACTCAAGAGTCTCAACGTTGCCTGCGCCACTCGCCGGGATTTGGATTTCTGGACTGAACAGAGTAGGGCCAGATGAAGCTCCCAGCCGAGCAATCCGGTCCGCTGAACCACAGTCTTGAACAGTGGCTCCACTGAGTTGAACGCCTAAGTCCCTAATGCGAACAGGCTGAAGACTCACATGCCCCAAATCATTCTGGGGATAAAATACCAAATGAAAACTGTAACGATCAGGCCCCACAGGTCTGAAGTTTTCCATGCGGATGCTCTCCACCAAAGCGCTGTTGGCACGGGTCAAGACTTCTCCCGTACTGCAGTCAGGGCCAGCTCCGATGTCGACAAATTGAGCCCTCATTTGATTGAGGTTGGTAAACTCCGCATTGGGGTTGACATTGACACCCTGGAAGTTACACAGACAGGCCTGTGGGTTAGTCATGACCTCAGTCGCCACCCGCCTAACTTCTGCCAAGTCCATCTTTTTGACTATGAACCTCTGCATTTGCACCTGCTGGCTAAAGAGGCCGGCTATGACCATTGCCGAAAGCCCCATAAGCCCCAGAGCAATTAAGATCTCAATCAGAGAAAAACCCTTTGATGTTGCTAAAAACTCTCTATCCACGTTCTCCTCCCATAGCCCAGCTGAGGTTCTTCAAGTTATGGGTGCATCTCAATTTGAGATGGATTGACTCCATCCCATAAGACCTTTCGGATGATTTTGAGCTGGACTTTAGTGTTAAAAAAATTTTGTTAAAAAAATTTAGAAATGCGAATTGCCTCAAAATTATCGGCACTTAGACATGGTGCGATAGTTATGAAAAACGGCCTGGTTGCATCAAAACTCCGTCACTGTTTTGATTTGAAACGGTTTAGCCAAACCATTTGTTTCC
>SKLV01000043.1 GCA_007121385.1 Bdellovibrionales bacterium
TCGCAAAATGAGGGCCAGTATTTTAGTTCTAGGTCCTCTATTGGCTCGATATGGTCGAGCTCGGGTCAGCCTTCCCGGGGGCTGCGCCATTGGCACTCGACCTATTAATATGCACCTCGAGGGCTTAAAAGCCATGAACGCCGACAGCCGCTTAGAAGAGGGCTATGTGATAGCTGAAACCTCTGGTTTGCAAGGGGGGCGGGTACTTCTGGAATCCCCGACAGTGGGCGGGACAGAGAATTTAATGATGGCAGCCACTTTGGCGAAAGGTAAGACCTTTATTGAGAATGCAGCCAAGGAGCCCGAAATTGTGGATTTGGCTCATTTTCTGAATAAAATGGGGGCGCGCATTCGTGGAGCTGGGGAGAGCATCATTGAGATTGAAGGGGTCGATAGGCTCACTCCGGGGCCCGAGCATAAGGTCATTCCAGACCGTATTGAGGTGGGCACTCTGTTAATCGCTGGAGCGATCACAAGGGGTCAGGTGACCGTGAAGAACTGCCAGCCTCAGGACTTAGAAGCTGTTTTGGTTAAACTCTCTGACTGTGGTTTTCAAATAACGACTGGGGAGTCAGAGATTCGATTAGAGTCTCCAGAGGAGTTTAAGGCTGTGGATGTGACGACGGCTCCTCACCCTGGTTTTCCCACAGATTTACAGGCCCAGTTTATGGCCCTGATGACTCAGGCCTCAGGAACAAGTTTGATTACGGAAACTATATTTGAAAACCGTTTTATGCATGTTCAAGAGTTGGTGCGGCTCAATGCCGATATCACCCCGAAAAGCCGAGTGGCTGTGGTTCGGGGGCCCTCTGCCCTTAAGGGAGCCCCCGTAATGGCCACAGATCTGCGGGCCAGTGCCTGTTTGGTCCTAGCCGGATTGGTGGCGGAAGGAGAAACCGAAGTCCAGCGGATTTACCATTTGGACAGGGGCTATGAGAATTTGGAGAACAAGCTCAGTCAGCTAGGGGCTAAGATCTCTCGAGTCGCGACTTAAAAAGGATTCAAGGACAAAAAGAAAAGCCCTAATTTGGAGGGGGCCAAATTAGGGCTTAAAGGGATTCTGACATTGGGGGTTTAGGGGGGGTAATGTCAGGCCCTCTTCCTCAAAAGCGGGATTGCCTTTTGCAAAGCCAGAAATAAGCAGCACAACTAGTATATAAAAAGCTATAAAGAGTCGGCTGAACATCTCTTCTCCCATTCTATTTGGGGACAACCCTCTATTAGCAAGCTTGATGCCAAAGCTCTAGAGGGCTTAAAATGAATCTGAGATCACTACTGTGGTCCTGTTTTGGGACTAAAGACCAGTTTAGATCCACAAAAACCTGTAATTCTAGTAATTTATAGCTAAAGCCCCAAAATGGTTCCGAGGCCCAAGCTGGAACCACATAAGAGGGTGGTGGAGGAGCATTGCAAAAGACTTGGTTGGTTAAAGATCAGGGAAATAGAATTCTCGGCCCCCTCACTCAGGATCAGATTCTCAGAAGAATTAGCCGCGGGGAGTTTGTGGGGCAGGAGCAAATTTCGCTCTTTCCAGAGGGGCAATGGATGCCCTTGACCAAGGAACCCCTCTTTTACGATCGACTTCTTGAAGTCCTGGCCTTGGAGGTGGTTCATGGTGAAAATTCAGACCATATCCCCGATTTTGATGAGCCCACCCCCGTTCCAGTAAAAGGCCGCGCCCGTCGAGTGGAGGAGGTCGACTCATCAGAGCAGAGGACTTTAGAGGACTCTGAGCCCCAAGAGACTCCTGCCCAGCAGGGCTCGAAAACTCGCCGTCTGGAGGAGGACCGACGCTCTGAGCCTCGCTCGCGGCCCTCCTCTGATCGACGCTCAGGAACAAAGGAGCGTCGATCGGACAAAGAGGCTCGCAGGAAGGTTCAGGCTAAAAAAGCAAGAAAGGCCTCTAAGAGGCCTCGGGCAGAGGATTCCGATGTGATCGAGCTTCGACCCTATGAGGCCCTTGTGCAAAAAGAGCTTTCGCGCAAGAAGTTGTTGGCCACAGTGGCTCTTCTCCTTATTGCTGGTGCCGCCTGGACGCTTTTCAACACAGGGGAGACCTCTCGCAGAGAGGAAAGAGTGAGGCTTTTGGGCCCTGGTCAATCAGAGACTTTACCTTTGCCCTCAGATCAAATTCACGCTCGAATGCAGAGAGCTCAGGTTGAGTTTTTTATGGACAGCCTACCCACCTACGTCCGAGCCATGAATGGTTTTACTCAGATTATTGAATCCGATTCTGCGGACAACACCCTTGCAGGCCCCCTTCTCTGCCTGACCTACCTCGAGTTGTGGCCTTTTGCCTATCAGGATCGAGCGGATTTCCGCACAGTGACTTCCATGGTACAGCTTTCGAATCAGCGCAGCCTATCTTTTGATTTTCGTCTCTGCTCAGTAGTGGATCTGATTCTTCGTGGTCGATCCCAGGAGGCCGACAACCTCATCACCCTCCTTATGAATCAACTCTATGAAATGGATGAGCCTCCCGTTGTTTACTACTTATTTTATTATCTCAGGTCCCTAATCTTTGATCAGAACAGGGATTCAGTTGCGGCCTTGGGTTATTTACAAACTCTGAAAAGCAGTATCCCTCAGTGGCTTCGCCCTCATGTCTTAAGCGCTCAAATTCATGCCAAAATGTCTCAGCCCACTGAGGCTGCACAAATATTGCGAGAAGTTTTAAAACAAAACCCTCGGCACCCAGTGGCCAAAGTGGAATTAGGGGCTCTTAATTTTCAGTTTTTTCGACAAAGTGAAGCTGCCCAAGAGCTTATTATGAGCGCCCTCAAGGGAGAGGTGGCCCTGCCTGCCCAAGTGGCCTCTCGAGGGCACTTTATTCTGGCTGAGATAGCTCTACAGAAAAATGATAAATCAAGAGCTTTAGACTTAGCCCAAAAAGCCTATAGCTTGCATTCGGCAAATAGCCAGGCAAAAAACTTGATTCTGGTGCTGGGAGGTAGTGAGGGACTCAGGGAAACAAGACTGCGCTCGCAACAGCTGATCTATGAAGGAGATCAATTTTTTAGAGAGGGTGATTGCCACTCAGCTCAAGCTCACTACCAAGCTGCTTTCGAGCTGGACCCTTCTCAAGCTCTTGCAGCAGTGAAAGCAGCCCACTGTATGTGGACTCAGGGTTTCAGCAAAGAGGCTATGGACTGGCTGAACAAGGGGATCAGAGCCGATCCCTCTTATGTAGAAGCCTATGCAGTACTAGCGGACTATTACTCCCAGCGCTTTGATTTTATCGCAGCGGCGCGCACACTGGCAGCCGGACAGAGAGCAGCCCCTAGGGCCTACGAAATTCTCAGGGGATATGCTCTGCTGGAGCTGAGAAGGGGAAACCCCCAAGTGGCCGTTCATCAGGCCCAGAGGGCTTTGCAGCTCTTTGATCAAGATGTGGAAACTCTTATTATTCTGGCGGAAGCCTATATCAATTTAGGGGATTTCAATTCGGCTCATGCTCAGGCTGTGAGGGCAACAGAACTCGACCCCAATCACCGAGGGGCGCAAATCGTCTACGCAAAATCTCTGGTTGGACTGCAAGGGCCCCGATCTGGGATTGCTCATCTTAGTGAACTAGTGCAGCTCTATCCTCAGGTTTCTGACTACGGTATTGGTCTTGGCCAAATTCTTATCAATGAACAAATGTATGAGGAAGCCAGTCAGCTTTTTGAGCGCATTCATGCCATGGACAGTTCTTCCAAGGAGATACTTCTGTGGTGGGGGCGGGCCTTAAGGGGAGAACGAAAATTTAACCAAGCTTTAGATGTTTTTTTAAGAGCTGCAGTTATGGACCCAGGAGATGCCGAAGCTCTCTTTGATGTTGGGGAAATGTACCACCAGTTGGGTCGATATGCTGAAGCAGCTACTCAGTTTGAAAGAGTTTTACAAGTGAACCCGAGCTACCCCAGGGCCCATTATTCCCTGGGACGGACGGCTTTGATGTCAGGGAATTTGAGATTGGCTCTTGAGCAGGCAGAGGCTGAAAAACGCCAGAATCCAAATATTGCTGATGCCTATCTTTTGGCGGCAGAGGTTCAAGCGGCGAGAAGACAGTACTCCCTCTGTGCCCAAGAATATCAGCAGGCCATTCGGCTGAGGCCTCAGTCAGCCATTATTTATGTTCGCTTGGCCCAGTGCTATCGTCTGGGGGGAAGTCTGGATGTGGCCATATCCATGCTGCGCCAGGCGGCCAATCAGGAGTCTGGTCTTCCGGATATTTACCGGGAGCAGGGGGAAGTTTACCTGATGCAAGGAGATTTATTGCGAGCTCATGAGGCTTTTGAGCAATATTTTGTCTTAAACCCCAATGCGCCCGACCGGGACCAAATTCAACAGCGCATTCAAGCTTTACAGGGTGGCTAAATCGTTGAAGAATTAAGCTATGAGTCAATTTATAAGTGGAGTCCAAGATAGGCTTAAGACCACCTCCTTAGACGTGCTTACTTTTGTTCTGAAAGTCCTCTCGGGATCTTTTCTTGGCCTCACTTTGGCCCTGATCAGCCAAGAGATCATTGGTTTTGGAACTTTTTCATTTGTTTTAGTGATTGTCTCCATGACGCTGGCCTTTTTAAAGGTGGCCCAAAAATGGTCCCTAGTCAGTGTTTTGGTTTTCAATCTGGTTTGCATTTTAATCGGAATGCTTTTACGAATGTACATTCTTATCGCCCCCGGACAGTGAAGGTTTAAAGATGATCGACATTAAGACTCTTGAGCGGGATAAAGCTGCCACGGAGAATTATCGACAAAATTTACAAGACCGTGGTTACGACTCCTCTCTGGTTGATCAGGCTCTTCAACTCAACCAACAGCGTAAGCAATGGATAGGACAGATGGAGGCCGCCCGAGCGGAACAAAATCGGGTGGGTCAGGAAATTGCTCTGCTCAAAAAAAACAAGCAAGATGCTTCTGGCCTGCTGGGGCAGATGCAGGAGCTCAGCTCCCAGGTCAAAGAGTTGGACAAACTGGCACAAAAAGCCGAGGAGCAGCTCACCGAGGAGCTTTTGCGTTTGCCCAACAAACTCCACGCTTCAGTTCCTGTTGGGAAAAGTGAAGCTGACAACTTGGTGGTGCGGGAAGTGGGGGCAAAAAAAACTTTTTCCTTTGCGCCCAAAGAACATGGAGAAATCGGTGAGACACTGGATATCATTGACTTTGGGAGAGCTGGAAAAGTCACTGGGGCTCGATTTGCCTTTTTAAAAAAAGCGGGCTCTCGACTGGAAAGAGCCCTAATTCAATTTATGATGGATCGCCATTCAGAGCTGCATGGTTATCAGGAGATGATCCCCCCTTTTATTGTTAACAGTCAGAGTCTTAAAGGGACAGGTCAGTTCCCCAAATTTAAAGAGGATGTTTTTCATCTCACTGATACGGATTACTATTTAGTTCCCACAGCGGAAGTCCCCGTGACTAATTATTACGCCGAAGAGATTCTTAGCGAAAAGGATTTACCGGCCAGGTTCTGTGCCTATACCCCCTGTTTCCGCTCTGAGGCCGGTAGCTATGGGCGAGACACCAAGGGCCTGATTCGCCAGCATCAATTTAATAAAGTGGAACTGATGATTTTTTCCCATCCTGATCAGTCCTATGAGTGGCATGAGCA
>SKLV01000124.1 GCA_007121385.1 Bdellovibrionales bacterium
ACCGAAATGGTCATAGCAAACTGATAGAAGTATTGGCCGACCACTCCACTCATAAAAGCCACCGGAACAAACATGGCCACTAAAGCCGCCGTTGTGGCTATCACTGCAAAAAGGATCTCGCGGCTGCCGGCCAAAGCTGCCTCAATCTTGTTTTTACCCATATCTCTATGGCGCATAATATTTTCTAGGACGATAATCGCATCATCCACCACAATCCCTATGGCCAAAGTGAGAGCCAAGAGAGTAAAAGAATTCAAGGTGAAGCCTAAGGCATAGACAATAATAAAGGTGCCAATCACTGATGTAGGAATAGCAAAAAAGATATTGCTGGTGGCCGACAGAGTGCCCAAAAAAAGCCAACAGACAAAGGCGGTCAGCAATGCGGCAAAAATGAGGGTCCTGATAAGTTCCTGAACTGAGCCCTCAATAAACGGAGAGGAGTCAAAGTTGATGGAAAGAAAGACCCCCTCCGGCAGTTGACCACGAACTTGCTCAGCCCTCTCTTTTACCAGTGTGGCCACCTCGACGGTGTTCGCCCCCCGCTGTTTACGAATCCCCAAACCCACCGAGGACTCTCCCATGACCCGGGAAATCCGGCGAATCTCGTCCAACCCCTCTTGAACATCAGCCACCTGCCCCAAAGAGAGGGGCACAAAATTGGGCGCTCCCCCCCGTCTCTGAATCTGCAGCTGGCGAAACTCCTCAAGGGTCATGGCCTCCCCCATCACCCTAAGAGTTTTTTCCAGCTCGGAGTTTTCAATGCGTCCAGCCGGCAACTCCACATGCTCACGCTGAATGGTGGAAAGAATATCATCCACTGTCAGCTGATACTGTCGCAAACGATCCACCGAGAGCTCCACATTGAGGGCAGGCTCCACATAGCCTCCCAGAATCACTTCGGAGACCCCGCTGATCGTAGTGAACTGATCGCGAATTCGATTGCGAACAAAGCGCATTAACTCCATCTGACTCAGCTCATTAGAGCGAATCGCCAGCCACACAATAGGGCGATCTTCTGGGTTGCTCTTAGTGACTATGGGGGGATCCATGTCGTTGGGCAAGGTCCGAATAGCCCGGGCTATTGCGGTTTGCACTTCCTGAACAGCCACATCAATGTCTTTAGACAATTCAAATTCCAAAGAGATATTGGCTCGACCTTGAGAGGCTGAGGAAAAAATATTTTTAATTCCCTCAATCGCCACCACCACACTCTCTATGGGGTCCACCACATCTTTTTCCATGACCTCTGGAGCAGCTCCCGCATAGCGCAATCCCACATTCACCACAGGGGCGTCCACATCTGGATCTAAACTGATTCCCAAAGAGCGATAAGCCAAGGCCCCAAACAAAAGCAGACCAAACATAAGCATCCAGGTGAAGACTGGATTGCGAATGGCAAGAGCTGAAATATTCATCCCAACATTTTACTCTGTGCAGAGAGAGGCTGAAAGGAGCGCTGTAGCAAGGGTCTCCACCAAAGAAAAGCTAGACCAAGGGCCAGTCCCACCAGCTGCCCGCCAATGTGAGCCGTGTGGGCGATTCCCCCCAGTTCACTGATGCCTCCCCAAAAACCCGCCAAATCGGAGATCAGCCAAATCAACAGGACCACCCAAGCCGGCAGATAGATAAACCCCAAATAGCCTTTTACGGGTAGAAACAGCCAGTAAATATATCGCACTGGCTGGCTCCAGTGAAGAACGCAGAAGAGGCCCACTAAGGCACTGACTGAGCCGCTGGCTCCCACTAAAGGGGATAAGCTAGGCCCGTCCCACAAAACAAAAATAGCCCCTGCGCCCAGCCCTCCTAAGAGGTAGACCAACAGGAGGCGAAGTCCACCCAGAAGAGGCTCCAACATACAGCCAAAGATCAGTAAAAAAAGCATATTGCCCAGAAAATGCATGAGGCTGCCATGGGTAAACATATAAGAAAACCATCGACTCCAGTCCATCCGGCCACTTCCAAGACCGAGAATAAAACTGGGGTGTCTGTCCTTGATTCTCTCCAGCTCGGCGTGGCTCTCTTTCCACAGTCGCAGAGCCACTAGGTCTCCCTGTAAAGAAGCCTCATCCACCCAACCAAAAAAACCCTGATCTCGACTAGCTAAGTAGCCTAAGTTTTTTGACCGCTCTTTGTCTCCAGCTCGGACTCTCTCAGCCAAACGAAGAGCCAAAAGAGATTGACCCTCAGGCTGCTGCCGCAGATATTCCGCATAGAGACGCCCTTGAGTGACAATAAACTGCTCCTCAAAAACAATATCACTTATTGACTTTTGCGAGCTTCCGGAAAGTCCAGAGGACAGACCAAAGACCATCAGATTCATGAAGACGAGAAGCCACGTAACAGGAGCCTGGCGAAAGTCTAAAATGCCATTGAGAAAGGGAAAGATCATGGGGAGACATCCTCACTCAAACCTTGCCTCAGCAGCTGACTCCGTGCGCGAACAAACTGCTCATTCAACTTGGGACTGTCAAAGGCAAACAGGGGCTCTCGAACATGGGATGCCGGCCCTCGCTCCTCACTCCTTAGGGTCTCCAACCAGCTGAAAGCACTCTCCCTCTGTCCTAAGTTCCAGCTCACCACCATCATTTTTCCGCGAAACAGCTCCTCCTCTGAGAGCATGGGCAATAACTCCTTCCCAAACTCTGAGGCCAAGTCCCATTGCTCCAACTCGAGAGCTCGATGCATAATCACCTGCCCCAATCGAACCCTGTCCCGTCCCATATTCATTGATCGCCAATAGCTCACAGGGTCAGCCAGTCTTTCCGCCGAGCTCAGCATTTCCAGCCAATGCCTCCAAGCCTCACTCCGCCAAGTGGGAGACAGGTCCACGTCTTGGGCCATTGTCAAAAATAGCTCAGCGGCCACATCTGCCTTTTTTTGGCTTCTTTTCAGCTCAAAGGCGGAAGAGACCTGTTTTGCCTCTTGACGCAAGCTTGACTTTCCTCCGTCTTGGCTGAGCCACCGAGGCCGCTGATTCTCGCTGACTCCGTGATGACACTCATTCTCTCTCAGCCATAGAAGTGACCGAACCTCTTCGGCCAAGCGAGGGCCCTTGGCCTCTGCAAGTTTTCCCCGCGCCCAAAAACAACTATCTGAATCCCGGTGGGAGCAGGAAAAACTCATCTCTTCAAAACACATCCAAGCTGAGAGCTCCAATGACTGCTCGAGGCCTAAGAAGGGGAAAAGAATTTCACTCAGATCCCTTGCTCGGCGTCTTTCTCCCATTCCCCAGAGGACTCGGACCTCCTGTGCCCGGAGAAAAGGCATCAAACTGGGCACATGCTTTAAGGAGCTGATGAGAAAAAGAGCCGAGGGGTAATCCTCTTTTTTGATAAGGTGGCGAAGCTTCCATAAATCAAAATAAATGGGAGCCTCCAACAAAGAACCCCTCCCCCTATCGATCACAGAGGCGAGCGAGCGCCGTGACCGGCTCATTTGACTGTCTTCCAAGGGTCCCGCGGAGCTGCGGATCCACTCACTCATCGCACAGGCATAGGAACTCTCTTCCTCGTCACAAACAGCTCTCAAATAGCTGTTACTGCGCTCGGAGCTTTCGGCATGAACAAAGGCCAGTGCCAGATAGTCGAGGCCTGTAAAAGTGCGATCAAACCGAGACAAATCCAGCTCGGGCTCCAGGCAACTCTCTTCAACAAGCCCTGCTGCATAGAGGGCCATAGCCATCTCGAGCCCACTTTCTTCAATCGGCCAGTGACCACGAGCTTTCTCAACCGGCCCGCAAGACTCCACACTAAAAGTCAAGTGTCTCTCCCAGTTCTGTCCATACTTGAAACTGTGCAAAGCAGCCAACAGATGATAGGAGATGATCAGAACTCCGATATAAATTGCTCCGGCAAAAATTCCATTGATTATAAGGGACTCTTGGATTCCCGGGCTTCCTGCAGCCCGCGACCGCAAGCTAACGACCTGAGTGTCTGCGAGACGATCATGCCAAGTCCTGCGAAATTGATGAGAGAAGGTAGTTAGGAAGGGAAAGCCAAATAGAAATACCCACTGGCCTATCCAGACGGCACTTCTTAAAGCACTTTGCGCTAAACTCAGTGAGGGGCGACTGTGGTAGTTAACCACCCTAAGACCAAAAAAAAGCTGACCTAAGGTGGCACCGAAGACTTTCCAAAAAAGAGTTTGATAGAGAAATAAGGTCACCAAGGCCAAAACCACCTGAGCCAGCCGACCCGCCAGGGCCACCTCTTGGGCTCCCAAAATTACGCCCTCCATCACAACTCGCTCCAGAGGCGAACTCAAAAGGCTCACGATAGGAGTTAAGACGATGGCCGCATCCACAATCACAGCCCCAAGGCGGTCGGTGGGCCAAGCCATTCGCCGGGATCCCGGCTGAGATCCTATCGTCTCTTGATGTGATGAGCTCTTGGGCTCTGGCCGATGGCCATCCTCAATCACCATAAAGCTCTATCGGCAATGGAAGGGGGGGGGCTTTAGCGAGTTTCCACGGTCATTTCAAGAAGGCGGCCATATTGGTCGAGCGCAAAAATCACCCGACCTGATGGAACACCATCCTCTCCCAGCAAGACATAGGTCTCGCTCATCCCAGAGGCCTCAGAGGCAATCTCCCTGCCCAGAGGGACAGGTTCAAAGAACTCTGCGGGCAATAGAGCCTTAAAATCTAAGAGAAACTGTTCCCGATCGTGAATGTAATTGGGAGACTCGGTCAGGCCGAAGCTAGGAACATAGCGAATATTGTAAAGCTTCCCATCGCGCAAACTTAGGGAGTATTTGTTTTCCAACAGTTCGTAGCGCAACCGCTGCTCCAGGCTGGGAGCTCGTCCCAAGGAAGCTGGTCCACGGCCCGCAGGATCGGCCAGTTGGCCCACCAACTGCCTTTCAAGCTCAGCATCTCTTTGACTCAGAGAAGGTTCCAGGCCTCGCTGAGCACTTGGTAAACTCGCTGGCCCGCGCAGACCTGAGTCCTGTGACACCCGACTGGAGAGCTCTGTGGTCTGCTCCTGCTGGACCCATAAATTTTGATTCAAAATGGTTACAACAAGAACAATGGTTCCTATCAAAGCCGCCTGAGCCTTTAAACCAGAGGAAGGAGAGGAAGTTTGAATCTGCGTGGGGGACTCAGAAAATGAGCTTGAAGGCTCTTTCTCCACCTCAGGAGATTTCTCTCTTTTTGAGGATCGTCGCTCCGCTAAGGAGATCACATTGTCAGGAAGTGAACCTCCAGACTCTTGTTTTTTCTTTTCACTCATTGTCTGCCTCCTGCAGAAAGCTTAATGCGAGCATCGTGCCGTCTCCTTGGCCCTTAAAAAGGCTGTCTGGCGCTCAAACTATGAACAACTGTTGGCAACAATTGTCAGCGTCTCAAAGTGAAACACTCTCTCCTCGAAGAGATCGCCCAAGTCATAAACAGCTGACCAACAAATTCTGCTCAGCGGCCATTCATTGGCCTCTCATTAGGCCCAAGCTTTGCTACTCTTAGGCTGTATCGGAACCCTTAATTTGAAGCTTGAGAGCTAAGGAGTTCAAAAGTGCTTAGAGGTCAGAAGAATAGTAAATTTATAAGCAGCCCTTTATGTGGACTCCTTCTGGGCCTAGCCCTCAGCCTGGGACTTCCCCTGTCCTATGGACCTTTGGCCGAGGCTCAATCCAACCCTTCAACGAGGGCTGCGGCCAATAGCCGAACACTCCCCAACCGGCAGAATGCTCACTATCAGTCCTATTTACAGCGACATCTTAATCAACCCGGACGCATCGAGCGTGACCATAGCGTTGCGAGCTTTTCCGGGGTGGTTTACTCACGACTCCCCGCCTCAGCCTCTGACTCTGCTGTCGAGGAGACCGACACTTCGGAGCCTGACATCGCGGCCCCAAGTGGTGCCCCCTCTCCCACCTCTTCAGAAGAAGGAGTTGAACCATGACCTATTTAAAGAGAGCTCCTCTTTTTTTAGTTCTTATTGGGTTGGCGAGTGGCCAATTGTTTTTTTCCACCACAGAGGCCCGGATCTATGGAGAGGAGCCCCTACGGGACTATGGCTATTGGGAAGAGCGCTGGGTGGATGATGGGATGGGGAGTAGAAGGCGAGAGTCGGTCTATATTCCCGGCCTCAATGATCGACTTCGCGACAAGGAGCAAGATGAAAAGCACTATACGGCCATTCGCGAGCGCTTTTTGGACCTCCATGGTCGTCTCTGGCAAAACCAAAAAGAGAATGTTGTAGAGATTCTCAATATCACTCGAGAAGACCCTAATGCTCGCTGCGTAGACCAATTTGGCAACCGGATGAGTTTGAGCTGTGAGTGGACCGACTCCTCCGGAAGAGCGAGGCAAAAAACCTATCGCGATCTTAATACCTATCTTTTTAAAGACCAAAGACCAGAGCAGATGAAGGCTTACCACGAACTCTATGATCAGCCCTCAAATGCTGACAGCTCAAATGGGGCGGGCAATGGCCCAAGCCTCTCAGACGGAGGGAGAGACTCTCAATCGGGTCCGTCTCGATCTGGTTCCTCTTCCGAGGAGGCCTATCGAAGATATATGCAGCAAGGGCACCTTCAAGGGAGGCAGGGCTCCGGGGGAGTCTCACGCAGCTACCGCAGTGCCTCACCCGACTTTGGTCCTCGACGAGCTCCAGCAGCCCGACCATCTGGAGGAGTCCAAAGGGTCTATCGATCGACAGCGATACAACAAGAATGATGTATTTAAAACAGGACTCGACATTGCCTTAGCTCCATGGAGCCAGTAACCTGAGGAAGTGATGAGGTCTCTACTTTCTTTTTTCATTTTTTTAATTCTGTCACCTCTTTCCCTGGGCTGGTCCCAGACCCCAGCCCCTGAAAGAACTCGACCAGGTACCGCCGCTAAGGCCCCGGCCCCAGCTCCGGGATCCCCTTCGCAAAGGCTGCGCCGGCCCGCCTCAACTCCCAGCCCAGCACAATTGGAGGCTCTTCTCGAAAGACAGCCTGAGAATATTCGGGCGAGAGAGGCACTGGCACGGGTTCACGAAGAAAATCAAGACTTCAAAAAAGTGATTGAACTCCTCAACCCCTACAGTGAAAGGATCTCCTTAGAGTCTCAACTCATTCTGGCTGGAGCTTACGGCCAGCTCAAGAACTACGACAATCAGGTGCGAATTCTTCGCCTTGTAGTGAGTGCAGACAGTCAAAATCATTTGGCTCATTTTATATTGGGTGATGCTCTTTTAGCTCAGAAAAAAGAGGGTGAGGCAATCAAGAGCTTTCGAGAGGCCATCTCTTTAAACCCAAAGTTTAAGCCGGCCTATGACTCTCTTCTCAATATTTTCATTGCCAACGACAACCGCTACGAGGCCCGCTTGGTGCTTGACGACATTATGCAACAGTTTGGGCAGAGGCCCGAGGTCCTGAACGACCTCTGTCGGCTCTACGCCATTGATGGCTTCTTAAGCCAGGCCATCGACTTTTGCCAAATAGGAATCACCCGCTCTCCCAACTTTCCCGACAACTATATCTATCTGGCTCAAGCCCACACCGACAGAGACGACCCTCAGGAAGGGGAACGCATCTTGATTGCCGCTGCCAAACGTTTTCCCAATTCGGAGCTGGCTCAGTGGGCAGCTGGAGATTTTTTCTTTCACCGCAAGAACTTCACTGTAGCTTCTCGCTACTTTCGAGCGGCCCTCTCTGCCGACCAGGACTCAGGACGGTCCCATCTGGGCTTGGCTAAATCTTTGGTGGAAATGGCTCAGGCTGAGGAAGCCTTTAGGCACTTTCGGCGGGCCTGTGAGCTCAACAGTGCCCATGTGTCCGATATTCAATCTGTAGCCCGGGGCTTGAGGGCCCGAGGAGAAAGTGCCCTGGCCCAAAGATACACAGGGCTTCTCAGCTCTTGCCGCGCCAACCCCCGCAGTCGTAAAAGATAAATCACTCAAGAGCTCTGAGCAGCCAACTGTCCTGGCCTTGCACGGCCTCTACAAATTCATAGAATAGAGTTTGCTCCGGCCACACGCCCCGACCCTCAAGATGAAGTCCATAGATGGTCTCAAAAACGGCCTCTGGTATAGAAAGACTATAGCCGGACCCCAACCTCTCTAAACCATACCACACCGCCAAGACCACATCACCCGAGGTGGCTGTCCCCCAAACTCTTGTTCTGTCCCTTAGAAAAAAGCTCTGAGCAAAAATTTCGGCCACGGACTTTGTCCAGGAGTCCATCAGCACAGTGACCTTCCCCTTATAGCAGCCGTAGTCAGCAAAGGTCTCAAGAGCAATCTTCTGATGATAACCGAGCTGTTCCAACTGGACAAAATCATCGGCCTCGTCCAACATCACCCAGGCCGACTCCTGTTCAGGCCAACGAGGCTGCAGAATATACCCCACCCGAGTGGGCTCACAGAAAAAGGGGGAAAGCCCTCTCAATAGGGCCACAAAATTTCCTCCCAAATTTCCCCGCACATCAATCACTAAATGATCAAATTGGGGTAGCTGTGAAATGAGCTCCAGCCAATGTTCTTTTAAAAAATACTCTGAGCGGAAGCTGGAGATCCTCAGCAGTCCAGCTTGAGGGGCAATTTCTTTCAGCGTGGGCTGAGAGTCCACTTTGAGCTCCTCAGCCAAAATATTGAGACTCAGACTCTCTGCTCCTCGGCGAAGGCCATAGACCCCAGACTGGGTCTCAGCCGTCCAAGCGGAAGTGAGAGGCTCTCCATTCAAGATCTTCAGCCAGTCCCCGGGGCGGACTCCCACTCTCTCAGCAGGACTCCCTTCCAACACTTCAAAGACCACCAAAGCCCCCTCCACCCAGCGAGCGCGAATTCCCGTATCCAAGCCCTGCCCCTCCCACACTCTTTTGCGCTCTGGAGGACTGTAAATATCCAGGTGAGAAACCCTCATCTGGTTCAAATGATTCTGCACAGATTGAATAAACTCATCGCGAGAACTCCAGCGTGGCAACATGAGAGCTGCCTGATGGCACTCCCTCCCCCACTGTCTGAGCTCCTCGGAGCTCTGGTAGAACCGCTCTTCCACCAAATGACAGATGTCCCTGAACACCTCTTTGTGAACCAGGGCCGTCGTCAAGTGAGGGCTGAGGATCCAAGGCAGAACAATAAATAAAATAAAAGCGAGGGGAAGAGCCAAATGGGGCCCTATGGATCCAAAGACCTCCTTCAAATTTTTTGTGAACCTTTGAATTTCCCAATGCATCCCTGTTGCACTTTCTCTGCTGTGAAAAAAATCAACCCCTGTGAAGTGCAGGGGTTGCTCTATAGCTTTTAAATTCGGTCTTCAATTCGGTTCGCTGACCAAAGACTCTTAGGCCGCTCTTCTTCGTCGAGCCTGATTGGGGTCGATCTGATACTGCTTCACCTTTCGGTACAAAGTAGCTCGTCCTATGCCCAAAGCTTTAGCCGCCTCGGTCAAATTCCCATTGAATTGAACAATGGCATTTTCAATAGCCATACTCTCCATCTCATTGATGGTCTTGACCCCAGCTCCACGGCTCACTGTGGAAGGAGAGGATGATCCTGAGGTTCCCCCCATGGGAAACTGAAGAATCTTTGCCCCCTGGTCTGCACCTTGAGAGCCCATCACCAGAGTTCCAGAATGCTCAGCAAGACTTGAGCGAAAAGCTGGGTCATTCATGCAGTTTTGCCACTGCGAATTGGAATAGCACTCCAAGGTCAAGCCTTGAATTTGAGCCAAAGCCTTCATTCTCTCGATCACTTGGGGCTCATCACTGACTAAGTATAAGACTGTACGGGCCATATTTTTACCTCCACCCTCTTTTAGGGATTTTGTTAACCAACGACTCACATAAAGACTATCGGTGGCCCAGTTTGAGAAGATGAGGAAATTTTTGCCGAGAAGGGACAAAAGTCTTGAGTTCAGTGACTCAAAATGACTCTAAATATATGATTTAACGCGTTAAAAACAGATTAAAAACACATCTGCAACAATTTGGCAACGAGGCGAATTAACGTCGGCCGGACTTGATCTTGACTTGCATTTTCGCAATGAGGTGGACCGCCATCCGCTCATGCACTTTGCACATTTTGAGCTCGTCTTTTCGGTAGGAGCGTTGACTCGGAGTGAGAGTTCCTGTTTCCAGCTCCATCTCGTAGTCCATTTTATTGGCACGAATCCCTTCGAGCTCTTTAGTCTGTTGCTTAAAAAGTTTACTGACTCCACTGACTGGAGCCACATCCAACCACTCTTCTTTGCCCTTGTACCAACTCAACATCCTCAAGAAGCGAGCTTTATTTTTTGCCAATGTGAATTGAGGAAAATGATTCTCCTCTAAGTCTAAGACGTTTTCCACTTGATCTAAAAATGACAAATCATCATCGACGACTTCAGTGACTCGAGCCATGATCTTGGGCTCTTCAACCTTGCGCAGCTGACTTTCTGGACTCACAACTTCAGAACGGTTGAGCACTGACAAACCTCCTCAAAGATTTCATTAGAAGAATCTTTCCTTCAGACTAAAATTTCTTATACTGCATATGGACGAATTTATCAATGCGAGTGCACTATGAAGTTTAAACATTACGCGTTATAAAACTTTCAAGTCGGTTGACCCCTTAGGGCTCAACCATAAATATGCCGCCCATGAAGAAAACTCAAAGTTCTCCTCCCCCCCAAGAAGATCGGCGGGTCAGCACCCGTATTTTTATAGGTTTAGTGGTCGGCGCTGTGATTGGAGCTTTTTTCAATCTCTGGGGCCCTCACCCCGTTCGAGACTGGATTCTCGACAATCTCTGTGCCCCCATTGGCACGGCCTTTCTGAGATCCCTCTTTATGGTGGTGGTTCCCCTCGTCTTAAGTTCTCTGACTGTGGGAGTGTGTAATTTGGGATCTGGACAAAATATTGGCCGCCTTGGCGGCCGCTTGATCGGCTTTTATATGGCCACTGTTCTTGTGGCCATCTTTATTGGTCAGGCTCTCGTCTCCATCATTCAACCCGGAGCTGGAGTTTCACCAGAGCTGATTGAGAGCTCCCGACAGAGCTTTGAGAGCCAGGTGGCCGGACTCCGTGAGAGGAGTGCCATGGTCTCCGACTCTCTGTGGCCAGGCCTTGTGGAGACCATTATCCCTCGCAACATTATTTTTGAGTTCTCGGAAACCAATATGCTCTCCATTATTTTTGTGGCTGTTATCTTTGGCTTAGCCCTTTTGTCCATCGAGCCCAAAAAAGCCTTAGCGGTTCAAGATGTCCTGAGTGCCGTCAGCGAGGCCTCCATAAAAATTGTGGGCTGGATCATGCTCTTTGCCCCCATTGCCGTGGCTGCCCTGATGATCACGGCGGTCAGCCAATTTGGCTTTGAAGTGATGGGCAGTGTGATTTTTTACATTGGAGTGGTGCTTCTAGGCTATGCCACTCACTTCTTTGTCACCTACAGTGCCATTGTTCGCCTATTGATTCGCATGCCTCTTAAGGAGTTCTATCGTCGCTCTTGGCCGGTTATTGCCACGGCCTTCAGCACCAGCTCCAGCAATGCCACCATGCCCACCACTATGCGCACCCTGGAAAAGGAGTTTGGCCTGCCCAAATCCATCACCACCTTCAGCGTACCCCTAGGAGCCACCATCAATATGGATGGAACGGCCCTCTTTGAAGTGGTGGCCGCTCTCTTTATTGCCCAGGTCTTTGGGATTCACATTGGACTCTTGGGACAGGTGACTTTAGTGGTGCTGATTCTGGTCACTTCGATTGGGGTGGCCGGAGTTCCCGGTGGTTCCATTCCCATCCTTATGTCAGCTATGGCGGCCCTTGGTATTCCTCCTGAGGGAATTGCTTTGGTCCTGGGAGTGGATCGTCTCCTCGACATGGGCCGCACCGTTGTGAATGTCACAGGGGATGTGCTGGGAGGGCTCTATTTGGCCCGAGTAGAGGGGATTGACCTTGAGCAGCACTTGAGTGAGAGAGGCGACACCACCAAAATGCAGCGCATATAAAATTCAAAAATAATTGTAACTTTTACAATTAGATTGAGAAGATCAGCCCTAAAAAGGGGGTTTTATGGGGTCTTCTCGATTTTTTGTCATTGGTCTTTGCTCCGCTCTGCTTCTGTCTCTTAGCTCACCCAGCCACTCCCAGAGCTCCGGGCCAGAGCTACACGATGAATTTTGCAGTCAAAGCCTCAATGCCTATGGCCCGGCCTATGCCCTCCAGCTGCGCCAAAGAACCCGAGATTTGGTGGACCATCTTGAGGACCTGGGGCTCTGTGAGGCCTTTCACCTCCAGGAAGTTTGGAGGGAAAACCACCACGAAATGCTAGTGGGAAGAATGGTGACTCGCTTTGGTTGGATGGACCAGGTGTTTTACGATGCGCCCTTTGCCGATGAACAGATGTCGGGACTGATGAGCTTTTTTGTCTCTGGTCAAATCCAGGATCATTACCGCCAGGCTTTTTTGGTGAATCAGCGCGGCCTCCTGGATCGCATTCGCAGCCGCTTTGGAGTCATTAAGGCCTTCGCTCTGGCTCGAGTGCACTATCCACAGCGCCCTCTACTGAGCCAAGTCACTCATATCAACACCCACCTCCACCACTCATCCCAAGACATTCGCCTCACCCAACTTTTACAAATGGCCGCCGAGTTTCTCGACCGTGAATCCTTTGGTCAGCCCTGGCTGGCCAGTGGAGACTTTAACTTCTCCCCCGAGTCTCTGGAATGGTATCTGATGACCTCTGTCTTTGGCTTTAAAGACAGCTTTGTGGAGGCCTACAACAACCCTGAGGACCCAGACCCCTGCACCTACTGCAGAGACAACCCCATGTCCTGGGACCCCTTTCGCAGTCGGCGCATCGACTATATCTTTTATCGCTCGGGGAGCCAAATTGAGCTGGCCGCCACTCAGGCCAGAGTGATCTTCAACCAAGAGCCCTTGGTCTCGGATCACTATGGGGTGGAGGCCGACTTTAACCTGACAGCTACCCACTCCTATCTGGAGCAGAGGGATTCCGCACCTACGGCTCAAGACTTTGCCCACCAAATTTATATTTTGCAGACGACCTTAGAGAGGATTCAAAACAGTCGAGTCCGAGGGGTCCGACGTTTTTCTGCTTCAGTGGAAGACCTTCTGGAGCGCTTTCAAAACCCCAGCCTGGAAGATCCTCTTTTGGCCTTCCTATGGCAGCAGCCCGGTGGGCTCCTACCAGGACCAACGCATATTGACTTCGTGGAGGATTTCTTCATGGGAGAATTCGTGAATGAGGAGCAGCTCTAGCCGGGAGGTGAGCTGCTCATTGATCTCAAAACGCAGGGCGTGGCCTAGAAAATTGTAGCTCATCTCGGCTTCCGTGTAGCCTCGATAGCGAATCAAGGCCCGCCCCTGATCGGCCCGGACTCTAAAACTTAAACGATGTTCAATGGGACCCAGCCACCTATGCGACCTACCATCTTCTCCAGGAGCAAATCGCAGCTCCCCGCTCAAAGATCTATTGAGTTCCTCCACAGAGCGTACCACTGGACTCTGGGCAAGGGGTGAGTCCTCAAGCAGGGTCTGGACAGTTCGACCCAATATCTTTTTTGACACTTTCTCGGGGCTGTCTTCTTCACTCAGGGCTTCAAAAGGGATAAACCTTTCCAGGTCGTAGGTTTCCTGAACCCTCTGTTTTTCCAGCTCTTGCCATTTATCAACATCTTGCAAGTCGAGAGGAGTCTGGGCCGCCCACGCCCAAAAATGGACTCCCAACAGAATGGCGGCAGACAGGGAAAGGGAAAGTCTAAAGCCCACTCAACTCCTGTTCATCTGAAACCCTCTGGAGCTCCTCATAGCCCGGCAGACTGGCCAGATCAGGGATGACCACCACCTCAATGCGTCGGTTTGCAGCCCTTCCCTCATCAGTATCATTTGGGCGCACCGGCTTGGTGTCCGCAAAGGAAGCTGCGCTCAGCTGGTCTGCCGCCAAGCCCTCTGACAACATGGTCCTGACAACAGTGAGAGCCCGAGCCGAGGCCAACTCCCAGTTGGAGGGAAATTGAGCCGTGCGAATGGGCACATTATCAGTGTGTCCCTCCACCTGAAATTGCCGATCCTTTAAAGTGGCCAAAACCCGGCTCACTTGGCGGACGGTCTCCTGGCCCTCGGAAGACAGTTCGGCCGATCCTGAGGCAAAGAGGACATCTCCTGGCATTCCCACCACCATTCGACCTTCAACAATTTTAACGCTGAGCTGACCGGTGTCCGTCAAGGCGCGAAAGCGGTTGATCAAATCCCGAAACTCGGCCACCCGCTTTTCCACCTCTCGTTTTCGCTGAGTCATTTCACTTAAAGCCGATCTCATTTGAGTGACTGAAGCTCTTAGGCTCTCTTGATCATCTGAAGCCTGCCCCAGTTGTTGCTGCAACTGAGCCACCAAAACCTCCAGCTCCGACACTCTCTCTTCAGACTGCTGAAGATTCTCATCGGTCTTTTCCAGTAGCTTCTGATTGATCTCAAACTCCTCGCTGAGATCTCGGTGCTTGGACGCCGAAACACAGGACACAGAAAAAACAAACACGGTCAGACTTGTTAAAAGCTTCGCTTTATTCACTCTCAACCCTCCCTTTCACACCAATTCCTCACTAGCGGTTTTCCTCAATAAACTTTTCGACCATATCTTCAGCCCCTGATTGACGATACCAGAAGCGATCCGACAGGCCATAAATCACAAAACCCAAGGGAAATAAAAATAGACTCAGCCCCAAGCCCAAAGCCAAATAGGCCTTGAGCTCCAATGTCCAAGGCAACAGATAGAGCCCTGAGGCCACTGCCATCACCAGCCCCAACAGCATGACCTGCAGACTGAGGAACAGGAGAGCTAAGGCGATCAAAGACCGCCGCGCCGTCTGAAGAACCTTAAGATAAAAAGAAATCCCCTTGGCCTTGGATCGACTCACAAGATCCCGACGCCACTGCTGAAAGAACATAAGGCTCAGGGAGAGCAGGAGCTTTTTAAGCCAAAGACTCATGTGGGGAGCCTAATCTCGGCGGCCCATTAAGTAACCCATGAACAGTGCCAAAAAGGCCACCACACCCACACTCATCCAGGGGTTTTCATGGACAGCTTCATCCACCTTGCGCCCCACCCCTTTTGTGGCCTCCCAGCTCTCATCCACTTTTTGTGAGGCTGTGTGCACCACGCTGTCTTTGATGTTTTCCGCATAGGGCTTTAAGTCCTCCACGGCCTTTTTGATCTCCTCAAAGTCCTTACCCAAAATGGACTTTAATTCAGAGGCTTTGGCACTGGTGGCCTTTTCAAAAAGACGAATGGCTTCAGTGATATTATGGGGTGCTCCATTCTGTACACCGCGAGAAGTTGTTTGCGGACTCATAGCTACCTCCCTATTTCATTAATAGATATGATCATTCTCACCGCATCTGGACGGGCCTTATTACCACCATGTAATTAACTCTTTGCCAAGAGTTTTAAACAGCAAATAGGGGTTTTTATGTTTTCTAAACAGAGAAAACTTGACCTTGAACCCCCTTTGGGGCCAATTCTGTGCCCGGCAAAGTGAAAGGGGGGCTGAAAATGGGGGAGTTTTTCTGGCAAACATTGACACCTTTTTCTGAGCAAAATGGACACTCGATCCGATCACTGCGACTCAGACTCTGGGCTATTATTTTTGGGCTAACCAGCTTGGCGGCCTCAGGGGCTTGGGCCGACCAACCCCAGAACCTGACTTGTGCCAACTGGCTCACACTGTCTCCTATTCAAATTGGAAAATCCCAAGTTCAGTGGAGCCCCAGCGAGAGATTTGCCCTGAATTTAGATGTTCCCCTCTCGGGCGCTTCTTCCATTTCTCTTTATTTATATTTAATTGACACTCAGAAGCGACAGCGCATTCCTCTCAAAACCGAGATTCCATCTCCCTATAGAGTTTTCCGCCCCGGCCAGTGGGTCAACTCGGCGGCCCAGTTCTTTCCCATCTCCTGGTCTCCTAACGAGGAGTTTGTCCTGGTGCAGATGCTTTTGAGCAAGAGCAATAGGGTACACAAGACCAAGGAGGTCGCCCTGGTCTTCTCCACGGCCACCGGAGAGTTGGTGGCCGTACCCGGCTTTCAAAAGGACTACGGCTACCAGATTAACGCCATCCTGTTTGACAAAGAACTGCCTCATCTGTCTATGACTCTTTTTCGCCACCAGCAGTACCTGGGCACCAGCTTTGAGACTTGGAATCTGCAGGCCAGTGATTATTTGGGTGGGGGCGATATTTTAGGTGAGGACAGGCTCAACTCCATTTGGCGCCAGCACCGGGAGGCTCTCTCCTTAAGCCAGGTGAGCTCCTACCAGCTTCAGCCTCAGGACTTTGTGAATCGTCCCCTCTTTCTCAGCCCCAATGGAGACTACTCCCTTCAGCTCAGAGCTGACCAGCAGGGCTTTGAGGTGGTGAGGGTCAAGTCCAACCCCACAGGGGACAGCCCACTTAAACGCAGCAAAGTGACTGAGATGCGTATGGACATAGACCCTCAAAAAAGTCAGGTCCACTGGCTCAGAAATGGAAAGATTTTAGTGGTTCACAGTGGTGAGAGGGCCTGGTACTGGAACAGTGAAACAGGTCACCTAGAGACCTTTGCCGCCGACCGAATCCTCTTTCATCAAGACGAAATGGTGGTGTTATTGGTGGACCCGCAACAAGTCACCGTGCGCGCCTACCACTTGGACAGAATGACCCCCTTACAGGCTGGCTTCAGCGAGTTAGGCCGCGAAGCTCTCTTTCGTTGACCTGACGAGTCTGTCGCAACTCATTGATTTGATCGGCCAGCTCATTGCGACTGTCCTGAGGAAGAGCTCTCTCCAACTCCTGGCTCAAACTCCCAATGCGCTGATCCAGCTGACGATTGGCCTGCTCCAATTCGAAGACTCTTTGCCCCCGGCGGTACTCCCGCAAAAAGTCTCTTTCCATGGGGTGGGGACAGACTTGGGTGTAGGCCTGACCGTTACGCCCTAGGTTAAAGGCATTGGTGGGGGAGCAGTAGTCCACAAGGCCCACATTGCGTCCGGTCAGATAGAGTTGGGCCACCCTTTCCCTCTGATTGGGAACACAGGACCTGAGCCTTAGCTCCAGTTGATCTTCGCTTAAGCCCTTGGCTCCATCCTGGCGGCCAATTTCATACCAATCCGTATTGGCGCAGAGATCGGCCTGCTGGGGGGCCATCAAGGCGCAACCAGACAGCCAGAGGGCCGCCCCAACCAGGGTCCTGCAGGCAATGTTAAGTTGGCAGTTCATATTTATTAAGCTAGTTTGCTCCCAGCATTAAATCAAGAGGTCCTAGAGGCCTATGAAAAAAGGAGAGAAGCTCGTGTCGGAAAAGCTCTATGGAGAACTGGCCATTGAGACCAATCGTTTGGAGAGATTTGAAAATCGTACACAGGTTCGGCGTTATGAAGTGGAGTTCACCTGCCCAGAGTTCACCTGTATCTGTCCCCGGAGTGGTTTTCCCGACTTTGCCACTATCCATATCCGCTATGTGCCCGACCGCTGGTGTGTGGAGCTCAAAAGCCTTAAGCTCTATATCAACGGTTTTCGCCAGGAAAAGGTCTTCCATGAAGATGTGACCAATCGAATTCTAGACGACCTGGTGGAACTCTTAGACCCCCATTTTATCGAGGTGGTGGGAGATTTTAATGTCCGAGGAAACATTAAAACTGTGGTTAAGGCCCAGCACCAAAAACCTGTCCCCACTTGACCCTGACCCTGCTTTTAAGTTACTCCTAGTCGGGTTCAAGCAGGCCATTCTTGGCCTTCCTGCGGCGGTAGCTCAACTGGATAGAGTATCAGACTTCGGATCTGAGGGTTGAGGGTTCGAATCCTTCCCGCCGCGCCATTTGCCCCAA
>SKLV01000118.1 GCA_007121385.1 Bdellovibrionales bacterium
CGTTGATTCGATAGTCGGCGTAATTTCCCCCGTTGGGCCCTGAAGCCATACGCGCCGACTGCTTGTTGGAACTCAGTAAGGTCTCACTCAAACGCCAGTCTGCGGCCACCGTCTGCAGAGGTTCAGGTGAAAGCATGGACAACAGCTCTGTCACCATCATCACGGCCCCCCCGGTGTTGCTGAGCTGATCGACAATGAGGACATCCGTGTTCAGCTCCAGGCGATTGATCATCTCCTGTAGCCAAGCCAATTCGTTGGCGTAGTCGGAATTGGGACTGGAGTAGCTGGGTAGACGCAATACCCCCACTGTCATGCCGTGGTGGCGAATGGTGTAGACGGGCAGACGGGTTACCGGCCGCACCAGGGGCTCACCCATATGAACGGAAGAGCTATTGGGCCCCAGCGAGGAGCTCCAGCTCATGCTGGGAGTTTGGGGCCGCCCTTGAGCATGGGCCTTTTGCATGAGCTCTAAATTGTAGAGCTCGCCAATGTTCACAATCTGACCGGGTTGGACCATATGTTCCAGTCCGTACTTGAAGTAGGACTTCACCAGGCCTCCCATGCCGTAGACCATGTCCTTTTCCCTCACCAAGCTTTCAAAGGGCTGGGGAAAGCGATAAGGATAGCGAGCTCTCTCCTTAATATAATCTTCAAACTCCACCCAGGGCAGTTTGGCGAGGTACTCTCCCTCTCCGGGACGATAAAAAAGAATCTCCACTCTCTCGCCCTCAGGCACGCGGCGGAGTATGGAGTACTGTCTTTCGAGCACTGACTCCAAGGCCATATTGAAGCGGTTTTCATAGGTGCCGGTCTGCATATAGGGCAAAAGCTGATAGGCCAGTTCCTGCACGGGAGCGCCATTGACCAAAAGAATTTGATCTCCCGCCTGCACATCCTTCATAGAAGAATCCCGGTGGAAGAGCTCAGGATGCACACCGGCCACAAAGAGTTGGCCATCGATGGCGGCCGTCAAAAGCCCCACCGAGGCCGCATTGTGCACCAGTCGACCCAAGTTGGTATGGCCATCGCGAAACTCCGCCACCATGGCAATCATCAATTGGCGAAACTCATCGGCGGGCAAAACTTTGCGCTCCTCCTGGGGGACCCAGCCATAGGTCTCCTCAATGGTCATGGCGGCGCGGATCATATCCCCATATTTTTTGCGCAGCTCACTGACCGAAACCCCATAGGTCTCCTTTTTAAATTTGGCCATGCCGTAGTGGTCTTTAATTTCATCCAGAATGGTGTTCATGGCGCGAATTTGCTCGGGCTTGGTGTGCAGAGCCTGAGCCGGCGGGGCGAAAAACCCCAAGGCTGCAAAATAAAATACAAATATGAATAGGCGCGCTGCTGATCCCATGGTCCCCCCTCTGAATATCCCCAATGTGGCACCATATAGTTTTGTCCAAGCTGAAGCCAACTGATCTTTTTAAGGCAGTGTTTTTTTTAATTGGATGAAGCCTATAGCCTGTAAGTTTTTCTTAAAAGGGACAGTTTTTGTCACCTTTGGAGGCCCATTTCTGTCCCACTCTGAGCTCTATCCGGACTTAGGCCCGCCCAAAGGCCATTAATTTTGAGATGAGCTGGCACAGGGAGTGAATATAAGAACCTCGAGGAGAATAACTTATGAAAAAGAAACACTTTCTTTATTCCTTGATTTTGGCCCTTCCCCTGGCCCTGTTTTTACTCACTGGCTGTGGATCGAGTAAGAGTGGCGGCGGAGGGGGTGTAATGCCTCCCGGTCCTGAGCCCATTGATGTGGTGCCTGTGGTGCAGTCTCCCAACTACCGCGGCTGGATGGTGATCACTGACACTGGGGCTTATAAAGATATGCTTCGTGATCAGAGAGCCTGTGACTGCTTTTTGTGGGTTCAAGTGGGTTTTACCTCTAAATGTGAGTGGGACAACTGTGGCTCCATGACCGGATCCCCCAATATCACCGTGGACTTTGAAAAGGGCAAAATTCCCACCTTAGGCCAAGTCTTTTGGGATGTGGCCGGAGGCTCTTGGAGTCTTAACCGCACTCTGGTCTTTAACGGCTCTTTTCAGCTGATCAATGACAGCCAGGGCTTTTCCATGCAGACCCAGGGCAACCTGGCCGGCTACGCCAAGACTCTCCGCTTTCGGGTACAAGAAGGCCAACTGGGACAGGAGTTTTTTCGCATGGATGTGACCTACGATGGCAAAGCCATCGGTCATGTGGACCTCTCTTTAATCCGCTAAGAGAGATTGGCTAGAGAGATCTCTCAAGCTATTTCAACCAATCGTGCACCGCCTGGGCAATGCCCTCAGCTCCCAGGCCATGTTGATCGTAAAGCTCCTGGGCCGAGTAGGCGCTTTGCCCAAACTCGCCCTGCACTCCGAGCATTTTGATCTCAAATGAAATATGGGCCTGAGCCAGAGCCTGATTGATCAGGGCTCCCATTCCCCCTGTCCACTGATGCTCCTCCACTGTCAACAGATGGCCTTGGGTCTTGGTCAAACAGGACTTTAAGGTTTCCACATCAGGCCGGTGAATGACAGAGGGGTTGACCACCACTGAGCCCACCCCTTGATCTGCCAAAATTTCCTGGGCCCACAGACACTGCAAAAGCAGAGAGCCTGCCCCCACCAGGGTGACGGATTGAGTAAAGCCCTGGCCTGTGTTGTCCGCCACCACCTGGGCCGAGCCCAGTTTGTAGTCAAAAGGCAGGGAGGCCCCGCTCCAGTTCTGATAGCTGCGGGGGAAGTTCTCTCGGCCCAAAAAGAAAATCATGTTGTTGGGAGTTTCTCCGCGGCGGCGAAGCTCTGCAAACTGCTCCACGGCCTGGCCCACTAAGGCCCGGGCCTCCTCACTGCAGGTCAAAGAGTAGACCTCGGTATGAGGCAAAGAGCAGGTCTTGGCAAAGTAGGTGAGAGCCTGGTGAGAGGCCCCATCGGCCGCATCTTGAAAGCCCACATGGGAAAAGATGGCGATCATGGGAGCTTGAGAGAGGGCCGCCATGGTCAAAGGCAAAGCCCCCTTGGTCACCCCAAACTGGGCAAAGGTGTCCACCACAGGAATAAAGCCCTGCTTGCTCAATCCGGCCCCTAAACTGATCATATTGGCCTCAGCCACTCCCACATCCAAGCTCGCCTCGGGGAACTTTTTTTGAAATTCGGCTACACCAGTGGAGCCGGGCAAATCAGCCGACACGGAAAACAGGGGCAAGCCCCCTTGGCGCTTTTCAATCAGGGCCTGGGCCACTCCCACTTGAATTTTCTCAGTGGGAACTTTGGGCTGAACCAACCCTCTGGGCTTGGTCCCAGCCAAAGAAGTGGCATCGAAGTTCTCCAGCTCCTGAAGCCAATCCTCAATAGGGGCTGGCCAAGCTTCGCCAGAGTAGATTTCGCTGATAAAGTCCCTGAGCTCTGAAGGCTTTTTAAGGGGAAAGCCATGGCCTCCTGAGGCCGACTCAGCTGTCTTTTTCACCCCATAGCCCTTAATGGTTTTGGCATGAATGGCCACCGGCCGAGTGGGCTCAGCCTGGGCTTGGCGAAAGGCCTCTTCCACCACCTCAAGACAGGAGCTCAAATCATGAGCCTTTTCTAGGGGGATCACCTTCCAACCCAAAGTAGAGAGGGCCGCAAAGCTGGGAGCCATAGAAAAGGCCTCCTGATCAATGCGTCCACTGAGCTTGGTGTTGTTGTCCGAGAGAATCATCACAAAGGGGGCCATCTTGCCCTTGGCCGCCAAACCGGGAATGGAGGCCAGAGCTTCGCGGGCCTCTCCCTCCATACAGGCCCCATCGGAAATCACCGCCACCGTAGTGCGATCCACACCGCTGAAAGCATCGGCCAAGCACAGTCCCTGAGACTGGGGAAAAGCCGAGCCCAAGGGTCCATTGCTCAAGTAAACTCCCTCAGGGAAGAGGTGAGCCTCCCCATGTCCGGTGAGAGGGCTACTGATAGAGCGAAAACCCCTTAGTGAGTCCAGGCTCACACCAGCCTGAGCGTAATTGGCTCTTAGGGCGTAAATACCATTTTCACAGTGACCCGCATCGTTGACAAAGTGAAAGAGCTCATACCAAGGGCGGCTTTGCTTTTCCCCTTCGGCAAACATTAGGGCAAAGGTCACCGACATCAACTCGGCCAAAGCCGAAGGTCCCCCAAAGTGACTGGCCGCTCCCCCCAACACTGCCTGCATATCCATTAAAGCCAGCAGGGCGCGAGTGGCCCTGGGATCGACCACCTCAATGGACTCCCCAGATTTTCTCTTAAGTGTAAGAGCAAAGAGAGGTCCGGACTTGGGATTGCCCGCCAATTTTTGTGAGGGTGGAATCAAGGCCATATCTTGCGAGAGAGAGGAAGGCTGTGGGCTCATAGATCAGTTCTCCTGTGAAGGCCCTGATCTAGCTCCGGCTTAGGCTTTGCGTCAACACTTTCCCCTCTTGTGTCATTTCCACTTGTTCTTCAGCGGTGGCCTCAATAAGGTGAGAGAGATTATGAGGACAGAACAATCAGACTCAATTGCTCCTGAAATTTTACAGATGCCCAAGGCAGAGCTGCATCGCCACTTGGAACTGTGCATGCGCCCCAGCACCATTCGCGAGCTGGCCCCTCAGTTTGGCATCGACTTGCCCGATGACCAGGCCTTCCTCAACCGCTTTGTGATCCTGGAGCCCATGCAGGACTTAGGGGCCGTCCTCAACAAATTTCTCGACACCCAAAAGCTCTTGGCCTCAGAAGAGATTTTAGAGCGCCTGGCCTTTGAGGCCTGCGAGGACGCTTTTAAAAATGAAAATATCCATTGGCTGGAGCTGCGCTACGCCCCCACTTTTATTCAGCAGGGCCATGAGCATTTGAGTTTTGAAAAAATTCATCAGGCCATTTGCCGAGGAGTGGAAGCGGCCAAAAAAGCTTACCCTATGAGGGTGGGCCTTATCTGCATTTTACAGCGCATACTGCCGCTAGATGTCACCGAAAGGGTGACCAATTTTGTCCTCGAACAGGCTGATTCCTTTGTGGGAATTGATTTGGCGGACAATGAGGTGGGCTTTGACTGCAAGCCTTTTGCTCCCTTTTTTGCAAAGGCTAAAGCCGCTGGACTTAAAATTACTGTGCACAGTGGAGAGGCCAATGTGCCTGAAGCCCCCCAGTATGTGGTGGACGCCATTGAGCACTTGGGAGCCGAGCGCATCGGCCACGGTGTACAGATCTATCGCAGTCCAGAAGTTATGGAATTTGTTCGTGAAAGAGGGGTGACTTTAGAGCTCTGTCCCACCAGCAACTGGCTGACTCAGGCCATCCCCAACTTGGACCAACACCCCTTTAAAGTTCTCATGGATTTTGGCCTTAAGGTCACCATCAACACTGATGATCCGGTGATCTTCAACACCGACCTCAACCGAGAGTACCAACTCCTGCACGAAAAACTTGGCCTTAGTTTTGCACAGCTTAAAGCCTGTTCCGAGCAGGCTCGGGCCTCAAGCTTTATTAGAACTTAAAGCTTGAGACTGAACTTCCAGCCTCTGCCCGCCGGGACAAAGGAGTGTTGTTATGTCCCGTTGGCTGATGTTGTTCTCTATCACGTTTTTTATCACCCTACTTCCCCTGAGCCTGAAGGCTCAATCTCACTATGATGACTGGGAGGGGATTCGTCTGATTAACGGTCTTCAGGTGGTCAGTCTTCCGGCCGAGAGCCTGGAGGTCTTTGATTTTCTCGCTCAGGCCTTGGATCCCCAAGGGCGGATTCTCTCGGCAAAGGCTCTGGAGAACATCCAATCTGAACCCCTCAATTTCGACAACATTTCTCTTCCCTTTAGCCACGAGTGTCGAGTCATGATGTCCCAAGCGGATGCGTTTGGAAACTTCTCTCTATTTCTCAACATTCGCGAACCCAAGGGTGCTCTCGAACGCCTGGGCAATAGTCTTGCCGGACGGCCCAACCAAAGTTTTCTTGAGATTCCCATTTCCGCTGAAGAATACCATGAAAAAATATATCTTCTCGATTACTATCAACGAGCTGATTTCAAGAGTGAGCCTCAAACTCTAGAAGAAAAGCTTCCCCAGGAATATAAAATCCATTCTGAAAACTCGGTTTACACTTCAGTGAGATTTCACACGGGCATTCCCGCTCTCAATATCTTTCCCACCAACATCCAAGTGCTGCAAGTGGGGTCTACAGGCTCTCGCACTTTGATTTGTCAACTGTAGGTAAGAAGACGACCTCTGCGGATCTCCACCTGGTGATCCGCCAGTTGATGAAGGTCCTCGGGGTCATGGGAGATCAGCAATGTGGGAATGGGATGGCGATCCAAAACCTGTAGCAGAAGTTTACGGGCCTCCTGCTTGAGGTCCTGATCCAAACTGGAAAAGGGCTCATCCAAAAGTAAAATGCGTGGCTCTCCCATCAGAGCTCGAGCCAAAGCCACCCTCTGCTTCTCTCCTCCCGAAAGCAGTTGAGCTCTACGATCCAAGAAGGACTCCAACTGCAGGAGCTCGGTGAGCTCTTTCAAGTGCTCTTGAGCTCTATGGGTAGCCACTTTGCGCGCCCGAGCGGCAAAGAGAATATTCTCCCGAGCGCTCATATGGGGAAAGAGCTCAAGGCTTTGAAAAACCACTCCTAAGCGGCGCTCCGGAGGTGACAACAGGGCCAGATCCTGACCCTGAAAGATCCAGCTCAAGCCAGGACAGGGCTCCAGGCCCAAAAGCAGGCGAAACACCGTACTCTTCCCCGCCCCAGAAGGCCCCCATAGGGCAGTGATACCCTGATCGGCGATCTCCCAGTGAGGAATATCCAACTTAAAGTCTCCAAAGTCGCGATAGAGGTTCTTAACGACGGACATAGCTGTGACTCTTTTGAAGTTGGTACCAAAGTAAAAAGGGCAGCCCCATCAGCAAAAGCGGCCACACCAGTAAGGTGGCCAGCTCTAGCCGATAGGCCCCCATCAGACTGTGCACCAGCATGGCCAAAGTCAAATCCCTGGGGGCCACAATGGAGGAAAAAGCAAAGTCGCCAATGGCCCAAAAGGCGGCCAAGCCACTGATCAGGGCAAATTGGGGGGCCACTTGAGGCCAGACCACCCGACGAAAAATAAGACCAGAACTAGCTCCCATCAAATGGGCCACCTGCCACTGTCCGTAGAGGGGGTTAAGAGTGGACTCCCCCATCCAGCGATACAAGGAGGGAAAGTATATGAGCGTTAAACCTAGGGCCATTTTGCTAAAAACCATGACTTCACTCAGGGACCCCCATATCAAAAAGCCAAAGCCGGTAACGGCTGTACTGGGAGCACTGTAGCCGCGCAAAAACTTTTGCAAAAGGGCATGGGGCCAAAGATAAGCCAAAGCCATAAGGCTCAGATAGACCAAAAGAGCCACAGAGCCTCCCACCAACAGACTTCCCCCCATCAGAGGCAATAGAAGACTCTGAATTTCCGGGGTGGCCTTCCACTGTTGGAGGCCCTGAGGCAAGCCCGTCAGCAGACCACTGAGGACAATGCCCGTGGGCACCAATCCCAACAGCCAAAGGCCCGGGGGTGAGAGCCATCGTCCCAGGGGCTCTGTCCAGGAGGAAGTCTGTTTGAACGAACCCGGTCCAGACCGCAAAAGGAGAAAGGCCAGAGCAAAGATCACTCCCATCTGGAGCAGAGCCAGGGGCAGAGCCTCCCCCCAGGTCCTCACTGAACGCAGCTTTTGAAAAATCAAAACCTCAATGGTGGTTCCAGCCACCCCACCCACCACTAGGGGAATGGCAAAACTGCTGAAACAAAAACTAAAAACGAGAACAAACAAAAGAGCTAGATCTCTTCTCATCAGCGGCCATAGGCTGACCCACCAAAAGCGCAGAGCCGAGCAACCTTCCACATAGGCCAACTCGGCCAGGCCTCCCAGTCGCTCGGGGATAAGGCGGGAAAGGGCCACCGCCACAAGGCCCATATTGAGCAGAGTGTGAAGGCCCACAATCGCCCAGAGCCCGAAAGGAAAAGTCATCCAGGCCGTGACCAAATTCATAGAGGCCAAGATCACCAAAAGCACCGGGACTAGGTTGGGCCACAGGACAAAAAAGTCCAACCAAGAGGAGGAGGGTTTTGAGCCCCAGCGGAGCAGACCCACACCGGCTAACAACCCCAGAGTTAAACTTAAAAGAGCACTGAGCAGAGCCTGAAGGAAAGTGAAGGCAAGAACCTCCAGCCACTCCGAAGGCTGGGGCCAGGCCCAAGGGCCGACAAAAAACAAAAGCAGGAGCAGGGGACTGAGGAGAGCCAGTACAAAAAGTCCCGCCAAAAAATGGTGGATCAACGCCGGCGCAGGGCCTCGACCCATAATTTCTCCAGGCGTTCTTTGGAATCCAAAAACTCAGCTTCCAGCTCTCGCCCCAAAAGAGCCTGGAGGGACCACTGGCTGCTGACCTCAGCAAAGGCGGTCTCCTCCTCCACGGAATCAATCACCGGGAACATAAAGTTTCTCTCCATAATGATCTGCTGCACCTCTGGCTCGAGCATAAATAAAACAAACTCTTTGGCCCGTTCACATTGCTGACAGCTGGCCGGAATTCCCATGTACTCCACTTGGTAGGGGTGAGGCTCTGTGAGCCTCAAGGCCTCAATGTCCCAATCCTCTTCCACCACCCGATGAAAAACCGGAGATGTGGCATAGGAAAAGGTCAAGGCCGCCTGATCACGCTTGAAGAGACCATAGGATTGGGACCAGGAGGGGGACAAACTGTGGACAAACGGGCTGAGACGATTCAACTCCTGAACAAAGGCCTCATCAATATCCAACTCATCCCCCTGCTCTAAGGCCACCTGTCGAGCCCGACTCCATAGCCAGTAGACCATTTGACTGCCCGGATGACTGGTGCGAGGGTCCTGTAAAGCCAGGGACTGCGGCTCAATGCGCTTAAAGAGCTCCTCCCAAGACTTCACTTCACCAAGATCTTGCTCTGATTTTTTATAGAGCAAAGTCATCGGGGCCCAATTGTAGGGCCAAAAGTCCTCTTCAACCCGCTCTTGGAGAGCGGGCTTCCAGGAAAGCCACTCTCCCTGACCAAGGGAATGCCAGTCCATGCTCTCTCGGGCCTCTGCCAGAGAGAACTGATCCAGCCCCAAAACCACATCAGCCCCCATTCGATCGGGGCGCAGAAGCAGTCGCTGCAAGAGAACGCCCGTGTCACCCCCATTGACCAGCTTCACTTCACATTGGCAGCGCTCGCGAAAGGCCGCCACAATTTGTGGGCCAGGGCCAAAGCTGGAGACAAAACTGGGGTAGGCCACCACAGTCAACTCATGATCTTCAAACCAGGCGGGGTCCACAGGGCCCCGGATCAGATAGGAGCGATAAAGCCCCCAGGCGATGACTGCTGAGGACAGAGCAATCAAGCCAAAAACAATTTTAAAACGCAGATCCATATTTAATCACCATTCCATCACCACCATATTCCCCGGTGACGCTTGAAAAAATAATAGTCAAAGCCCAAACAACGACCAGCACCCATCCAGGCCATCACAAGGAAAACCACCAGCAGCAATTTGTACAAAATCACACTCTCAGGGCTGCTGATATAAATAAAGTTGAGCATGAGAAAAAGTCCCAAGACTGCCATGGGGCGAACGGCAAAGCCCACCAAAAAACTCAGACCAATCAGTAACTCCGCATAGGTGATACTATAAGAAAAAATTTGCCAATGGGGCAAAACCCAAGTCTCCACCAGATAGCGATACCAGTCGGGTGCCGGGCTCTGCGGAAGCCAGGTGTTGATGGCCGAAGCTAATCTGGGCTGTAAAAGGAAGTCACCTTCAAAGCGCTCCATAGCTCTCGCCACAAAAAAATATCCCAGATAAAGCCTGAGAAAAGCCAGGGGCAAAAGATGACCCACATATCTAAAGCTCTCAAAAAAAGCCACCCACATGGACTAAACTCCCCTTTGCGGACACAAGTCCTCTAAAAAGCACTGATGACACATTGGCTTACGGGCTTTACACACTTTTCGCCCATGTTCAATGAGCCAATGGGAAAATAAAATCCAATCCCTAGGCTCCACAAGTTCATTGAGCTCCTGTTCAATTTTCTGAGCATTTTGCCCCCTCACCAGGCCCAGACGGTTGGCCAGTCGAGTCACATGGGTGTCCACAACAACCCCCGAGGCAATGCCAAAAGCATTGCCCAGCACCACATGGGCCGTCTTGCGCCCCACTCCCGCCAGCCTCACCAGATGGTCAAGGTCTTGAGGAACAGAGGCCCCATGCTGCTCCACTAAAGCCTGCGCGCAGGCCTTGATATTTTTGGCCTTATTGCGAAAAAAACCGGTGGGTCGAATGATCTCTTCCATTTCGGGTAGAGGAGCTTCGGCAAGGGCCTTCACTGAGGGAAAGCGGGAAAACAAACTGGGAGTGACTTGATTCACTCTTTCGTCTGTGCACTGGGCGGACAAGATGGTGGCCACCAAGAGCTCATGGGCCGTGGTGTAGTGAAGAGCACAGTGGGCCTCGGGATAATAGCGCTTAAACCGCCGGACCATTTCCCCAAGGCGCTGCTTTTTCTTAGACCGACTTTCGTTGGAGCGGATCGTAGAACTCACGGGGCCGATCCTAGCCCTTGGGCTAAACTGTTGTCAATTCAAGGGCTTGAGTGGGACAGGCTGGGCCGAATCCTTTAAACTTAAAGAGCAAGGGGCCGTCCCTTCTGTGGCCGTCCCCAATAGACCCTCATTGAGGAGGTTGATCTCTATGGAAGGACCAAGACCGCCCCAACCGGAAGAAATGGCTGATGTGATCTCATTTGTTGATCAGCAGCTCCGCCCCCAAGAGAACTGGTCTGTGGGAGAAGAGTACCCTCAGGCCTTTCACCCCAACAATGTGAAGAACATACGCATTATTCGGGACGAAAAGGGCATCCAAGCCCATGCCCTTATGAAGTACTCTCTGACCAAGACTCCCGTGGGTCTCTTTAAAGCGGCAGTGATTGGAAGCGTTGTCACCGCTCCTGAGGCCCGAGGCCAAGGGCTCAGCCGTTCTATCATAGAAAACTGTCTGACTGAGGCCCAAACCCAAGGCTGTGACTTGGCCATTTTATGGTCTGACCTCTTTGATTTCTACCAAAAGCTGGGCTTTGAGTTGGCCGGCCAAGAGGTCAACCTACTCATTGAAGACCCCTGGGACCTCCCCCTTCCTCCTGGAGTTCGCTTTGTGAAAGACAACAAGGTGGCTTCAGAGGCCCTTTTAAAACTCTACACTCAGCACCGGGTAGGCTGTATTCGAACTCCTGAAGACATCAGAAATTATCTGCGCATCCCCAACTCTCATCTCTACACCCTTTGGAGTGCCAACAACGAATTACTGGCCTATGCTGTGGAAGGCAAAGGAGCTGATCTCAAAGACCATATCCACGAGTGGGGAGGTGGAGTTCAGGAAATCATTTTGCTTTTGACACAAGTTCGCCGCTCACTGGGCCGCCCCATTCGTGTGATGGCCCCGGCCCACTCACAAAATTTGATCCGCCAAATGGTCTCTCATGGGGCCAAAACTCAAAATGGCTGGCTGGGGCTGATTAAAATTCTCAATTTGCAAAATATCCTGGGCAAGGTTCATCGCTATGCTCGCACCTTGGGAATCGCTGACCTCGTTCTGGAAAACAGCTCTGAGGGCTATGTGCTGGGCTTTGGTGAAAACCTCTTTCAGATCAGCTCGGAGGTCGACCTCCTTAGACTTCTTTTTGGCCCCCATAAAGCCTCTCATTTTAAGGCCTTGGACTCTCAGACAGCCACGACTCTGGAGGAGCTTCTCCCTCTGCCGCTGTGGTTCTGGGGATGGGACTCAGTGTGAGAGAGTTCAGTTCCCTGTGGACTTGGGCTGCTAAAGAGCAGCCCTGGTGGGTGGCCTTACATTTGGTTCTGGCCCTCTCGGTCCCATTGGTGATCTTTGGTGTGACTTCCTGCATGGAGGAGCCCAAGGCTGAGTTGGCCTCCCTTGGCGTGGAAGTGGATGACGAAGAGCTTATTGCCGCCATTGAGTCTGTGATTGGCCCCCTTGAGGCAGGACAATTCACCATGGAGGTGGGGCAAAGCGTCCACTACGAAGTGAACCAAAGTATTGAAATGACTGGGCACCAAAAGGCTTCCGATCATCTCCAACAGATCCTCCATCGCACAGAAAGCGAGGACTCTGTGACTTACTGGGTGCGGAATGTGGATATCTTCTATCAAGACGACCCTATGAACCCTGAGGTGGTGGAGACAGAGAGCCAACTGGAATTTGTCAAATCCAGCCCCATGGGACTTCAGCCAGCCCAAGTGCAGAGCTTAAATCTTCTTCTCTCTTCTCTCCCCTTAGCTGGCCTGTCCCAGGACCTGAGTACCACCAGCGAGGACCTAGAGTTTGTTCGCCGCAGCTACCACAATCTCTCCCTTCAGCCAGAGAGACTCATGGCCCCTCCGCGGGCTGTCCGAGAGCGGGAAGACTGCGGAGGCCTGGAGGGCTGCCGAGTTTTGGCTGTTGATCTCAACTATGACCAGGTGGATTGGTTTGAAGATGGCAGTTGGTATAAAACTCGCCATTTTTACCGCTTTAGCAGCTCTCCTCCTTACCTAGGTCGGCTTTTGAGCTACTGCATCTATCAGCAGGTTCCCCATGGAGGTCGGGACTACTTGATCTCTCAGTGCCAGGTCTTGCGCGATTTTTCTCTCTAGGCCATAATGTCGGGAAATTCACAGGGCTCTGGTAGCCATTGGCCCTTTTTGAGAGGAGATTCAAGATGAAAAAAGTCGCCCTTGTCTTAACGGGATCTGGATTTCAAGATGGAAGCGAGATCACTGAAGCCGTGAGCTCTCTCATTGCTCTCACTGAGGCGCAAGCTGAGTACACTGTCTTTGCCCCTGAGTTGAGCTTTCAGGCCACTGACCATTTGACCGGAGACAGCTTGGAGTCTCGCCAAGCTATGGCAGAAGCGGCAAGGATTTCCCGTGGGCGAGTAAAAAACTTAAGTCACCTTAAAGCCGAAGACTTTGATGCTCTCCTTATGCCCGGGGGATTTGGCGTGGCCCTGCACCTCTGCTCTTGGGCTCATGATGGAGCCAATTGCCAAGTTCTCTCTGAGGCCGAAAGGGTTCTTAAAGACTTTCACCAGCAGGGCAAGCCCATCGGCGCCTGGTGCATTGCTCCAGCTCTTGTGGCCAAGGTTTTGGGCTCCCATCGCGTGAATGTGACCATAGGAGACCAAAGAGAAGTGGCTCAGGAGATTGAGAAAACGGGTGCTCAGCATGTCAACTGCCCCGTGGACGACTTTGTCACTGATCGCGAGAACAAGGTCATCACCACCCCAGCTTATATGTACGATGGGGCCTCGGTCTTTGAGGTGTTCACAGGGATTCGCAAGGCCACCCAAGAGCTGGTCAATATGGCTTAAGAGTCCCTGACTCAACCCTTCCTGTCCAAAATTTTTCCAAAAACAGAAAAACTCAACTTCTTCCGGACTTTGGCCGATGGAAAGGCAAAGGACGGAAGATCTATGTATCAAATGTTGATTCAAGGAGATGAGAAAGAAGCGGCTATTCAACTCCGAGACCGCTTGGTGAGTCTTTTGCCAGTGGAAATCATTTGCTCAGTCGACCTCAATGAGAGTCTGCAGTGGCTAAAGCAAAAGCCCCTGCAACTGGTCTTGTTTCAAGTTGAGAAGTTCCACCAGGATCAGCTGGACTGGATCAGAGGTATTCGCCAGTTGGGCTACGACAATGGTATTTTGCTCTCTACACAGGAGCTTCAACTCAGTGAGGACATCCAGAATGTTGTCAACCGGCATCGTCTCAACTTTATACACCATCCCGCCCGAGACAAAAACCTGGTGGGCCTAGTGAAAAAACTTCTGATTATGCGCTCTTTGCCCCAACAGCGATTTCAGCGATTTTTAACTCGAGAAAAGGCTCAAATGGAGACCTACCTCTCAGGAAAAACCTGGACCACTCATATGTACAACCTCTCAGAGGGAGGAGCCTACTGTGAGTTTGAAGCCAAACCCCAATTGGAAACCGGAGATCTGGTGCGCCTGAAAGTTCATCTCGACGATGTAGAAAAACAACATAGCGTGAACGCCAAAGTCGTTTGGCTCACTAAGAAGGGCCACATCAAAGGTGGCCCCGGAGCCGGCGTGATGTTTATTAAGAACTCAGAAATCTACCAACATCTGATGGAGAAGATGTAAGAGTTCAAGCCTGGCCCACAGTTAGGTTCTTTGGTCCAGAGGCTTCCAGGCCAAGCCTTCTCGCCCTACCCATTCACCGCGAGGACGGTAAATTCGGTTCTTGGAGTACTGCTCAAAAATGTGAGCCAACCACCCACTCACCCGAGAAGAGGCAAAAATTGGCGTGTAGAGGTCAATGGGAATTCCCATGCTGTAGTACACAGTGGCCGAGTAAAAATCCACATTGGGCAAAAGCCCCTTTTCGGCTTGCACTGTATCGTCGATGGCCGCGGACATCTGATACCAATGGGGCTCCCCTGATTTCTTTGTCAGGGCCTCGCTCATTCCTCTCAGGATTTTAGCTCGTGGATCTCCATTTTTGTAAACTCGATGGCCAAAGCCCATAATCTTTTTCTTTTGCTCCAAGGCTTCCTTCACCCAGGTCTTTGCCGCCTCAAGGGAGCCAATATCTTTGAGCATCAACATCACCTGCTCATTGGCCCCTCCATGGAGGGGGCCTTTAAGAGCCCCAATGGCACTGACCACGGCCGAGTAGATGTCACTGAGAGAGGAGGCTGTCACTCGGGCTGAAAAGGCTGAGCAATTGAGCTCATGATCCGCATGGAGAATCAGACAAGTGTCAAAGACCTTCACCAACTCGGGGTCAGGCTCAGTGCCCTTGAGGCAGTAGAGAAAATTATAGGCAATGGACTGATCTGGCCTGGGAGCCACTATGTCCTGCCCCTGGCGTATTCTCTCAAAGAGAGCCACCAAAGCGGGCACTTGAGCACAGAGGCGCAGGGCCACTCGGTGTTGCGCCTCTGCCTCTGTGGACTGGGACTCTCCATCCCATAGAGCCAGCATGGAAACTGCCGTTCTCAACCAGGCCATGGGATGTACGCCCTGAGTGGGCATCTCTTTTAAAAGTTGAACCAAAGGACCCGGCAACTCCTGAAACTGGTTCAGCTGTTGGCGCAGCTGGGACAGCTCTTCAGCCTTGGGAAGACGATCATTCCAGAGCAAATAAATCACTTCTTCAAATGTGGAGTTTTCTGCTAGATCCTCAATTCGATAGCCCCGATAACAAAGAGTGGCATCAACAATCGATGATATGCCCGTAGTGCAAGCCACTACACCTTCTAAACCTTTATCCACAGCTCCTGCATAGACTTCGGCCATTGCGCCTCCCTTTTGTAAATAGACTCTGAGCTTAAACTGAAATGCAGACCATTTGTAGTCTTTCTGCTCCAGTCCGACCGACACGTTGCATAAGTCAGCCGACCTCTCTCTTCCCCTTTGAGCCCTATCAGGATTTGGCCAATTTAATCACTCTGTCTTTCACTTCTAAGACGAGTACGGTCATATCACGGACCAGCTCCTGCCCCGCCGAGAACTTCTGCACTGAATACAGAATATTGTTGCGCAGATCATGCACTCCCCCATTGGCGCTGCCCGCAGGCCCCACCTCTCTGAGAGCCTTAAGGAGTCTCTCCAAACCAAAGTCCTCTCCATCGGGATTTTTGGCCTGTAAGATGCCGCGAGTGCAGAGCACCAAACGGTCTCTGGGGTTGAGACTCAGACTTTGACTGGACAAGGGGTCCTTAAATCCCGGCTCGATGGGGCCTGCACAGGGCTGAAGAACCTCAATATCTCCGTTAGCTGACCACTGCAATAAACTGGCCCCTTCACCCACCCGACAGTAGTTCAACTCATAACTGCGTCGATCCACCACCCCGTAGAAGACATCGGCTCGGGAGGAGTCACTGAGGCCTGGGCTCAACTCCTGGATCATCTGTGATAAAACCTTGTCGGGCTGAGCCCCTTGGCGAGCTTCAAGTCTCCCTGTGAGCTTAAGCAGAACCGAAAGAAATAGGGCCGACATAGAGTGCCCAGACGAACTTGCCATCAGCACGCCAAAACGAAATTTATTTTCGTGTTCAAAGACGTCAAAATAGTCCCCACCTGAAATCAAACTGGGAACAAATTTACTGCTTAACTCAAAGCCAGGAATATGAGGCAATTCAGTGGGAACGAGAGCCTTTTGCAGAGCCTGGGCCACTCTGAGTTCCTGTTGAAGTTGATCAATCAATCCCTCCAAGCGCAGATTGGCCTGGCTCAGCTGCAAGCGAAAGTAAGCCAGATCTTTTTCTCGGTCGGCCAACTCTTCACGCAACTCCTCAATCAGTTGTCTCTGATCTTCTTGATCCTCAGCCAAGGCCCTCACCCTCCCCTCACTTTCATCATCCTGTGAGGCCAATTCAGGGGTCAAGACCAGGCCTCAAAATGCATTGCATTAATTAACCTTTCATTCACCTTGAAAAGATTACAATCATGTCCTAACTCATAATTATGGTGTTTGAAAGTCGTGTGACTTGGCAAAAACTGGAACTGGAATTGGATCTCCTGAGCACTGAGGATCCCCACTCTCTTTTGCCCATTTTGCTCGGCTTGAACTCCCTGCTGTGGCCCGAGGAGCCTGCAGACTCTCTAGAGACTGTGCGTGAACTCAACTATTTATCTTTTGAACTGGCCTCTCAGTGCAAGGACCAATCGGAGCAACAGCGCTTTGAAAAGCTCAACCACTTTTTCTTTCAAAACAAGGGCTTTCAGGTTCTCAGCCCCTGCTCAGAGGGTTTTGAGGAAGAGGCCCTTTTGCCCCGAAGCATTCTTCTGCAGCGCCAAGGTGCTCCTCTCCCTTTGAGCTTGATCTATCTACATCTGGCCTCCCACATCGATCTGCCCATCAATCTGGTTCAGGCTCAGCCCCAGTGCTTGCTCAAGTGGGTGCGTAGGGGCAAATCCCACTATATGGACTTGTCCCAAGAGGGGCGCACCCTCAGCGACACGGACTTATGTCAGTGGCTCAACCGCTATTGGGGAAACAAATCTCCCTGTGACAAAGATTTGGAGGTTCTTCCAGCCCGACGAGTTCTCTATCTTTATCTCAAAGATCTAGAACAGTATTACGAGTCCAAACAGATGTGGAATCAGCTCCACACTCTTTTCAATGTGCTCCTCAAGCTAGACCCCCATCAGGCTCAGACTCTCTGCCGCCGCGCCCTTCTGTTGAAAAAGCTCGGCTATGCCAAAGAAGCCCTCTGTGACCTCAAACAGTACTTTTCCTTTGTAGAGGTCCACCAAGCTCCGGCAGAGCTACAAAAGGCTCTCTATGAGCTGGAGAACATGAGCGACGAGAGTATTCCTCCACACATTGATCTGCTCCACTAAAGCTCAGCTTCGCCGCCAAAGAGCCGATGCCAAGCCTCACGGAAGTCATCCACAATGGCAATAAAGGCCGGAAAAACCAACAGCGTCAGCATGGATCCAAAAAACAGACCATAGCCAAGAGCCATAGCAATGGGCACCACAAACTTATCCAATCCTCCTAGCCCGTGGGCCGTGGGTAGCAGGCCGGCCACGGTGGTCAGAGTCGTTAAGAAAATAGGACGCAGACGAATAGAGGCCGCCCTCTCAATGCTGGCCCAGCGATCCAGCCCTCCCCTGCGGGATTGATTGACGAAATCAATAAACAAAATAGCATTGTTAACAATCACTCCAGATAGAGCGATCACTCCCAGCATAGCCAAAAAGCTGATCGGCATCCCAAA
>SKLV01000139.1 GCA_007121385.1 Bdellovibrionales bacterium
TAGTTTTAAGTCGATCGCAGTGGTTGATCCATCTGGCCTGCTGTCCAAGGAACGCCAATTTTCTACTGACGGTGGTGAGGTGGCATTTGAGCAATTGGGAAATTCTTCTTTGCGAGACCCCGGAGACCAAAAGCGTAAAAATTTTGCGGTTGAGATGACGCTTATTCTGGCCAAAATTTTTTGAGAAGGAGGCCTGTGAAAAATGCCGGCCACAGTGAGCGCATTTAAAGCGCTGAATTTTTCGCCGGTCCGAAGACCTGTAAAAGTAGCCAAATCGGACAACTGTCCGGACATTTTTTCGCTGGCTGCAGCCAGAGGGGCAATTGGGGAGCATGCCCATTGACTAAGCAATGGGAATGCCAAAATTCTTTGGAGCTTTTTTTCGGTTTATCAACAGGAAAGTGGGGCAGTTTTATTGGGACACATGACTCAGAGTGCGCCCCACTAGATGGCTCACTCCAGATTGTCGGGCCAGATCACTGAGGGAGATTATACCCACGAGCCTCTTGTCGCGATTGACTACGGGCATGCGTCGAACTTTGTTGTCGCTTAGGCTTTGAGCCAACTCCTCAACATCTTGATCATCGTAACAATACAGAACCTCGTCCGTCATCACATCTTTGGCCATACACTTTTCTGGGTTTTTTCCCTCAGCCACACAGCGAAGAACAATGTCTCGATCGGTAATCATACCCACCATTTTATCGTCTTCTTGGACGGGAACAATGCCAAACTCCCCATCCTTCATCAGCTGAGCGACCTCCTGAATAGGGGTTTTGGGCTCCACTAACTGCACTTCTTTTTTATGCATAATATCTCGGATCAACATATAAATTCTCCTCTTTGGATATTAATAAATAGCAGCTGAGTTATAGATGTCCTCCTTGCTGCTCAATCAAAAATCTAGGTTGTATGGATATGTCGGGGCTTTCGGTCCACTTGAGTTGTTGAGACTTTTACAGAGTGTGCAGTCTCCGGTCTTGAAGACCACAGGATAACAATCTCAAGAAGGGCAGCTAAGCCAACAAGGCTATAGACAAATCGGCTCAGTGGGGTGTATGTGCCGCCGAACAGTGAGGCGATCAAGTCAATCTGAAAAAGACCAATAGACCCCCAATTAACTCCTCCAATGATTAAAAGCGTCAGGATCAATGTTTCCAAAGGCTTTAAAAAGGCTAGAGATCTCATAAATTCTCCTTTACTGAGATAGGTAGGTTTAAGAATTGCCCAAACCTTAGAGTTTTGCCGGACACAAGGCTTCTTTGTAGTATCAAGATCCTTTGTAGATTTGGCATCATTCACTTCTCCCTAGGCTTTTTGGGGGTTAGGCTAGACCATTCTCTAGCTCAGCTTTTGTTTTTTCCGTTTTATATGGAACCTATTGATCCAAATTCTGAATAAAATATAATCTTTTTATGCGTGAAAAAATGAAAATTTTGATTGTGGAAGATGATGGCGACTTGCGAGATGTTCTCGAGGAGATGCTCGTAGACTTGGACTGTCACTGCGTCAAGGCCGAAAATGGGGAAAAGGCCCTTCAGCTTTTGGAAAAAGAAGATTTCACTTGCGTGATCAGTGATATCCGCATGCCCAAAATGGATGGAATGACTTTGCTCGAGAAGATGGACCAAAGTCAGATCCACACGCCGGTGATTATGATCACCGGCTTTAATGAGTACACCGATGAGATTGTTGTCAAGCAGGGCGGGGTGGCCGTGATCCACAAGCCATTTTCCTATGACCAGATCAAAGAGATTGTTGAGCACTACATTGAGCTCCTGTAGGAAATTGAAATTGATCAGAAAAGAACTGAGGTCTAATGGGCCTAAGGGATGAAGAGCAGAAACAAGGCCTTGTCGAGTCTTTTGAGGCTCAGGTCTCCCATCTGAAAGAAGAATTAGAGGCTCTGTTGTCTCGCGCGGCCCGACTTTGCGGGGGAAGGTGCGCAGTCCTCAGGCTTTTTTCCTCTCAGGAAAAAGCAGTAAAGGTCAGCTTTGGCTTTGGGGGACAAGACCCTGGCGATCCTGAAGCTGACAAGGAAGGTCCCTTAACCGAAGTTCCCCTTCAAAGCTCTGAGGGCCTCACTGTGGGGACTCTCGGGGTGGGCAAATTCAAGGAGGGAACATGGGGTTCCGAGCAGATGGAGATTCTGCGATGGGCGGCAGAAAATGTTGTCTCTCTCTTTGAGAGTCGAGTTTTGAGTCTTGAGGCCCAGAAGATTCAACAGCAGTTCTCGGATGTGCAGAAAATTGTTCAGGCGGGGGGCTGGGAGCTGGATGTGCCAACCGGTAAGACCCTGTGGAGTGAGCAGATCTATCATATCTACCAGATTCCTGTGGGGACTCCCACGCACAAGCTCGACGGCTTATCTTTTTATGCGCCGAGGGAGCGACCAAAGCTTGCCCAATTGATCCAGGACTGTATTCACAAAAGGCAGCCTTTTGATGATATCTTTGAGTTTTGTGATGCCAAGGGCGTAAAGAAATGGGTGAGGTCCATCGGCCGCCCCGTTGAAGACTCTCAGGGCCAGGTGGTGAAGTTGATTGGGACTTTTCAAGATGTGACTGAGCAAAAGAGGTATGAAGAGTCCCTACGGGAGAGCGAGAACCGCTATAGGCAAATATTCTCTCAATCTAAAGACGCCATGATGACTTTGGAGCCTCCCAACTGGCATTTTTCTTCCTGCAACACAGCCGCTCTTGAGTTATTTAAAGTGGCCTCCGAGAAGGAGTTTGTCGAATTGGGTCCATGGAGCTTTTCTCCTAGCCATCAGCCCGATGGACTACCCTCCGCCGAGAAGGCCCAGCGGATGATTGGAATCGCCATGAGCTCTGGAACTCACTTTTTTGAGTGGACCCACTCTACAAAGGAGGGTCAAGAGATCCCCTGTACCATAAGGCTCAGTCGCATTGATGAGGGGGGGCGATCCTATCTTCAGGCCGTTGTCCGAGACATCAGTGAGCGCAAACTTCTGGAAAAAAAGATTCTGGATATTAAGGAGGTCTTAAATCTAGCTATTGAAGGGGGAAATTTGGGGATTTGGGATTGGAATCTGGCGGACAACTCAGTGACCTACAATGAGTCCTGGGCCCAACTGCGAGGACTGGAGATTTTGGACCTCAATATGGACTTGTCGGACTGGGAGTCTCGAGTTCACCCGGAGGATTTGCCGCGAGCTCACGAGGCCATTCAGAATTATTTGTCGGGGAAGACAGACTCCTATGAGTGTCTGCATCGTGTCCGTCACAAAGAGGGGCGCTGGGTTCATATTATGGGCCGGGGCCGCTTTTGCGAGTGGGACCAGGACGGCAAGCCACTTCGCTTTACCGGGACGGACACGGATTTGACCGAGCTGGTGGCCAGCCGGGAGAAGTTGGATTTGTTTTTTGCCAGAGCTCCCTTTGGTTTCGCCTTTTGCGATATGCAGGGCCGCTTTATTGAATGCAACCGGGAGTTTGAAAGACTCACTGGATACTCCATTGAGGAGCTGAGTCAGCTCGCTTACTGGGACCTCACCCCGGAGAGCTATGCCAAGCAAGAGGCTCTTCAGCTGCAACATCTGGAGAGCAAAGGGGAATATGGCCCCTATCGTAAGGAATATAGGACCAAGTCCGGCCAGCTGGTTCCCGTGGAGCTTTCAGGCTTTGTTGTGGAGGACTACAGTGGCCAGAAAGGCATTTGGTCCATTGTGGAAGACATTACGGAAGAAAAGAGAGCCGAGGAGGAGAGAAGAGCCCTGCTGTTGGAACAGGAAGCGCTCAGCCAAAAGCTCAATGCCATTTTCCGATTTTCTCCCGCCGTGGTCTATGAATGTCAGGTCAATAGAAGTTGGACCATGAACTTTGTTAGCTCGCATATCGAGGCTCTGTCAGGTTATCCAGCGGAGGATTTTGTTCAAAATAGAAAGATCTCATTTGGGGATATTATTCATCCTGAGGATGCCGACTATGTGGAGAGAGGGGTTCTGGAGGCCCTTCGCGAGCAGAGAGGCTATGACCTCACCTACCGCATACTGCATAAAAAGGGCTCCGTGAGGTGGGTGTGGGAAAGGGGAGCTCAGGCCCCTGCCAGTGAGGACTTGATTGGGGTTTTATTTGATGTGACGGAAAAAAAGCGACAGGAGGCGGTAGAGAGCTTAATTTCCGATACTCGGGCTCAGTTTATCGCCGCAGCAGGAAACAAGGGGCAGTTTTACTCCAACCTCATTGAGAGAGCAGTGAGGTCTTATGAGGCCGAGTTTGGTTTGATTGTTGAAGTGGATGGGGCCGGGGTCTTTACAGATTTTGTCTTGGTGGACAGTTCACTGGGACCCGGAGCTAGGACAATGTCCTTCCAGCAGATGTTCGGGGCTCCGGACTATAGGGAGATGAAGCCCTTGCTTCAGCAGAGCCTGGAGACTCATCAGGAGGTGACTCTAAGAGAGAGCTATGGCTTTCAGGAGTTGCGAGTGGTGCCAATTCTCTACAACAGAAAGCTGGTGGCTCTTGTGGCTTTAGGGCAACGCAAGAGCTATTTTTCGGAAGAGGAAATGAACAACTTCAATCCCTTTTATGTGAGGTTGGGGGAGATGATCAATGAGATGAACTTGGCCCGAGATCTGGAGACCCAAAAAAAGATCTCCTTTCACCAATCAAAATTGGCCTCCATAGGGGAGCTGGCCACGGGTGTGGCCCATGAGATCAACAACCCTCTGGCCATTATTCAGGGGCAAATGGAAACTCTCAACCGCCACTTATCCAAGTCGGGCCTTGAGGACGAAGTCATTTTGCAGAAGACGAGTAAAACTTTGAAATCGGTGGAGAGAATAGCTCACATTGTGAAGGGTTTAAGAACCTTCGCTCGGGCCGACACCATTGAAACAAAGCGGTTGGATTTAAGACCGCTGTTGTTGGAGACTTTGGAGATGGTGGGAGAGATCTACCAGAAAGAGGGGATTGACCTTCGGGTGGAGTTGGATGAGGAGCTCTGGGTGCAGGGCAATTCGGGGCGACTTCAGCAGGTCTTTGTCAACCTACTCAACAACGCTCGGGATGCTGTACTGAAGACGCAGCGAAAGCTTATTTTTCTGCAGGCCTCTGCGCAGGGCCCAGGGCGAGTGGAGATCTCGGTGGCCGACACGGGGCCAGGCATTCCTCCTGAGCTCAGAGAAAAGGTCTTTGACCCCTTTTTCACCACCAAAGAGGAGGGAGTGGGTACAGGAGTGGGACTGGCCCTGGTCAATTCCATTGTCCGGGAGCATGAGGGCTCGGTGGACCTGGATTTGACCTACCGGGAGGGTGCCCGAATGGTGGTTTCCCTGAAGCGAGCGGCCCCTTAGACTCGTCGCGTAATAATCGAAAATACAATTTACAGCCAAGTTCGGGTAAGCTCTAAAGCCAATTATGTTGATTTCTGCATCTATCTTTTCAGACAAAACCCGGGATATCGCTGATTTGATTGGTGAGATTCAAGAGTCCACCGCCGATATGATTCACTTTGATTTTCCGGTGAA
>SKLV01000161.1 GCA_007121385.1 Bdellovibrionales bacterium
CTTTTGAAATTTCCCTCTTCACTCAACACAATCCTTTGTTGTTGATCTATTGATCGGCAATGTCCGTCTCAAACTGAACTGGCCTATGGGCTAATAGTGCCCGTCATATTTTTGCGTAACGATGGGTCATAAAACTCTATCTGGCCAAGTTGGCTAAGTCCCTTTTAGGTCATTTTGGGGCGTTTAAGGATGCGCCGTTACGCAAAAATATGACGGGCACCGGGGCGCAAAAAGGACACTTTGACCAAGGCTTGCACAGGGACTTAGGACTGAAACCGCGAAAAATGGAGCTCTCCTGTACCTCTGACTCACAAAGCACTGGCACCCCTTTTGCTATTTCAATGGCCCATGAAAACAATCCATCGACAGCCAAATCCCATAAATGCCCGCTTATCTCGCAGCCCCCATTCCCCTTCAACTCGCCAAGCGACTTCATCCTCTTCTTATTTGCGCCCTCTGGCAGCCCTCTTGGTGGCGAGCCTAGGCATAGGCCTGATCGGCTGCGAAATGTCTCTTCCAGAAGACCCACTCTCTGGCTCCGGCCCGCAACAGGAGGCCCCTAAAAAGCCCTTACCCTTCCTGAATGCGGAAAAGATCAGCGACTACAGCCCGGAGGAAGACGCTGACGGACTCCCTCTGTGGGCTCTGCGCCAAGGGGCTATTGTGGACTTACAGGGAGAATGGAAACTGCGGGACTCCTACTGGGGTCAGCATCTGGCTCTGGAGCCTCACCATGGCCTTCAGCCCGATGCCCCCGCCAATGGATTGATCTTTATTGATGGAGAGGATGCCGCTGCTCTTTACCAAAATCTGAATGTGGACATCATCAAAGTGGGCCTGCGAAGTACCCAAGAAATGACCCAGAAGGTGAGAGAAAAGCGCAGTCATTTGGCGGCCTGTGTGGAGAGTGAAGATATGAGAAGTGGGACCAAGACCCACCGCTGCGCTCTTGGAATCAACTATCACAAGGGTGAGTTTGTGGCTTGGCCCTACACCAGGGCCACCTTTGCCCAGCCGGACAGGGATCACTACGGCCAGCGAGCCACTTTGATTCAGCCTCGACCTCAATCCCCAACTCGTCTGGCCCAGGGGCTGCTCTTGATTCAGCTGGAGGGCCACGAAGCCCGACTCCTCTTTGACAATATGGACATCGAGGGCCAGTTGACCGAGGCCTATTGGGAACAGCCCCCAGGAGTTGAGACCACAGGAGCAGAGACCACAGCAAATAAGACTTTTGAGATGGCCACCGAAAAGAGTGGGCCTCACCTCAGCTGTCGGCGTTTCTCCCAGCTCACCGAATCCCTCTCCGAGAGCTCTCGTGGTCCAGCCCTCTATCAGTGCTTTTTAGAGGTTCCCCTGATGCTCTACAAATTAGAGGAAGAGCCCAAACCCCTGATGGGCAGCCCTCGCAGGGAATAGGTGCCCGTCATCTTTTTGCGTAACGGCGCATCCCTAAATAGCCCGAAACGACCTAAAAGGGACTTGGCCAAATTGGCCAGCCAGAGCCTTATGACTCATCGTTACGCAAAAAGATGACGGGCACCTATTCCTGGCTGCAGTCGTATCCGGCCTCCGCAGCTATTCGGCAAATGGCTTTAGAGATGGAGCGATAACCGGTGGCCGGGGGATCTTCATTGAGCCTCATCTCCACAATCACCAGACGGCCCTCCACAAAACCGCCCAGTAGCCGATGGCGTCCCCCCTGACCCTTGTGCTTAACCAATATGAACTGTTTATGGGCCCCAGTCAGGTGGTGCTTAATACCACTCTGTCCCTGCTCAGCCACAAAGCCATTAGTGATATGGGCGATAAGGGTTTTCACCTTTTGCAGATCATCTGGACCTAGGTGACTCATCTTGCGCACAAAGGACTTTAAGAAAACCACCGACTCAATGCCCTGAGTTTTAGAAAAAAGTTGATGGTCAATAGGATAAGCATGATCGGGAAGAGGAAAGAACTGACCCGTCACCAGCTGGGCAAAAGACTCCGCGTAGGGCTCCACCTCTTGCAGCCCATGAGAGACGGGTCTGAGCAGCTTGGCCCAATCCGCCAAGGCGTGGTTGAGGTTCTGAGCGCGCAAACTGATGTGGTGGAGTTCCTCGGCCACCTGAGCCCTCCCATCTAGGACCTCGTCCTGAATGGAGTCTAAGCGCGCCTCAAGCTCTATACGATCTTTCATCAGCTGCTCGTGTTCTTGGCGAAAGACCTCACGGGTCAGGGACTCTAGGTCACTGTCTACAGACAGCAAGAGCTTTTGAGTTTGCAAAAAAGTCTCTAGCATTCTTTCGATTCGCTCATCAAAATAAGTCAAAAATCGATCCAGGCCCTGAGCCCTGGCAAGATCCACATCCCCCAACTCCAGAAGGTATTCCACTTCTGTCTCTAAGGCATGCCCCTCTTGCACCACATTCTGAACCTCATCTAACAAAAACTGGCGCAGGCTCACCAGATGAATATAAATTCGGGCGGCGGCCAAACGCTGACTCCATCCTCGACCCTCCCGAGCCACCACAAAGTCCTCACTTCTTAGGGCTAAGGGGCTGGAAGGTTTATCCAAGAGATTCAGCTTCTTGATGGTCTCGGCCTGAAAGAGCTTTGTCTCCAAACCCAGGGTCTCAAAAAGCTGCTGACGCCAACCGGTGAAAGCCTTGGCTGTGTTGTCCTCCAAACTCAAGGACTGGGAGGCCAAAAGAGCAAGCCCCCCTTCCTCGGGGTCCATCCACTGTTGAAGTCTGGTCAGACTCAGCGGCCTATGCCGGGCCTCTTCGGGAACCAACAGAGAGTATTTTTCCTGCAAAAAGGCCCAATCCTTCTGGGCCGAGGCCACTTCCGCCTTGGATGGAGCAGGCTCTGGAGTGGCAGCTGGCTTTGCAGCGACAGCCGGAGTCGCCTTAGACTCCGCCGCCACCGGGGCAGGAACTCGGACTGGGACAGGACTGGGCTTGAGCTCTGACACTGGTTGGGGCTTGGCTTTGGATTTGGGTTTGGACGTTGGGACCACAACCCGATTGGCTTCAATGGGAGAGGGAGCTCCTGGAGCCAAGTAGGCTTGGTAAAAGGCTTCTGAAAAAATAAAGTGGTCGGTCCAGCGCAGGGGCTTAAATCCATTCAAAAAGAGAGAGGGAATATAGGCTTCCCCTTTGGCCACAGCTCTTAAAGCCTCCGCATTCAGACTGCGAGTGCTCTTTTTGGGCCACAACTTGATTTGCTCTTGAGTGAGCCGACCACTCATCATCACTTTCCAAACCAGGTCCTCAAACTGGTTGCGGCGAGGCTCTGAAATAAATGGGTCCTGTTTGGGAAACTGCCTCATCCAGGCCAAAACCTGCTCAGCTGGAACAGCATAGACTTTTAGGGGTCTTTTGGAGCTAGACCCCTGGGTCAATAAAATTTCGAGAACCGGCCAAGCTCCATTGGGATCCTTGGGGCCCGGATCTCTGGTAAGGGCCGGCTTACCCATGGCTTCTGGAGTGATCAGCTGAGCCCACTGAGCCACTTGGTTTTTCTTATTTAAATCAACTTTATAAGTGAGAGAGGAACTCTCAGAGCCTCCCACAGCGGCGGGGCCGGCCTTGCTCAGGACAGATTGGCAACTCTTTGTTGTGGCCTTGGTGGCTGGATTCGCCCCCAAAGCTCCGCTCCAGCCCAGAAGCGCGAGACTGATCATCCCCAGGCATCCTGTTCTTAATTTCAGCACAAGTGAAAGAGAAATGGTCCGCCTCCCAGGCAAGGGATAAAACAAGATATAAAACAACCCCGATTTTTAACGCAGTGTTTACATAGCACAGAGGACCACTTCTCTAAACTATAAATATTTCAAGACGTATAGGTAGGTGCCCGTCATCTTTTTGCGTAACGGCGCATCCCAAAGCGGCGCAAAAGGCCCCAAAAGGGCTTAAAAAGGACTTGCCAATTTGGCCAGACAGGGCTTTATGACCCGCCGTTACGCAAAAAGATGACGGGCACCTTTGGGTAATTGGTTGCGCAGGTTCTCCAGATCGCCCTGGGAGATGAGCTTGCTTAGGCCATTGAAGTAGCGATGGACCATCAGGGCCGCCTCCTCTGGGCCGCCTTCTAGGTGGTAGCGGGAGGCCACCTCTTTGAGCAGGACCTGGGCGGTGAGGCTGCGGTCGGTTTTTGAAACCAAGGGCAAGAGGTCCTTTTGCAGCTCTGAGGGAAACTGGGCCAAAAACTTTTTGCCCGCGGCCTCAGGAATGCGCATCAGAAGAAAGCCCGTCACCTGAAGACAAAAGCTTTTGGTCTGCCCTGAGCTTAAACCCAGCTCCTCTTGCAGAACCTTTAAAAAACGATTGGCGGTGTGCTGCTTGCGCTCTTGAGAGCGAAACAGATGCTGAGTCCTGGTCTGCCCCACTTTCTCTTTCCGGGGCTTCACCTGAGAGCTGATAATGGCTATCTCATCCTCACGACTAATCAAATCAGCCTTAACAAGGTCATCTAAAGTTAAGATCCCCAAACACTGCTTTCTATGACCGGAGCTCTTCATCACTGGAACGCGGCGGATACTATGTCTTTTCATGGCCGCCACCACATCATCCAAAGTCCCCTCTTCACTCACCGTAATTAAGGGGCCGGTCAATGCCGCGCCAATCATTTCATCGCAGTCCACCTCTTCCAAGGCCATGGTGAGTGCCAAATCACGATCAGTGACCAAGGCACTGATCTCCCCACCCACTTCAGCCACCAGCACGCTGCCAATGTTGTTCCTCTCCATGGCCAAAGCCGCCTGTCTCATGGTGTCGGTCTCATTCAGAATAACCGGTCGCCTGAGATCCATCTCCTTAATGGCTTTGCTTTCCCTCTGAACTCCCTGTCCTTTCCTAGACTGGGAACCTAAGACCTGACTTCCAAACTCCTCCTGTCCAACTGAGCTCATGGCCCTCACCTCCTGACTGATGTGACCTTGGTTGTGACCCTGTTGAGATCAACTAGCCGAAGGCGGAGTGAGAGGGCAGGGCTTTAAGGACTTGTTAATGAAAGTCCACTTTTAAAGCCCTATTAAGTCCCTTTTAATAAAACCGCCCGGACTGGTTAAGGCGCTGCATATTGCGGTAGGCGCGGGTCAGCGGAATTTGCAGCTCGACCGTGGAGGGGTCCAGATAGGGAAACTGGTGGGAGTTGCGCAGGAACTCATCCACATAGTACTCCCGCGAGGCCGAATTGCGCTGAGTGGGGGTGAGAATGCGCTGGCTCACCCACTGCCTGCGGCTCTGGGGAAACTGATAGGGGTTCACCAAGTAGTAGTCGATATCAACCAGGCGCACTTCTCCCGTGGTGGGGATCACGATCTCATCCACCTCGGTGATCACTCTCCAGCGCACTTCCCGATAGATGCGCTCAGCACTGGATGGCAAAAGATGCCGCAGCTCCATGGTCTCGGCCCGAAAGCAGCCATTGCTGTCGTTGGTGCGCACCACATCCCA
>SKLV01000140.1 GCA_007121385.1 Bdellovibrionales bacterium
CCTGAGAGGTGCTGGTGCGACTTCCATGGTGCCCGAGCACTAAAATGTGGATAGGTTGAAGGGGCCTAAGCTGTTGGGCCCAGATCCTCTCTTGCTGGCGGTAAGAGTCCCCGGGAAGAAGAACTTTCCGCCCGTGACCTTTAGCGCTCACTACAAAGATTCGACTCAGCTCATTGGACTTCAAAGGGCGAGGCTGCGAAGCGGGGAGAGCGCGCGAAACAGGGCGTGAGACTGAGGTTGAGCCCGAGCTCGGGGCGGGAAGATCCTGCCACTGGACCTCTCGCACATGGGTGGTAAAGGAGAAGTCAGCTTTTGCGGACTGAGAGCAGGGGCGCAGTCGATCCATAAGACTGTGACGGGCGGGAGTACTGGAGCCGAGAGGGCCATGGTAGAGGCAGAGCTGGGGCCACAATCGCTGTGAGTGGCGGAGGAAACTCATATGATCCCAGTCCCAGTGGCTAAAGCTGACCCATTGCTCCTTGTTTCGGCACTCCCGCAGGATCTGTCTCCATGGGGCCCGCTCTCCTCCCATGTCAAAATGCCAGCAGCGTTGACTCTCACTGAGGGTGGCCCACTGCCCCTGTCCCACATTCCACAATATAAAGACAGGGGGATGGTTGGGGCTTAGCTCAGAGGGACTGAGTCCTATTAAAGCAAATAGAACCAGGGCCCAGATGCGCCATAGGACTTTATTATAAATCAGAGCTCAGCCCCCCCTTGACGTTCTCTAAAGGGCCAAAGGGAGCTTCTTCGCTGATAGGCTTCATAGGTCAAGACCATGGACTGAAGGCTGATCAAGTAGAGCCAGCGGCCTCGGCCAGAGCAAAAAAAATCTGTAAATTTCCTTGTTTGGTTGGAGCTGCTGAGGATGCAGAGATTCCAAGGGGCTGGAAAGGCCTCACGGACAAAATCCAGCAAATAGAAACTGAAGTCCATGAGGGAGTCGGTGAGAGAGCCCACAAAGGGCAAAAAGTGAAGGAGATGAAGAAGGCTTAAGCTGAGCCAGGTGGAGAGGAGTCCACCGGCAAACAGAGCATTGACAATCACACTGCTGGGGTGGGGTAGAGGAAGGCTCGGGCTCAGTAAGGGGCTTAAAAACAGATATATAAGAGCGGCGCGGATAAGGCTTCTTGAAAGTCCCTTCTGTTTTATGGGAAGGCAGAAGCCCAGGGAGGCGGCCCAACTCAGTTGGAGGGAGAAAGAGTTGAGCCCCTGGGAAAGAAGGGGAAGGGAGAGTAGGGCGCTAAGGGCCACGACCTGACCCGGAGACCAAAACAAGCAGAAGTGCCTTTGCAGCTTTCGCAAGCTAAGAGCAATGGCTGAGCGCAAGACCGGGGCCTGAAGTCCACAGCTCAAAGCAAAGAAAAAAATAAAACAGAGGGAAAAGAGGTCTTGTCTGCGGGGGAAGAGCCTTCGGCCGAGGGCTTGGGCGAGTTGCTCCAACCAAAGTAGGTGGGCTCCAGAGACCACCAGAAGGTGAATGAGCCCGAGTTGGCTCATGACTTGGCGTAGTTGGTTTTGGGGCGGCAACCTTTGACCGCAGAGCAGAGCTCGGTACAAGGCGCTATGGGGAGAATTTTCAGAGATCAGGGATGCGCAACCCATCTGCAGGGGAAGGCTAACTTCTGTCAACGCTTCGCCCCAATATCCGGCGAGAGCTGTTCCCATTACAGCGAGAAAAATCAGTAAGATAGGCATGCAAAACTATTCATGCAAAAGAGGGGTCACCCTGTACTAAGGTCTAAATTGAGGGGGGCGGCGTGGCGATCCGAAAACCGCCTGTAAGAAAGTGACATAAATTCTGTTAAAGGCTCCTAAAAAAAATGAAAAGTCGAGTTAAAACATTATCTTAAGCTGTGCTTAGATGTTCAGCAATCCGCTCAAAGCCTTGACTGATTTCAGGTCCAAGGTACTGAAAGGGGCTTATTCCACAATCAATGTGGATAATTCCTGACATGAATTTAAAAATCTTCGAAGTGACATGCATTGTTGCAATCATTACAGGATCCATTACTCTATTAAGCATGAGAATTTTTTATGGAGTTGTTCTCAGCGGTTTTGGTCTTTACTTCCTGAGCCTTTTGGCAGGACTTTCTGCGACTTCCCAGGCTGCGGTGCCCTCTTCAAGGCCTTTATCGGCCCCTCCTCAACAAGTCCAAGCCCCTTTTGATGGTCAAAGAGTCTTGGAGGCCCGTTTAAAGAAGTCCATTGAGGATAAGGATTTTTTAGAGGCGCACCGAGTATTGGCTCTCTATGAGAGACACTTTCCTCGCAGTCCAGGATATCCTCAGGCCCTCTATCAGACTGGTCTTATGGAGTTTCGGGCGGGAATGTTTGGGGAGGCCTTACGAACTTGGACTCTCCTTGAGAGGAGGTTTCCCTCTCACCCACTCGCTCCAGCGGCCCTTTTGGGAAAAGCCACAGCCTATGACAAGTTGGAGCTGAAGAATGTGGCTTATCGTGTGAGAAGCAACTTGGTTCAGCGTTACCCGCAAAGTCAACAGGGTTTGAGGGCTCGCGCCCAGTTGCAACAAGTTCAAAAATAAGAACAAGGATGTTCGTGCTGTGAAGAGAGTTGTTAGGTCTTTCCTGGTCCCTGCATTGGCCCTTTTCTTGAGTCCGGCTTGGCTCTGGACGCTCAGCCCCTCGGCTCAAGCTTTTGACTTTGACCTGGACGCTGAGTTTGAGGATGAATTTGACTTTGAAAGCGACGATTGGATTGACCAACTTCAAACTCCTGAGCCTGATCCTGTCGCTTTGCCCTCTATAGAGGATCCCAGTCCAACCGAAGCTACACCTCCAACCCAAGCCACTCAGCCTCCAGTTGAGGAGGACCCTTTCGACTTGTTCGAGGACCTTGGGGTGGAGAGAATTGCAGATCAGCCAGACAGCTTTCCTGCTCCTGAGGAGGATCTCTTTGACCTCTTTGAGGAGTTTGACTCAGAGGCTCAGGCAGAGCAAATGACTACAGACCCTCTGCAAGAACCAGATATTCTCTTTGACCCCCTCAGTCCAGAGGAGGATTTTGCAGCAGACTCCATTTGGGATGAGTTCTTCCCCGAAGCCGCTCCGGTTGAGGAGACTTTTCTTGTGACTCCGGAGGCTCCTCCCTTTCAACCTGAGCCGGATTTTACAGTTGAGCCCGACCCCTCCTTGGCCTTTGAACCTGAGTTCCCGCAGCCGGCTCCACAGCCCGACCCCTGGGCTGGGTTTGGAGTGGAGGAGTCTCCTGACTATGCTCTTGAAGCTCGCCTTCATCAGATTTTTGTGAACTACAACAGTCGGCGAGTTTCGGAAGAGGATTGGAGTTTGCTGCTGGCGGGACGGGAAGTGGAAGTCTATGAAATACAGCGGGGCGACACTCTTTGGGGGGTCAGCACTACATTTTTTGGTGATGGTAACTATTGGCCCAAAATCTGGTCAGTGAATGCGGAGATCACCAACCCCCACCTGATTCGGCCCGGTCATAGTATTCGCTTTATTTTGGGAGATATGGCTGATGCTCCAGCTTTTGCCATTACCGAAACAGAACTGGAAGATCCGGATATGTCCACTTTAGTCGGGCCCATTGTGGATGCCGATGGGGAAGATTTTTATGGAGTTGAGATTCCTCCGCCCCTGGAGGTGAGCCGACCTGTGGTGAGGCGCCTGCCTCCCAGTCTTCCCGTTTGGGATTACACCACGGCTCCCGAGGGCTACGACGAAACTGGTGTGGACTACATCCGGAGAGATGACATCGAATTGGACATGAATTTGCCTCTACCGGCATTTATCCTCGAGTCTGCACCGGAGTCCATAGGTCGGGTTTTTGAGCTGGAGCTTGGCGGTGAGCAGGTTGGCCTCTATCAGTACTGCTATGTAGAAGTGCAGTCGGGCTTGGCTAAGCCAGGAGATCGGTTAACTGTAGTGCGTCCACTAGAAAGACTTAGGGCTCCCAACTCAGAAGTGTCTTTAGGGCTCTTTCCCCCAAAGCTTATTGAGACGGGGGGAGTGGTTGAATTGGTGGATGTGGTGGAGAGTCGGGCAGTGAGCAGTGGTCGAGATATGTTTCGAGCCATTGTAGTCTCTTCCGTGAACCCCATTCTGCCAGGGTCCCTCTTGATCTCAGGGCCCGTTCCTCGGGGCAACTTTTCCCCCCGAGGTCAGCTCTCTGAGGTGGAAGCCCAGATTGTAGGAGGAGTTAATGATCGTCGCAGCCATTACTTTGCCACTCACTCCATTGTCTTTCTCAACCGGGGTAGAAGTCATGGACTGGTGGATAACTCAGTGCTGGCCATTCGCGCCAATCCCCGGGCTCGTCATGGACAGTCCATTGTTAGGGAGAGGGATCGGCGCATTGGGCAGTTGAAGGTGCTCAAGGCCTCCGAAAACTTTGCCACAGCTCTAGTTCTGAGCAGTTCCGAGGGGGTTTACTCTGGAGACTTTATTGGTGGGGACACGGGCTTGATGGATGCAGGCCTTACTGCCCCCAGAGCCGAGGACCAGATGTTTGATGATTTTGACATTGGGCCTGATGCGGCAAGAGCTTATCAAGAGGACCAAGAGAGCTTTGGCTTTGATGATTTTAATGGCTTTGATGATTTTGATGCCTTCGACGACTTTGACTCCATGGACTTTTGATTTCCCTCCTGAATTCCGGCAGCCGGATCAAGTGGCTCTGTCACAGACATCTCTGATTAAGGGATAGCTTCCCTATTCTGGTCTAGTTCTTGCTGCACTTGTCAGTTATGAAATCAGAGTGGAGTGCTTACAGTCTTCTTGCCAGCTTAAGTTGGCGCAAGGCCCCTTATTTTTATCCTGAACTCAAGTATTTAAAATCTATTTTTGGTGCCTCGGAACCCCCTTTGGATCAGTTGGCTCACCTGCTGCCCGCTGGACTGTTCCGTGACTATGCAAAATTGCTACCCCGTTTTTGGTGGAGAGAAGCCAGGGAAGACCTGCATCGATGGTCTGGGGAGGGCCTGCTGTTCACGCAGCCCTTTGATTCCCAGTATCCGCAAAAGTGGTTGGAAAAGCTCCAATCACCACCTCTCTTTGTCTCCTACCAGGGAGGGCCCTGTTGGTTAAAGGGGCCTTGTCTCTCTGTGGTGGGAAGTCGTCGGCCTCAAGTGGAGAGTCTGCGGTGGATGGAAACCCATTTGTCTTCAGTTCTTCAAGTTCGTCCAGATCTGGTTTTGGTGAGTGGAGGGGCCCGGGGGGTGGATCATAGAGTTCATATTTTGAGTTTGCGCCAACAGAGGCTTGGGATTTGCCTCCTGCCTTCGGGACTTCACTCTCCCTATCCTCCCGAGATCAAGGGGTGGAGACAGGCTTTTTTGGATACAGGAGGAGTCTTTGTTTCCTGCTTTCCTCCTCAGGAGCCCGTGCGAAAGTCCCATTTCCACCAGCGCAATCGATTAATTGCCGCTCTGGCTGAAGTGGTGCTGGTGGTTGAGGCAGGGCGCAAAAGCGGGTCCATGCTAACAGCTATGGCGGCCTTAAAGCAGGGCGCTCAGCTGATTACCCTGCCCGCAGCCCCTTGGGGTGCCGGGGGGCAGGGAAACTTGGATTTAATGTTTGATGGGGCAGACTGGGTAAGAGATGCGGAGGACCTGAAGATTTTGATAGAAAAGTATCTTAAACCTGGCGCAGCTTGAAGAAGGCCACCGTGCCGAAGGCTAAATTGATCAGCCAAAGAGCCACCCATGCGGGCAGTAAGCCTTTGAAAGCCACTGTCTCTGCCATAAGGTAGGAGAGCCAAAAGCTAATGATCACGAGCACGGAAAGAGCTGCTCCACCTCCTTTGTTAGAGCGACGATGTCCCGAAGCTCCTAGCCCGGCACCAAGAAGAGCAAAAACCATGCAAGTCCCAATCAGGGCCCAGCGACGATGATAATCCACCTCAAGTCGACGGCGAAAGTCTGGAGGGTGATCAGGTTTTGCCAGTTCCTTTCGTAAATCATCGATGGTGTAGGCGGGAAGAGGTCGAGCGCTCTGTCGGAGGGCAAAGGGGCGATAGAGCTGAATGTCGTAGGTGCCAAAATCAATTTTGGTGTAGGTCTCATTGGCGCTGCGATGAATGTTGCCTTTACTGAGTCGCAACATGGCTCTCACCCCATGATCATCAGTCTCTTGGAGAATCTGACCTTTTTGGGCAATAATGGTGAGAGGAGAGTCAGGATCTCTTTCATCATAGATAAAAACTTTTTTTAAAATTCCCTGTTTGCTATCCACTTCATGGGCATAGACCACCATGTTAAAAAAGCCTTCGGAAAAAACGCCTTCGCGCAGAGTAGCTGTGGCCTGGCGGCTGCCCATTTGGGCAATGATCACTTCAAAGCGCTGATTGGCCCAAGGGGCTAAGTAAAAAGAGGTGTGAGCCGAGCCTGCAGCGGTCAGTAAGCCTAAGAAAAAGGCTGGTAAAGCCAAGTGCCAGCGGTTAAGCCCGAGGGATTTGAAGGCAATAACTTCTGAATCAGCGTTGAGTCGACTGTAGGTGAGGAGAGTTGCAAACAGAAGACTCATGGGTAAGAGAATGGGCAGAAAGCTAAGAGATAAGTACAGTAAAATCTCTCCGACGGATCCAAGTCCCCCCCCATGGAGAAGAATGAACTCAGTGAGTCTGAGAAGCTGAAACATCAACAGGATAAAGGTAAAGATCATCAGGCCAAGAATAAAGCCTGGGAAAATCTCCATTAGAATGTATTTGGTGGCCCTATATCCTCTCATAAATCAAAACGGCCTACGCTCATTCTCATCGGCCCTACTTTAGCCTGCAAAGAGAGGGGAGGCAATGCTCAGGGGCGAGCTGTTAAAGGAACGGCTCAGAGCGTCTAAGAGGGCCTGAGTTGACCGGGGCCCAGAGGCCTCGCACAATAAGAGGATGTTACGTATTCTTCTCGTTCTTGAAGACTATTCTGAATTGACCTTCTTAGAAGCCATTTTAAAGAAAGTTGGCTTTGATGTGGATGGGACCCAGAGCTTAGCTCAGTTTGAGGAGAAGCGCCTAGGTTTAAACCCAGAGGTGGTTATTGCCACAGCCCAAGGCCGAAAGCTGAAAGCTGGTCCTGTCTTAGCTCAGCTCAACGGTGTGAAGATGCGGCCGCGAGTGATCTTGCTCAGCCCTCAGGCTTCAGGTCCTCAGGGCTTGGAGTTAGCCCGACAGCCTATGGTTCATTCTGTACTCCAGAGTCCAGTGCAAATTATGGAGCTGTTGCGCAGCCTGGCTGAAATTGGGCAGTTGGACCCGGGTCAATTGATCAGCAAGTATCAGAGAGTCGGACAGACTTTAGCGGCTGAATCCAGCGAGAGATTCATCAGTGGCGAAGCCTTTTCATCAGCTGATCCTTCAGCCTCTCGTCAGGAGAGGATGGCCAGGGCAATAGAAGAGTCCAAGGGCTCTCTGCCCCAGCACTGCTCCAAAGGCGCTCATCTTGAAAAAGTGAAAAGAAAAATTTTGGAGTCTGAGCCAGGGGAAGAGGAACTGCAGCAAGATGAAAGGCGTCGAGAGTTTGTGGCGGCTCTCTATAAAAAAACGAGTGGAATCGGGTGAACATCCTTTTTTGAGATTAACCAGCCTTTTTCTTACCGCCAAAGAGCAAGGACATCACTTGGGTGATGTCCTTCGTCAGCCCAGTTTTTTCTGAATCCATTTTGCCTTTTAAATTAATTAACTCTCTTTTGGCGTGGGCAAATTTAGGGTCTACATTAATGGCGTTACTCAAGTGAATGCGAGCCTTGCTGGGTTGCCCAGAAAAGGCGTACAACAACCCCTTGGCATAGAAGTAGTGAGCGTTGTGACGATCTTCAGAGGGAACTCGGGCCAGATCGTCTGTCAGTTTTTGGCTCAATTTCATTTTATCCTGGGGCTTGCAGCCTACTTTGACTCGCGCCCAAACATAGTAAATGTTGACGTCCGCTCGCACTCCCTTGACCTTCCTCAGTTCCTTAAGCAGGCTATGAGCCTCCTTGTAGCGCCCTTTGAGTAAATGGTCTTTGGCGGTTTCAAATTTTTCCTCGGACTCTAGTAGCTCATCAGCCCGACCACGCTCCAACTCAATCATGTAGGTCTTGCGCTTTTCATCATTACTTAAAACTTGGTAGGCCTCCGAAATGCGGGCAAAGAGGCGCTGAGCAATATCGCGGAGCTCTTGAGGGGCCTCGGGCTCAATTCGATCTGGGTGAATGTATTTTGCCAAATCATGATAGGCTCTGTGAACATCTTTTCCTCTTGCCCCCTGGGGGAGCCCAAGAAGGCCAAAGTAGTTGGCGTCCTCACGCTCCTTCTCCAGACGCTTCAAACGCTGGAGTCGTCCGGCAAAGTCCTGATTTTTCTTCTTGATCCCTCCGAAGCTTAGGCTCTGAGTGATCAACAGATAGTACAGGGCAAAGGGAGCCATGCTGTCTTCTTCTGGGAATTGAGACAGAATTTCGTCAGCCGAACGGCTGCCATCCACTTGGCTTAAAACCTGTTCAGCGGCTTTAAGGGCCGGCCAATCTCCCAGTCTCTCTCTATCCACTAAGTCGGCCAACTTTTTCACCGGGTGATCCAGCCAGTTTTGGAAAAACTGACTCAAGAACTCTCGAGTGAATTTGGAGGAAATCCAGTCAGCAATAAGAGGCGGAAGCTGGTGAGCCCTGAGGCTGACTTCGGTGGCCTTTAAATCTTGGTTTTTGAAGTTAACCTCAAAGGAGGCATCCTTAATGATTTTACTGAGTCGGATAGCCATTTGCTCTTGCATGACCACTTGAACGGCATGGGGACTCAAGGCCCCCGCCTCAATGAGCTTCTGACCGATGGGTTTATTTTGGCCTGAGGAGGACAGGGAGCTTTCAACTTCGGTAGAGCTGGTGAAGCCCATCTCGACGAGGAGAACACCCATATAGGACGTGGTATCTGGCAGATGCACTTGAATGATCTTTCCGCCATAGAAACTGATGGAGGAGGGAGGGCTATTTTCGGAGTTGATTTCAAGGACTCCAGTGGCATCCGATTGTGCAAGAAGATAAATAATATAGGGCAGATTAAATCCGTGCACCGGATTGGAGGCTTGAATGGCTTCAAGTTTTTTCTCTAAGCTGGATTTTTGCGCGGAAAACAGCTGTGTCAACTCGCCTCGATCATCCTCGATGAGGTCCGCCAGATGTTCGTCAACGCTTTTGATGAGCTTTTCCAAGTCAAAGGGCTTTGTTACATAGTCTAGGCCATTGACATCTTTAATAGCCTTCTTAAAAAAGTTGGGGTCCTTCATAATTCCCGAAGTGAAAATAATTTTTAAGCTTTCTCCAGCCTGCTTGCGGAGTTGTCGGGACAGGTCCACTCCATTGACCTTGGGGAGCATGCAGTCCACTAGGGCTAGTTGAAACTCAAACATTTTTGATTGATTTAGAGCTTCTTCGGCATTAGTGACCCAAGTGGGATCATAGCCCACTCTTTTAAAAGCCTGCTGTAAAGACTGCCCTTGAGTTGGATCGTCTTCCACAATAAGTATGCGAATCTCAGCTTTTGTCATCACCCTAACTATCGGCATTTGGCCAAGAGGCTTTAAGTGAGATTCTTCAGGAAGACCTAAAATAGGTCTTTTTGACTCAGATTGGCCCTAGATGAAGGTCTGGAATTGAGATTTTGGGCTCTGAAATCTCAGTTTGAGACAAGCTTGTCTTTGCCTATGGATTTTTTTCTCGTAGCCTGGATTTTATGAGGTGGGTTGAGTCTTCTACTCTTTTGCGCTCAGAGTCTTTCTCTTTAAAGCTTCAGATTTTTTGCTGGCTTTTCATGGCCTCCATGGGAATGGGTTTTTTTGGAGAGAGGGCTTTGGCCTTTGTGGGAGAGGAGCGGCGAGCTCAGCCTTTAAATCAGAGCTTAGATCAGATTGGCTCTCAGAGCTTTGTCTTTTTGGAGAGAGGCTTGAGAAGAGGTTTTTTTTCCATTCAAAGTTGTCTATTTCGAGGTGAAGATGTCTTGCTGGTGCAGAATTACTGTTTTCCTCAGCGCCATTACCCCGCTCGTGGCCTCACTTTATTGAGTCGGAGCTTTGGGGTTATTGAATTCTATGAAGAAAGCCAGGCAGGAGACTTTTCACGTGAAGTTCGCCTTTTGGCTTTTCCTCAGGACTTAAGAGAGCTTTTGGAAAAGGAGCCCTCGGACATGAACCTCCAAGACTTGAACCGATTGCTGGAAAAAATGACTCGAAATGATTTGCCGGCCTGTTGGAGCTCGGACTTTGGGGGCTTTGAGAGGGGGGGCTGCTATCGGGAGGATGAGCAGGCCCATCAGGAGTGGTTAGAAGAAGCCATAGCTCTGTTGAGTCAGATTCACCTTTGGCCAAAGCCTCCAGAGGAGAGGCGGTTCTCTCCTCCCTTTAAGCAAAAAGACTAGTTGAGGAGGTTAACGGCTCGAGTCTCCAAACCTCTCCTCTGGCGGGGGTTTCTCTCATCGGCCAACTGAGATATCACCTCTAAAAGCTGACGCGACCTCTCGGTAAAGCTGCGACGGTTGTGCTGGCTCCACAGCAGGTGGTCTGCAGAGAACAGAGCCTGACTCAGTTGAGACTCCAAATAGGGGCTGGGCAGTGCTGGATCAAAACGCGAAAGGCTGTCAGCAATTTCTTGAGCTAAGTCTCCATAGCGACCTTGAAACTCAGGAGAGAGAATGCGCCCGGCCTGGCGGCTGAGAACCCCGGAGGGAATGCAGGAGGCCAAGGTAAAGAGGTTATCCATATCTTGTCTTTGACAGGGGTGACTCTCCAAGTGACTTAAACCCATCAGCTGTTGGAGGGTTTGAAACTCTGCCTCTGCCCAAGACTCCTCCAGAGCTAGATTCATAAAGGGAAGATAGGAACGCCATCGCCATCCATAACTTTCTCGCTGTTCCTCGGAGAGCTCCTCACGAAGGTTTTGTGCCAGGTCCAAAGTTTGAATCCACTGTGTCAACTGCTCTGCCGAGGGGCGGCGAATGAGGAGCTCTTGGGCCAGAGCCTGTTCCCACTCCGGAAGGTCCATATGCAGGGTTCGGCTCTGCAGCTGATGAAAGAGCTGGGTGTACCTCTCGTTGAGCTGGGGCATAAAAGAAATAGATTCAGCAACGGATTCGTCCCAAGTTAAAGACATCGTCCGAAGCAGACGGTTGAGCGCAGGGGTGTAGGACACAGAGAGCACGTCTACGGCATTGAGAAAGCTCCTGGTCCAGACTCGAGGTTGTCCCTGCTGGGCCCGGGCTTCAAATAGAGCCCGGCTCAGGTAGCGGTGATCCGAGAGATCTTGATGGGCTAGAAGGTCCTGCTGAATCTCCTCCATCAAGTCGGTCCAGGCTCGCCACTGAGGGGCGCGGGTGCGCTGAGAGAGCATCTGGCCAAAGTAGTCCTCTCTCCAGCGAGCCATATTGAGTTCAGAGGCCATACTCAAGGCCGCTTCGGCCGCAGTCGCATCTTCTGCTGTCAAACTGGAGACAAAGGTAAAGTCGGCCACCGCCTCAGAGGGGTTGAATCGGACACGAGTGAGAAGGCTTCGCTCAAGATCTGGGAAGTGTTGCCGAGCTGTCTCCAGAGCCGAAAAGATCATGGCAAAATCCACAGCCTCTCCAAGCCTCAGTGAGACATCAAAAGCCCAGCGCCCTTGAGTGTCTAGTTCCTCAGGGCTGAGATCCATGGTTTCAAGCTGCTCCAGGGCTGAAGTCAAGTTATTGAGGATCAGAGATTGGCCGGTGGGGTTCAAACGCCTTTGAACTTCAGCGGGTTGATCAAAGTAACGAGATGCGGCGCTCAGGAGAGCTTGGTCCCAGCCCTGGTAGTTCAGGCTAGGCTCAGGGGTGAGGTCGACAAAGATATCCGCCAGCACCATCTCCCGTTGGTCCCGAGTCAGAATGAGGCGGTTGTTGGGGGCTAGATTTTGACAGGGTTCAATCACTTCGTTGAGAGAAGGGGAGAGCCTCTTGGGCTCCTCTTCTTCTCCTTCGGCATCAACTCTCTCACGATAAAAATCTTTAAGTAAAAAGGCCCTTTCCACAAAGCAGCTTTGTGACTCCTGTTCTGTCTGGCCTGTGTAGGAGGAGGCGCTCAGTCCATTGATGGCCAACCGAAAGCGCGGGGCAGGGGTCGTGGCCGGGGTTGTTGGTTCCTCTTGCTCCAATAGACTCAGTTGGAGATTCAATTGCAGAAGCAGGGGCTGGGAAGAAGAGTAATTGGGAGTGTGTTGAGCCAAGGAGAGTTGGGGGCGCAGGATCCACTCCAGAGAGAAGTGGGCTGGGGTTTCACCGGAGGCCTGATCCAGGATTTGGCTCAGCTGAGAGGGGGGGCCAAAAAGTTGATTCTCCTGAGCTCGGCTCCACAGCCAACCCACACCTGAGGCCAGGCGCATCACATCCACATAGCGAAGACTGCTGGCGGTGAAATTAAAGTGCTTCTGAATGTCCTCGTAGTCCAACTGCGGGAAAAAACTCTCGAGAAATTCGTCGGGAGAGAAGTCCCAGTAGCCCCAAGGCTGAAAAACCTGGGTAAAGAGCTCAGAGCTGCGAGAAAACTCGAGGGCGGCCATGGGTTGGCCCTCTCGCCCATTCAATAGGGCCTCTGTGGTGACCTCGGCGATCCACCCATAATCGTCATAGTCTCCATAGCTTTGGCGGTCCACCAAAAAGCCAACCACGTCCACGACTTCAGCGAGGTGAGTTTCATAGAGGACCTCCCCTGCCAGTGAAACTAAGCAGTGGCCAGCATTTTTTCGGAAGACAAGCTCTCTGACAGCAGAGGGCTCCATGCTGTTGGGGTCTCGGATTTGTATTGAGGCCTCCTCAGAGCCCTCAATACGTCGAGTCTCGCCAAAGATGAGATGGGCCCAAGAGCGACTGAGAATTCCAGAGTTCTCTGTGGCTTCGAGGAGAATTCTCTCGTCCAGGCCTTGTCGAGGAGAAGGGGTGTCCTCTTCGAGATTTTCTTCCAAAACCAACTCGGTTTCGGGTGCTCGCTCAGGTTCAAGGCCTGCGGCAGGGCCCAGGGCCTCCTCCAGGCTGCAGGACTTGATCATTTGCCCCTTCCACTGGTTGAAGTGATCCCAATTCAAGTCCACCACTTTGCCTCGCGGAGGGGGGAAAGTGCCCCCCCCAAAGGGGTTTTGTGAGCAGGCCGAAAGACCTAGGCTAAAAATCAGAGCCAAGCTGAAAGCCAGGCTCAGGGGGTAAGGGGAGGGAAACAACTTTTGTATCCAGTGATTCATGACTAAGTTCTCCTAGTAAGTAAAGGCAGATCAAAAAGCAATGGGCCTCTGGGGCCTTGGTTACTCCACTAAAGTGCTGGCTTCATTGGAAAAGGGGCTGGCGCGGTTGCCGGTGTCGTAAGCTTTCATGGAAATATACCAGAGGCCAGGATCAAGCTCGGTGAGCTCGTGGCTGCACTCAAAGAGAGCTCCGCAGCGAGCATCTTCTCCCACTTCCTGACAGTCATATTGGCCGATGGGAAGTTCCAGGTAAGGGGCCGAACTGTCATAAGCTCCAGGGGCCTCGGCCAGAAAAACCCTCACTCCACCCATTTCACTGCGGGGCAGGCAAGTGTTGTCAGTGCGCTGAAAGGGCTCTTGCCAAGAGAGGCGACGGGTTCGGTCTCCGGGCTCGCGTATGGGGTCTGGAACTTCATCTTTGCCCACCCCAATGGGCGAAAGGGTTCCGTAGCCCTGGCAGGCCGTGAGACCAATTAACACTGCGCCGCTTAAAAGAGCAGACCAAAAAAAACGCCAAACCCTTATATGACCCATCTCAATATTTCTCCTTGTTGGGTCGATTTTTTAACGGCCCTCCCCCTGCTTTACAAGTGCCCGTCATAATTTTGCGTATCAGTGCGTCATTAGCGGGTGGTCAGTAGCCTTTAAGGCCTTTTAGAGCTTTTGGTTTTGGGCTTGGGCCAGTAGAAAAGGGAGCTGGTCTCGTACTTGGTCTTTAGCCAATGGCGAAGGGAAAAGCTCCAGACCTGAGAGGGTAGGGCGGAGCCAGAGGAAAAGTCCAATTCAGAGACTGGGGTGGGTCGCCAAGGGCGCTGAGCGGCCTTTTTCTTGAGCCGGCTCTCGACTCTCCCTGGCTGTGGGGCGGAGGGTGCTGGACTTGGGGATTGGCGCTTTTTGCCTGGTGATTTTCTATTGGTGGGAGCTTTGAGTTCAGACAGAGAGAGTGCCATAAGTTTTTCTCCTGCTGCGGGCCCCTGAGGCTGAGGCCTTGGAAGTTTTTGCCGACTTTGCTTTTGGACGCCAAACTTTTTCAATAATGGAGTTCATCTGTCGAGCTGCCGGGTGGCCGGGAGCATATTCGGCCAGGCTCAGGTGAAGGGCGGTGGCCTCTTCTCCCTGGAGACTCTCTTGAATGGCCAGAGGTGAACAGTTGGGAATTCGATCCAGATACCACTGGTGAATATCCCGGCTGAGCTTGCGAGCCGGGGAGAGCCTTGAGGGAATATAGATCTGCTCAAAGTCCAAGCCCATTTCGCTGCGAAACTCTTCAACAAAACTTCTGAACATGCGAAAATTTCTAAAGTTATTGATCTTGCACTCTAAGGGGCTCAACAGCACATCCGAGGCCACCAGGGCATTGGTGATCAAGTGGTTCCAGTTGGGCGAGCAGTCCAGCACAATCAGCTGATAGCCAAGTTCAGTGAGGGGAGCAATGACCTTTTCAGCCAACCAGTACTCGCGGCGGCTGCGGTGAGTGAGGCCCTGCTCCAAGGCCACCAACTCAGGGGTTTCAGGAATAAAATCCAACTGGGGTAGATCGCTGGGCTCAATGAGATTCTCTAAGGCAGTCTGTCCACTGAAAAAATCAAAGAGTCCCTGGGTTTGATCCATCTGGGCTACAAGGTCCTCAATGGCCGAGGAGTGGGAGTTTTCGCCAATGCCATCCTCTTCAGGGCCCTGGTAGCCTAAAGCATGGGTGATGTCACATTGCATATCTAGGCCGATCACCAGGGTCTTGATATTATGAAGGGCTGCCAGTCGCGCTAAGTTGAGAGCTAGGGAGGTTTTAAGAACCCCACCCTTGGTGACAAAAATCGAATAAACTAAAGGTCTTTGTGGGGCTTGAAGAAAGCCCAGCTTCTGCCCCACTGCCCCTATGGTTTCCGCTGAGAAACCTCGGGGGCTGGGAGATTTCTCCTGGTTTTTCTCTAGGGCGGGAAGTTGGCCAGAAGTGCTGGCCTCTTTGAGTTGGCTTGAGCTCCAGATAGGATCAAAATCCTGGGTGAGGTACATCTTGCTGACTTTCTGCAAACTGTAAAACATGGCATCCCCCTCCTGAACTTAAGTATGGCTCTCTCTTCTTCCTCCGGTCAAGGGTCTGGGGGCAAGGAGACACAAAACTGACAAAGATCGACCTTGGACCAATTCCTGTCACTAGGGAGCACTCAGTCTCAAACTCCGTCGCCAATCCACCGAAACCTACAGTGTGAATGCACAAAGATTGAAATTCAAAATTCCCATTGCCATCAAGCTGGTGACCATCACCTCGATCTTGTTGGTGGCCACTGCGGCCCCGATCGCCTTTCAGGCCTCAAACCGATTTGAGCAGATTGCCATTGATCGGGAGCGTTCAGCCAATATGGATCAATCTCTAGCCCGCGCCAATGAAGTGGAGGGGTTGCTGCTGAGCTATATTGATAAGATCAAAGTGGTGGCCTCAGTTCTCTTTGACCCCAATCTGAGCCCGGCTGACCGGGAGAAAGCCCTGGCTCTGTCCTTTGAAGGGGATAGAGACTTGGTGGCTGTCGAAGTTCGTGCGGCCCAGCCCAAGCCCCATCAAGCCCCTCTGAGAGTGGTTAACCAGGACTATTTGGAAAACTACTCGGTGGGACCTGAGTATATTGACCAGCTTCGCCAAATTCAGTTGGAGCAGAATCGCTTTCCTTTCGCCTCCGTTTTTGCGGAGCAAATTGAGGTGCGCAACTCTTCCCTGCCCAATGGAGCTCCCTTGATCACTATAGGAGTGCCTCTGGTCAAAGACGATTTAGGCGCGATTTCCCATGTGGTCTTGGCTGAGGTTCGACTGGATCGCCTGCAAAAGGTCTTTGCCAACATCAATGAAAGGGAGATCTTCTTAGTGGACCGCAGTGGCCTGCTTTTGGCCCACCCCAATGAGGAGTGGGTGCTCTCCTCTCGGTCCCTGGAGACCTGGTCCATTGTCAACTCAGCTTTGGGGGCCCGAGTCCGGCAAGGGGAAGAGAGGTTTTTACACCCCGACACCGACGAGGCTTACCGGGGAGCCTATACAGGGACGGCCTTTGGGGTTTCCGTAGTGGCGGCAGTGAGTGAAGAAGTGATCCTTGAAGCCGCTCGCCAAGTGCGCCGTGAAGCCATTTACATAGCTGGCCGAATTCTCTCCGTGGCTTTATTTTTGATTTTTATCTTTTCTATGTCGCTGACTGCACCCATTGAAAAGCTGGCCGATGTGACGGAAGAGGTGGCTAAGGGTAACTTTGCCGTCAAATCGAATGTGCGCTCCCGCGATGAAGTGGGAGAGTTGGCCCGCTCTTTTGACCAGATGATTGAGGGGCTGCAGGAAAGAGACAAAGTCAAAAACTTACTTAACAAGTTCCACGGCAGCACGGTCACTGAGGATTTACTCAAGGGAGATGTGCAGCTGGGGGGTAGTCGCAAGGACGTGACCGTTTTCTTCTCTGACATTCGCGACTTCACTAAGTTTTCTGAGGGGCACACTCCCGAAGAAGTAGTAGACATGCTCAATGAGTACTTTCAGATCATGGTGGGCATTATCAACCGCAACCAGGGGATCGTGGATAAGTTTATTGGTGATGCCATTATGGCGGTCTGGGGAGCTCCCCACGGCGGCGACAGAGATGCCCACAATGCGGTGAAAGCTTGTCTGGAGATGCGTCAGGCCTTAGCCCAGCTCAACGAGCTCCGGGTGGGGCGAGGTCAGGTGCCCATCCGCATCGGGATGGGCCTGCACTCGGGAGACGCTATTTCAGGCACCATTGGCTCCGATGAGCGCATGGAGTACACGGTGATTGGGGACAGTGTGAACCAAGCCTCAAGAATTGAGGCCTCCACCAAGGCCTTTGGCACTGACTTATTGTTGAGTGATGCGGTGGCTGAGAGAGTAGGGGCTGAGTTTATGGTGGAAGAGGCCGGCCGCGCCGAAGTCAAAGGCAAAAGCAAGCCCCTGATCATGTACAAGGTCCGCGGCTTTATTGACGAGAAGGGCAATCCCCAAGTGGTGCAAACCGAATACTCCGACTATGCCGCCGAAGCCGTCGACAAAGTGAAAGTGGCTTAAAGCTGAGTTTGGTGGCTCAGTTCATACATATCCGTAACTCCCTCTTCCCGGGGCTTCCAAATACTTGACTTAATAGGTGCCAAGGCAATGCAGAGTTTATGGTATTATCCACTCCGGCGTCGGAGTGGAGGTCTTGAATAGCTTGTTTCTAAAAATCCACTTCCAGGATGAGGTTGAGGTAGTGGCCCTGCACGCGGATGGAGTTGAGGTCGCCTGGGGAGGCCAGAGAAGAAG
>SKLV01000126.1 GCA_007121385.1 Bdellovibrionales bacterium
ATTTAATCAATCAGATCGCTCACTTAAGTCGAAGGTACCAAGGGCTCAACTTAAAAAAGCTCAAGGAGTTGACCTTAGCCGAAGCCCAGGCCTACGAACAGGGTCACCACACTTGCTATGTGACGGACCACTTTGCCATCACTATTTTTACCGACACCACTGAGCGGGCCCCTACTTTTAGTCTGCCCCCATTTAATAATTTTGATGTTCCTCAAGGTGAGGCCTCTTTGTCCTATGTGATGATTCCCTCAGGCTACACCCGACAGCGCACTTGGAGTTCACTTTTGGGCCGTCAGCCCCGTTGTCTAGACTGGCTGGCCCGCAACTCCAAAACGACAGCTCAATATTTGAATGGTTTTGATTTTGGCAGTCAGGCGCTGCTGCGACGGCAGCAGTTGATCAAGGGCCGACCTCACCACACCTTTGTCATTGATCGCCCAAGCCCTACCTGTGTCCTCTGGCGCTTTCGCGGACGGGAGTGGAGCTTTGCGGCCTTTAGTGACAATGAGCTTTGGAACCATCTACTGCTGAAGATGCTGCTGAATATGCACTCCACTTTGGTCATGGGGCGTTTGGGACGCTATAGTGGCAACTTAATGACTTGGGTGAAGCCCACCAATGGAAAGCTGATTGATCGGGCCACGCGCTACGCTCAGGAGCTGTTAGAGCGACAGGGGCTGCCCCTCAGCTATGAAGAGGTGGTCAAGGAGTTGTTTGAGCAGCTTAAGTCCTTAGGAGAAAAAGAGTCAGTGGTGGAAAAAACCGTCCAGTCCCTACTCAGTCAAAACAACATTCACCGAGCGTACTCCACAGCCTGTGTTTCTCTGACGACAGTGACTTTGATCAGTCCGGGATAAGAGAGCTCCTCTTCAATTTTGTGAGCAATTTCTCGGCTGAGTTCTAAGGCCTTGCGGTCATCCACTTGGTGAGAGTTCACCACCACTCGCAGCTCTCGACCTGCACTCAGTATGTAGGTGTTGAGAACTCCCTTGAAGCTGGAGCCAATCTTTTCGAGTCCGGCCATTTTTTGACTGTAGGAGTCTGCCGTGGAGCGGCGAGCCCCTGGGCGAGCTCCTGATATGGCATCGGCAGCGATGACCAAAAAGGCGAGATCTGTAGAGGGAGTCTCGTCATAGTGGTGGGCGCGAACAGCATGAACGATGTCGGGTTTTTCTCCGTGCTTCTCAATAAAATCGGCGCCGATGACAGCGTGTCCTCCATCAATGCTGTGGTCCATGGATTTTCCCAGATCGTGAAGCATCCCTGCCCGTCGTCCAGCTAAGACATCCAGACCTAACTCTGAGCTGAGGAGGCCACAGAGCCAACCCACCTCGGCACAGTGAAAGTACTGGTTTTGCGCAAAAGAGTAGCGATAGCGCAGAGCCCCCATCATTCGTTTGACTTCGGGGTGAAGGTCTTTGAGTTGGAGTTCTTTTTCGATTTTTTTCCCGTCATTTTCAATTTTTCGGTACAGGTCTTTTTTGACCTTTTGAACTAGGGTTTCAATTTTTTCCGGCTGGATCTGCTTTTCCTTTGTCAGCTTTTCTAGACTGGCCCTTCCCAGCTCTCTTCGAACTGGATCAAATCCCAGGACTTGAGCTGAAAGCATTTCCTCATTGATGGAAATGTCCACCCCGCAGAGTTTTTCTAGATCTTTGAGGTGTTGGCGGTCTGGACCCAAAGTTCGCTGCATTTGTTCAGGGGAAGAAAAGTTGATCAAGCCAATACCCCTCTCAGGACAATAGGGGCGGGCGAAACGATTGATCACTCCTTGAATAGCCCGGCGAGCCTGTCTCTCTAGGTCGAGTTGAAAGTCCTCTTCAATAAGACTCAGTTCTCGGTTGATTCGAGAGCGCTCCTCGTTCTCGACCTTAGATTTAAGTTTTTCAATTAAAGCTCTCTCATCCTCTGAGGCCGAGGCTTTAAGAGTGGATACATACCTTTGCTTCAGCTCTCGCACTTGCTCTTTTTTCTTGAGCATTCGAGCTTCTAAGTGCTTCAGGCGATCGCTGAAGCTCTGTACAAGGCTTCTCTTTTTCTGCAGGAGCTCTTCTTCTTCTTTGAAGTCCTCAGTCAATGACCGTTCCGCCTCAGCCACTTTTTCCTGAAGCCTTTCAATGCGCTCCAGAGTCCTCTGCATGTCCTGCTCCATGCGGGCCTCAAGCTCTTCCTTATAAGTTAGAATTTCTTGTTTTTGCTCACTCTCCTCCATTTGAATCTTCTCCTGGACGGCGGTGAGAATGTCCTGGGCCTGTCTTTCCGCAGCTAAAATTTGTCCCCGACGAGCACTCCAGGCCACGAGAACCCCCAAAGAGATTCCTGCCAAAAGGGCTGCGCTCACAATCCACCAAAGCTCAAAAGTCATAATTGAATCCTCAAGGTCCCATCTCAAATTGGACCAATAAAAAGTTCCTCATTATGCTTGAAGTTGGTCTATTTTTAAAGGATGCAGCGTGTCTTAGGCGGGTAGATCTCAACTTCCAGGGGCTTGGGGCCGATAAGGGGCTAGGAAGGGAGTCAGGAGTGGACGGAACTCGGCGCTTTAAAAAAGGGGAGCCGCTTTTCAAAGAGGGGGAGGCCTGCCAGCATCTGTGGATTATCAAGAGTGGCCGGGTGTCTTTGTTCTTGGAGAGGTCGGGCCGTAAGACTGAAATCCTGAGCTTGACCACCTCTCAAGTGATGGGAGAACAAGCTCTTTTTGGCCAGAGCAAACATATGTTCTCTGCAGAGGCTCAAAGCGAGACTAAGGTTCTGGAGGTGCCTATGGACCTTTTGAAGACTCAGTTTGCTGAGAGCCCCTCAGGAGTCAAACTACTGATTAAGTCCATGGCCGATGAAGTGAAGCAGGCCCGAGGAGCCCTGCGTTCTTTCAAGATGGAGAATGATAAGAGCCCCTGTCCTCAGCCTATTATTGTGCGGGTCTTTACGCTGTTGAATTTAGTCACCCGACATACGGGGCAGGAAATTGAGTCTGAACCCGGGGCTTGGTGGGTGGACTGGTCTGTGATCAAGCTCTATGCCTCACGCATGTTCTTGGAGTCTCCTGCTCGGCTGAGGTCTCTTCTGGATCTGCTGCTCAAACTGGGCCACTGTGAGCTGGAGTTTCGGAAAAATGAGGAGGGTGAGGAGGAGCTGACCAAGGTGAAGCTGAAAAGCCTCCAGCTGATTGAGGATTTTGCTGAATTCTACCAATACAACTTTTATAAAGCCGGCCGCAGTGAGGTGATCTATGTGGACAGCCTGGCTCATAAAGTGGCCAAGGCCTTTTCTCAGTTGGCCAAGGATGAACCAGTGGATCATCGAGGAGCCGCCTTGCTGGATTACGATGTCACTCTGAAGGAGATCAAACGCCGCTATAAGATTGAGGTGAAGGACACCCACTTGAGTGTCCTTTCCAAGAAAGGTCTGTTTGTTCAGACTAAGTCAACACCTCAGGGTGTTCGCTTTGTTTTGGATCCGGTGGAATTCTTAAGAGTGGTGAGCTTCTGGGACATTATCACCGAGATCGATCACTGGAATGAGAAAGGCTTTGTGGATATGAAGTCAGGTCAAGTCTTGGAGGAGGAAGAAGGGGGTGCCGATGGCGAAAGCTGTTCCGAGTGCGGCGGGGCGGTCTCTGCAGAACACCGCTTTTGTCCCCACTGTGGTTTTAGGCTTGAAAGTGCAGCCTGAAAATTGAGAGCTCAGCCCAGTTTAATCCCCCTGCTTGCTTGCGGCATAGGTTTCGCGAAACCAGCTGCGGGTGTACTTGAGGAAAGAGTCATTGATCCCAAAATACAGAAGATGGCAGAGGTGCTCTCCGGCCTCCGAGGGATGGGGCTCTGTTCGATAAAAACGGGCACAAAGGTTGCGGTTGGGAGCCTGATCAAAGATCGACCCTCTCAAGTAGAGAAAAGTGCCTGGCTGTATGGGTCGGGGGTGGCGGATACTGGCACCAAATTCAGCCACCTGTTCAAGGAGACTTTTTTTTGCGATATGAATGGGCAAGCTGGTCATCTGCCAAACAATATTAGATGAGCAGTAGCGGGTGTAAGGGTGACTCATCAGATGAGCCGACGCCATTAGGATAGGACGGGTCTCTCCAGAAAAAATCATCAGCTGATCGATGGGGGCCTGTAAAAAGGGCTCAATGGATTTGAGTTTTCCTTCTTTTGCAATCAGGAGTACGGGAACTTGGAGGTGAGGAGGGATAAGTCCCTTGGCCTTGACGGCCTCTTGAAAGCCAGTCCACCAGCTGGCTACATCTGGGGGAAGCAGCGCCTGGTTGATGATCAAAAGATCCAAGGAGTCTAAAGTTGGGGAGTCTGACACTGGGCTCCTGGGCTGTGGGGGTGGTGCCTTGAGATGGATCACCACTTGGCCTTCGTCCTGAGCTGGCGAGATGCGGACATCAGTCATTTTAAGGGAGCCATCGGCTTGAGAGAGCAGGAGTCTCTGTTCAACCGTTTGATCTCCGACCAGGGCCACATCTAAAGATTCTTGAAAGACAGCTTCAGAAAGGGGGTCGGAGAAAAGTTTTTTCCAGCCCCCTGTGGTCGCTGTGAGAAGATCTTGAGCCCCATGTCCAAGAATTTGGTCCTCGGCTTTAGGCTGAGGCTCAATGTGGACCACAGACTCGTTCTCTCGGTCTAGAGTGCAACTCAGGTCTTCAGTGTAGAAGTCTTCCTCTTGGGCCCACTCCCATTCTCCTTGGGGCGAGTAGCCTTCTAAGTGTTTTTTTAAAAAGAGGTAGTAAGAAGAGGAGGATAGAACTTCAACCTGATCCATGTCCTCAGATAATGCCGTCTTAATCTGCTGGCTTAAAGAGGGGTCTGAGTCTATGATCACCACTTGCTTGGGCTTGCGGTCCTTTTCTTCTAAAAAAATATTATCCTTTTGAAATCGAAACGGCTCCTCGTCTTCGCTGCGCAAAGATCGATAGCCTTCATGGGTTCTGAGGTAAAGACGCAGGCTACGGAGGGAAGCAGCAGACAGTCCAAAAAAATGAAACTCCACCAAGAACTGTCCAGGCACATTGGGGTGAGGAGAAGTGTCCGTCACCTTAGCAAAAAGACTGAGGGGCTCAGGCTCTTTTGGCAAGGTGAGGTAAAAATGGGCGGCCAGTCCTGTGACCAGAGGAACCGGATTGCGAACTCGGAGGCCGACCTCGGAGAGAAAATCCACCTGGCTGATTTTGGATATTTCAATTTCAATTTGGGCTTGTTGGTTAAACAAAAACCGGGGGGTACTGGCGCCGGGCAAGCCCAACAAAATTTCCGTTTTCTGCAAGAACAGGAGGCGGTCGATAGGCAAGTAAATAAGATCATCAATAAGCGGGTGCAGTAAATCTAACTTGGAAACCCCATCATCCTCGTACTTGAGAAGAGTAAAACAGGTGCGAGCCTCCGGGCTGGAGTAACCTCGGGCGGAGAGCTGTTGAAAGCAACTCTCCACCCATTGGGTGACCTTCAGTTTGGGGTTGAGGCAGCCACTGCGGGCCATAATCATTTGGATGGAGCTAAAAAGCCTGAGCTCGTCTTCTTCTCCTTGACCTTGCTGTTGGACATAGGATCTGAGATCGGGGGTCCAGTCTTTAAAGCCAAGGGTTAAGGCTTGGCCTGGCACTAGGAGGGGGAAGAGCTCCACCACCCAGACGGAGGATTTTTTATTGCTAAGGGCCACAAGTTGACGACAGGAGTTGTCATCAGTGGGGCTGGGCGAACTTCGCATTTGCTCCACAAAAGTGCTCCAGCTCTGCTGAAAGTCAGTCATTACTGCTGAGCTGATTATTTTGATAAGGTCTTCAAGGGGTTTGGGAGGCTGATTCTTCCCCAGAGAGAAGGGCTGCTGAGAGAGATTTTCCTTGCAGAGTTGATTAAAGAGAGAGGGGTCTAGAGCCGCCAAAGGCCCTTCCTTTTCTAAATCTAAATACTCCTTTTCCTCGCCAAAGTAGAGCTTTTCAAACTCATCTGAGTTGGAAAAAAAGCGCAGCTTATGATCAGGACTTAACTCCAGAATAAGGGCTTCAATTTGAGACCGCAGCTTGGGGTCGTCTTCAATGAGAATAATATTAGCCATCTACTTTATTAGAACGGAAAGCGGGGGACAAAACAATAGGGCAAGCCAACCTAAATGTTTTTTAAGGGTAGAGCTGCTGACTTTTCCAGAGATTCTGGTCTTGTCTCAAAAAACGAACCCTGTCGTGGAGTCTATGAGGGCGGCCCACCCAAAACTCCATCAGCTCGGGCTTTAAAAGATATCCTCCCCAGTGTTTAGGACAGGGGACCTCCCGGCCCTCATGCTGATTTCTGGCTTCTTGCACAAGCTGGTCCAAGCTTTTCCCCTCCTCAAGGGGTTCACTCTGTCGAGAAACCCACTGACTCAGCTGGCTTTCTCGGTCACGACTCCTCCAATAGGTCTCAGACTTTTGTCGAGACAGTTTCTGCACAGTTCCCTGGATACGGACTTGTCGGAACAGGGGGTCCCAATAAAAGTGCAAGGAGGCTTGTGGGTTCTCAGCCAGTTGCCGTCCCTTCTCACTTTGATAGTTGGAGTAAAAAATGAGACCTTCCGGACCTAGCTCCTTGAGAAGAAGGGTTCGGGTCGTGACTTCCCCCTGCGGGCTGGCTGAGGCCAAAATCATGGCTGTGGGCTCAGAAATTTGCGAGGCCTGTTGGGCCTCCATGATCCATTCCTGAAGGAGTTCAAGGGGCTTTTGACAGGACAGAATTCTTTGGATATCCACAATAAAAGACCTCCTGGAGGAAGAGTTAACACAGGAGACCTTGGGGAGACAGTCGCAGTATGGAAAGAGAGAAAAGTGTTATGCAGAGCAACAATCATTCAGAAGCCGCAGACCCCATCGACGCTTTTATTGAACAGGTTCGCTGGCTCCAAGAGCCCGAGTTTGGTGACTTTAAGAGAAAGGTGGGGCTCTATCTCAATCGCCTTCAGGAGGACTTGATAGGTCCAGGGGGCCAGTTGGGGAGGGCAGTGGACCAAACTCTCAACAAGATGAGAATGGCCGCTCTTTATGTGCCTAATGGAGATATGGAGAGTACCCGCCGCCAATTGCTTCAATTGGCGGAGCAACTCAAAGCTGCCCGCTGATTGACGGCTTTGGGCAAAGACTCTAGGCTTCGCCGCAGATGACTGAGTTCCAAGACAACAAGGTCCCAGGCCACTCGGTCGATGGGGCTGGGGGCCTTTGGCCGAAGGGAGCCTTTGACCAAGGACTTTACTTGAAACAGCAGGGCTGGGGCTGAATCGCGACAGAACTCAGGGGTTGTGGAGGCAAGGTCGAGACGAAGAGCCTCTTTCATTTCCTCTTGCTGGTTCTCAATCCAAAGGGCTTCATCCTGGCCTGAGCGGACCCACTGATAGCGAAGATGTTCCAATAGCTGCCTTTTTGTTGGTGGCCATCTCAGTGCAAGAGAGCGAGTCTGGGTGTGGGAAAGGCCCAAGGGCTTGACTTCCTCCAGAACTTGATAGGCGCTGTAGTTCCACTGGCAGCCTGCGAAAGTGAGAGAATTTAAGGCCTGTTGCAGAGCCTGGTCCCCCAGCTTCTGTCGGAGACTTTGTTCTGGACATATTTGGGTCCATCTTCTGGGGGAGCGCTCTTCCCACAAGTGCAGTTCTCTGTAAAAGTCTAAGGCATGAAAGTGAGCAAGGTTGCGAGCTCTTTCCAGGACAGCCTCTGGTTCTTGGGCCTGAAGAGCTTCCCTCAGCCATTGCTCCAGGTCTCGCAGGGACTTATACTCTATGGCCTGTTGAGTTCCTCTCTCAGCGGCAAAAGCCCCCGCTGAGACCAGCACTCCAGCCAGTAAAGCCGAGCGGGAGACTCGGCTCACCCCTTTAAGTCCACTTTGGATCTTTCTGAGCAGCTCATAGGTGGAGAAGCTGATACTCATAGCCATAGCCCCGTAAATGAGCTGGTCAAAGGCCAGGGCCTCCAACTGCTCATGGGAGGATCCCCAAAAGCTTCCTGCAAAGCTAACTAGGTGGGCGGGGGCTGGCCAAAGAGCCTCGACTTGGCACTCTGGGTGGGCCTGGGCCTTGGCTTCTTGTGTTTTTTGCCCCCACTCCCCAGCTCCATGGGCGCCGAAGAGGGGAAAGCTGTGGCGAAAGAGTTTTAGATACAGGGGAACTCGCTGGTCCACTTGGGGAATCAGGATAGAGGCCAGAGTGAGTACAGCTCCTGCGGAAGCTCCCTGAGCGCCTTTGCTTAAGGCTTCCTGGGCCCCATAGCAGGATTGGTAAGTGCTTAAATGCAGGGCTTCCCAGCGGGCTTGGAGTTGAATCATCAGTGAGTAGGCAGGCTCTTGCCCTTCCCACATCAAAAGCTCAACCTCCTCTATCCATTTCACATAGTGCTCCAGGGCCGTCTGAGAGCCGAAAATATGGTCAACCAGGAGTTGCTGAATGAGCTGATGCTTTGGGGGGGGGCTGGGGTCAGCCGCAGGGTGACTTAACTGATCAAGGAGTTTTAAAAAGTGGGGAGAGAGCTCCTTGGCCCCTGTCTGAGAGCTGAATATAAAAAGGCTCAGGCTGAGGCTCAGTAGAGTAAATAGCCTGCCCATGGCTTTAATTGCCGGGGCCCTGTCTTTGGTGGTAGTCCAAATAGCTCTGGGCGCCCTGGTCGCCAAGATAGCCTTTGAGTACTTGGTGGCCCTGTTCTGCCAAGGGCACCAAAATCATAATGTCCACAGAGTTAAACTCCTGATCTAGATTTTGCCCCAGCATTCGTGCGCCAATGTCGGCGTAAATTTTTAGCAGGGGAGGGGAGTGTCGGCCTTCCACCCCCTCTAATTTTCCCAAAAGTTGATCCAGAACTTTAAAGTCCCCTTGGGCCGCAGCCAGCCGACCGCGGACTTGAGTGCTGAGGGGACGAGAGGGGTGAAAGGGCTGAGCGGCCCTCACCTCATGGGCCAAGGGGTGGGAAAAGTGGAGGCTAAAAAATTCCAGCATACTGGCAATGGACTGGTCCTTGAAGGTTCCACTAATACTGACAGGGCCCATCAGGTACTTATAGTGAGGGCTCTGCACTAATAGTGAGCCTATGCCGCGCCAAAGGGCAAAGAGTGCGACGGACCGCCTTTGGTACTCGGCCAGAACAAAAGAGCGACCAAACTCTATAGCTCCATGGACAAAGTCGGGGGTGAGCAGAGATTCATAGTCAAAAAGTTGGGCCGAATATAGGCCCTGAGTTCCCTCTTGCTCCAAGATGTCTTTCACCAGTCCTAGGCGATAAGCCCCGGCAATTTGGCCTTTGGCCTTATCCCAAGCCACCAAGTGCATATAGTGGAGGTCAAAGTGATCGTTGTCATAGGCTTGGCCTGAGCCTTCGCCCACTTGGCGGAAGGTGATCTCTCTTAGGCGACCAATTTCTTTGAGGGCATGGGGGATCTCACTTCCCCTTGCCCAGAAAATTTTAAATCCCCTGCCTGGATGTTCGGGGGAGAGCTCAAAGAGAACTTGGCTGCGGCCAAGGTCTTGCCAGACCAATTGGGGGTCAATTGGGGGTCCTATAAGTTGAAGTGGTCGCGGAGCTCCGCCAAAGGACCCTTGGGTGTTCTCAGCCTTGAGTAACATAAGGTTTTCTTGGCAGGGCGAGAGGGGAAGGGGTTTGGAGTTTTTGACGGATGACGTCACGGCTGTCTGAGAAAGCAAAAGGGCGATCCAAGCTCCTAAAATAAGGACAGCTTTTACAAAAATTTTATCCTTCAAAGGAGACCCCCACTCAAAAACGCACCCCACCTATAAGCCTCTAGCTCGGCGAGTTAATCTCTCTATAGGTGAAATTCGGGCTAGGTCAAAGTGAGACCTTAGTGGTCTGTAATAAATCCTAGGTGCCACTGTTTCAGAAAGGTCACAGGAAATTCAAAACCCCCTCAAGAAGACTTGGCGATCTGGCCTTAGACTGATCTGAAGTTCAGGTTTTAGGAGGGACTACCTATGGATCCTATATTTCAAGTTCTTCAGGCAGACCATCTGAGGCTGCGACGTCAACTTAACAGTCTCATTGATCAGGCCGTTGAGGAGTTTTCTCCTGGGTTCAGGGAGTTTGCGCAGGCTTTGAAGGCTCAAACCCGTGCTGAAGAGAGGGAGATTTTCCCCCTGCTGATGGGGATTCCTGCGGTGGTGGGTCTACTCAATGAATTGGCAGACCAGCACCATCAGTTGGAGCAGGGCCTTGAGTTGCTTGACAGCCGAGAGGTGGATTGGCCTGAGGGTCTTCATTGGATGGACCAAGTGCTGCTCTTCAAGCAAAAGCTGGATTTCCATTTTGCAGAAGAGGAGTGCGTGGTGGATTTGGCTCTGGATCTAGCCCCCGGCTTACTGCATCGGGACCGCTGCGTCCTTATTGCAGAAAGCTATCGACTGCATCTTCAGGAGTTGAGTTCCCATCACCGAGCCTCCTAACCTTAGTCCTGATCTTCGCTCATAAGGAATTGTCACTGGCTTAGGAATTGTTTAGCCTAAGAGGGTCACAAACTAACATGAGGAGGATTCATGGTGAAAAAAATGGGGAAGAGTGCTCTGGCGGTGTCCATTGGAGCTCTGTTGGGAGCTGTGTTGATGTTATCGGGCTGTGCCTCTCAGGGAAAGCATTCCACTGAGGCCAAAGCTGAGACCAAAGCTGAAAAAACGGAGGCCGCAACAGAGGCCACTCAAGAGGAGTCCAAAAAGTCCGAAGCCAAGAAAACGGCCGCTGCAGGTGAAGATCATGTGGAGTGTGTTTCTGGGGATGACAAGCGAGTGATTCATGTGGAGCGCAAAGAAGGTGGAGGCTGTGAGGTTCACTACACCAAGTTTGGTCAAAAGGAAGTGGTTGCTTCGGCCACCCAAGATCAAAACCACTGCAGTCAAATCAGAGACAGAATTAGAACCAATCTGACCAATGCAGGATTCAGCTGTCAGTAGATCATTATTATAGGACCCTTTGTGAAAAGGGGTTTTCAAAAGGGGCTCTTGAAAAAGGCCCCTTTTTTTCTGAGCTTAGGCCTCAATAAAGCTCTTTAAATGTTTTTCACGACCAAAAAGAACCAAGATGTCTTTTTCGTCAAAAATAAGATCATTGGTGGGAATTCCGAGCACCTCCACCTGTGGGCGCTCACCCAGAGTGAGCATCTCAGAGCCATCCCCGGAGAGGCGCATGACCGTGATGAGGTTGAGCTGATAATTTTTCCGGAGATTGAGCTCTTCGAGTTTTTTTCCCACGAACTTTTTTGGCACACCCACTTCGATGATAGAATAGTCTTTAGTGAGTTCGAGGCCGTCCACCACCCCAGTCATGGTCATCTTGCGTGACAGTTGAAAAGCTGCGTCTCCCTCAGGTAAAATCAATGAGTCCACTTTCATCAGTTTGAGCAAGCGCTCGTGCACCGGCGACATCACCCGGTTAATGATATTCTTTACGCTCATTTCCTGAAGGTGAGCCGTGGTGAGGAGGGAGGCCTCAAAATTCTCACCTATGGCCACCACAACAGCGTCCATCTCCTCCAAACCCAATCCACTAAGCGCCCTTTTGTCCGAAGTGTCTAAAATCATGGCATGGGACACCCGATCGCGGACTTTTTCCACTCGCTCTTCATCGATATCGATGGCCAGAACCTCGCAGTTTCTCTGCATAAGATGAAGACACAAGTTGAGACCAAAGTGGCCGAGTCCTAGAATGGCAAATTTTCTCCTCATAGATCACCTCTTCTCAAAAAAAACTTTTAGGGGATATGTACTCTTTCACTCAGTAGGCGATAGTTACTCTTTTGGCTGCCAAAATAAAGGGCGCTGATCACAGTCAAAAATCCAATCCGGCCTGAGTACATCAGGGCCACAATAAGGGCCTTGGAGGCCTCACTCAGTTCCGAAGTCACGCCTCGACTCAAGCCCACCGTTCCAAAAGCGGAGACCGCCTCAAAGGCCAAGTCAAATGGAGGAAGCTGGGGGTTAAGCAGAATCAAAGTCATTATGGAAAAAACCAACACCACAAGAGAGGCGCTGAGGATGGCAAAGGCCTTGATGAGACTGCTGTCTTCAATATGGCGACCAAAAGCCTCAATGTGATCCCTTCCAGTCAGCCGGGAGCGGACGGCCAGAAAGGCAACGGCGATGGTGAGAGTTTTGATTCCCCCAGCCGTCGACATGGGAGAGCCCCCAATCCACATCAGTACCATCATAAAAAAAGCGGTTCCGTAGGCCAGGCTTTCCGTTGGGAAAATATTGAATCCAGCGGTTCGCGAAGTGAAGATCAGAAAAAGGCTTTCGTAAAAGGCCCGGCCTCCACTGAGGTCAGCAAATCCGTGAGACCTCTCAGCGATAAAAACGGTCAAGGTGCCAACACTCACAATCACCGCTGTGGTGGTTAAAATCAGTTTGGTAGGAAGGGTAAGGAGAACAATCTTTCCTCCCCAGCCTGACCGCCGGGTGGCTAGGCAGCCAAAGAGGTTGGAGAGAACGGGAAAACCAATCCCACCGATCATGACTAAGCCCATGATCACCGAGCCCAGCCACATATTGGGGGCCGTTGAGGGATCAGCTAAACCATCACTCATCAGAGAAAAGCCCGCATTGCAAAAAGCGGATATGGAGTGGAATACAGCCCAGTAAAAGGCCACGATGTCAAATTCGTGAAAGCTATGGCCCATGGAGAGGTAAATCAGCACCGCCCCCACAGCCTCCACAGTGAAGGTGAGGGCCATAATCTGCCAGAGGAGTGAGCCGACTTCTCCCATTTTTTTCTCGCTGAAAAGGTCAGACATCATAATCCGCTCTTTGACTCCGAGGCCTCCAGAGAAAAAGACCCCAAAACCCATGGAGAGAGTGAGAATGCCCAGTCCCCCAGCCTGCATAAGAATGGCAATCAAAAAATGGCCTAAGGGGGTAAAGCTGTACTGGGTGTCCACCACGGTCAAGCCGGTGATGCAAACGGCACTGGTGGCGGTGAATAGAGCGTCCAGCCAGGAGATGGGCTCAGTGGTGGCTCGAGGCAGTTTAAGCAGGAGAGTGCCCAGGCTGATGGGAATCAAAAAACTAAAGGCAATCATGCGCCCTGGGGTCAGTCCCACCCGGGCCATCCAGTTGGACTCTCGCAGAGAGCCGATGACCTGTGCAATAAGAACTAAGGTCTGACTCAGGCCTAAGTAGGCGAGGGTCAGGTCCTCCACCGAGGCCTCCGGGAAGCCCCTTTGGAGCCAAGTCACAAAGTTGGGACTGATGATGGAGGTCATAAGAGCAAGTAGGATCAAGTTCTGAAACCAGCGGGTTCTGAGATGGCTGCGAAAGCCCTCCAGGCTGCGAGGGACGAGAGTCCAACGCAAAAGCTCTTGGGCGATAAATATGTAGACAATCCACCAAATAATAAAGTTGGTCCAAACTTGGGTCTCGGGGGGGATGAAAAAACCGAGGTGTAGAATGAGAAGGGCGAGAGAGGAAGGACCGAGGACAAAGAGAAGGGTGTTAAGGTGGGAGCAGAGTTTATCGCGATCAAACATTTTGCACCCGGGATTTTCTCTGTCGCCAAAGCCAGATGCGTTTAAAAATAAAATAGGCCACGACAAGAAATAAGAGTACAAAAACAGCTTCCCGGAAGCGTTTCAGATAGTAGAGGATGATTTCCCCATGGTAGGCGATCAGTAGGATCTGAGTGGGTACCGAGATCAGAGCCGCCGTTCCATCCACAAGGATGAACTTCCACAGGGGCAAGCCCAGCATGCCGCAGGTCATATGTCCGGGAAAGCGGAGTCCTGGAGTAAAGCGAAAGACCCCAGCCATCAGAGCCCCATGCTTCATCACCCAGGCCTCGGCTTTGAGCATGGCCCCGGGGGGGAGGAGTCTGTTGAGGCGGCGAGAGGTTTTGATGCGGTAGCCCCCCACGCGACCAATGGTGTAGACCACAAGATCACTCAGAAAGACAGCTACAAAGCAGACAGCCGCCAAAGTGTATTTATTCACTGATTGGGCGTCAGGGTAGGGTGGGGGGTAGGTGTCTGTCTGAGTGGCCAAAAAAGCCAGCAGCCCCACGCTCACCAAGGTGGCCTCCTCTGGGATGGGCAAGCCAAAGCTTGAGGCAAACATCATAAAGATGATGGCGGCGTAGACCAGGTTGGGCTGGTAGGCATAGGTGGAGAACCACTCCAAAAATGAGGCTTCTGGCAAGCTGCTTTACTCCTTAAGTTCGTTGTAGGTTTTTTTTTCAGGGGATTCAAGGAATCTTCCCGATCTTTGGCGGGGTCTAGGTCGAGTTCAGGCCCCGGGGAGTCGTCTATGACGCCATTAATAAAAAGGTCTAATTTTTGCCTTCCCCGGTTTCGCTTGTGGCTGGTCTCAGTAAAAATAAAGGAGGCTCTGCGGTGGGGGCGAGAGGGGGATTGAACTTTGAAAATTTGGCTGGCTAAAGTGTTTTTGGGCCTATTGATTGGAGTTTCCGCCTGTTCTCACCTGGGGCCCAATGGAGATAAGGGGCAAGAGAAGGGCCTGAGCTCTGCCGGCGAAGAGAGTCTGGCGCCCAAACCTCCCCCTTATCCCTATGCCCGAGTCCTGAGCAAAGTGATCCATGAGGGGGAGAGGGGTTTGGCTCAGCTCGCCCCAGATCAGCGGAAAGAGCTTGTGGCTCAAGCCACTCTCTATAGTCAGCTTCGTCAGGGGGAGGCTTCTGAGGAGCAGAGAGAACAGTTCCTGGTCGACTGTTCCGATGAGACTTCGGCGTCGCCCTGGTGTTTTTTGTACAAAAGGAGTTTAGAGAGACCAACTCCACCCCGAAGAGCGGCCCGGAGAGCTCCGGCTCCAGCAGGGGCCTCTGCTGTCCAGGTTCGCCGATGGCTTTTGGGGGGGCAGGTGGAGTCTTTAGAGTCCCTTTCAGAGAGAGAAATTCGTCGCGGGGTGGCGAGTTTTCGTGACCTGAGCTCATTGAAGAGAGCTATCGATCGGTCCGCCCAGTTGGATAACTGCGAACAGCCCTTTTTGAGCCTTGCCTTTGCGGCTAAGCTGGAGCAGTTTCTGCCCTCCCCTGAGGTTCGCGAACTGGCTTTAAATCTCTACGAAAAAGCCTCCAACTGTGACGGCGGAGTTAACGGGGTGAGAGCGGGCTATCGGGCAGCTCTGTTTAACCTTTGGGTGCGTGGCTGCCCTCAGGCTTTTCCTCACTTGGCCAAGATCGCCTTTCATGGCGAAGTGCCGGACTATCACACTCGCGGTCTTTACTGGCTCTTGAGTTGTCGCAAGGATCTTGAAGATCAGCAAGAAATCATCGACCGCGCGCATGCGGCCTTGCAGACTCACTACCCTCTCAGTTTGCAAAATATCTTAGCCAGCTCATGGCGCGAGGGGGAGATTGAGAGTCTTATTCGCTCGGCCGATGTCGAAATTTGGATGCGCCTTCCGCAGGAGGAGGACTCTCGAGGTCTAAATGCTTGGCTGGAGGCCGTTGAGCTTTTAGATGACCTTGAGCAAGGCCGCTTGGCTCGTGAGGCCCTCGTGGAGGTGTCTCAGCGAATTTTAGATGACGAGGCTTTCACTGAACCTCGTTTTCGACTCTACGTGGCAGCCCTTCTGAGCACCCACGGGGAGCATCTGATGAAGTTTAGGCACTTAGCCCCCCTCTTTCGTGACCACCAGTATCTGATCGGTGAAAGCTCTATGCGGCTCTTTTATCCCAGCAGTTATTTTGAGTCTGAGCTGGAGTCAGGAGAAGTTGAGCGCTGGGGTCTGGATGCCTTTTTGCTCTTGTCCTTGATTCGGCAGGAAAGCGCTTTTCAGCCTCGGGCCAGGAGTCCCGCGGGCGCCCGAGGGCTTATGCAGCTCATGCCGAGGACGGCGCGAAGCTTTGAACGGGTGAGTTTAGAGGCCCTTTATGACCCCGAAGTCAACAAGCGCATTGGGGCCAAATATCTCAACCAACTGCTGCGTCGCTACGATGGAGATGTGGAGCTGGCCCTAGCGGCCTACAATGCCGGGCCCAGCCGAGTCACTGAGTGGCTTAGGCGCTACCCCACCGAAGATCGTATGCTTATGGTGGACCTGTTTCCCTTTCGTGAAACCCGGGAGTATGTGGCTTTTATCTCAAGAAACTACTTTTGGTATAACACTCTCTATGGTGAGGGCGTCACTCGCTCTCTGGCTCAGGATGCGGAGTCAGCAAAAGTGGATCAGGGCGATGATGGGGGGCGAGAACCCACCGCTGAAGCAAAGTCTTCGCAGTCCCCCTTCTTTTTTAAGATTTTGAATATGTAAAAAAAAAGTGACGGACCCCAGCTTCCCCTCCATAATGCCAGTGAGGGGGCAGGCCTTGGGAATAAAGAATCTGACTTCAGTTTTGATTGCAGTGGGGTGTTGGCTCAGTTTTATGGGGCCAACAGGAGTGGCTTGGGCTCAACTCCTCGATCCCAGAGGGACTCCCCGGATGCTGCGCACCCCTCACTTTGATGTTATTTTTGAAAAGAAAATGGAAGAAGTGGCCCGGGTTTTTGCCCAAGCGGCGGAGACGGCTCATGCCACCCTGGTGGGAGACTTTTCAGAGGCCCCTCGGCGTACGGTTTTGGTGGTGGCCGATATTGTGGATGAAGCCAATGGTTTAGCCACAGTTTTTCCCTATCCAATGATCCTCGTTTACCCTGTCCTGCCTCAGTTTCAGAGCAGTATTGCGGACTATGGAGACTGGGCTTTGGAGTTAATGCTTCACGAGTATGCTCATATTTTGAATATGCATCCGGTTCGTGGCTTTTATCGGCCCTTGAGTTGGCTATTTGGCTCCTTGGTGCAACCCAATGCTCTTTTGCCGCGCTGGTATCAAGAAGGGCTTGCCGTGGAGATAGAGACTCGTTACAGCCAGCATGGCCGTCTGCGCTCCACACGGGGCGAGGCCGTACTGAGAGCTCTGGTGAAGGAGGAGCTTTTAGAGAGGGAGAGTTTACCTTGGATCAATGAGACATCCATAGATCTTTGGCCCTATGGGGCTCGTCCCTACCTCTTTGGCTCCTATCTGTGGAGAGAGATGATCGAAAGGGGAGGAGAGTCTCTCATTGATGACTTAAATCAAGTCTACGCACGAAGAGTTCCCTTTTGGCCGAGCCCTCCCTTAAAAAGACGTCTCGGGGTCGATTACTCTGAGCTTTGGAGTGAAACCCGTCAGAATTTGCAAGATCGAGCTCGTCAGCAGCTTAAAGTCATCGCCCCATCCACATCGGCAGAACCTCTGGGGCTTGCTGGTCTGGGGCAGAGGAGTTTGCGACTTCATCCTGATTCTCAGAGGCTGCTTTATGTGGCCTCTCGTCGGGGCTCGCCTCAGTCTCAAATTCGCCTCAGCCAAAGAGAAGAGGGGCAGGAGCACTTTTCTTCCAACTCTCAGGTGCTGCTGTGGGCTCCTGGGGTGACTTCGGCAGTTTGGGTGGGTGAGGGAAATCAAATTGTCTTTGACCGAGTGGCTGAAAACCAGATTCATCAAAGCTTTCG
>SKLV01000158.1 GCA_007121385.1 Bdellovibrionales bacterium
AGTTGCAAGCGCACAGGGAGCTTGAGAGCAAGGTGTCCAAGGCCCTTCATGGCATCAATGACCACAAGTCGCGCATGAGTGAGGCCCAGTTAAAGCTGGAGCAGCTCAAGATGAAAGAGCAGTACCTCCTGGATCAAATCAATGAGCGCTACATGGTGAACCTAAGCGAGGTGGCCGAGCGCTACAAAGATGTGGAGTGTGATTTCGCGCAGACAGAGAAGGAAGTAGAGGAGCTCAAAACTAAGCTCTCTCGCATTGGGGATGTGAACCTGTCGGCCATTCAGGAGTACGACGAGCTGGTTCACCGCTATGAATTTTTGAGTCAGCAGTATAAGGACCTGACGGAAGCCAAGGAGCAGCTGCGCAAGGTGATTGACCGCATCAATCGCATTTGCTCCAAGCGCTTTAAGGAGACTTTTGAACAGGTCAATGAGCGCTTTATTAAAGTCTTTCCTGTGCTCTTTGGCGGGGGAGAGGCTCATCTGATTTTAGTTGAAGATCCCGAAAAAGATGAAATGGGGGTTGATATTGTGGCCAAGCCTCCGGGCAAAAAGCTACAGAGTGTCAGCCTTCTGTCAGGAGGGGAAAAGGCCCTGACGGCGGTCTCGTTGATATTTTCTATCTTTTTGGTCAAGCCATCGCCTTTTTGCCTACTGGATGAGGTGGACGCACCCCTAGATGATGCCAACGTCTTTAGGTTCAATGACTTGGTCAAAGAAATGGCCAAGCGCTCACAGATGATCGTAGTGACCCACAACAAGTACACCATGAAGGTGAACAATAAGCTCTATGGGGTGACCATGGAGGAAAAGGGCGTGTCCAAGATGGTGAGTGTGAGCTTGGCAGAGGCCGAAAAGGTGGCTGCTTCCTAGTATTAATTGCAGGGACTGCAGGTCTTACTTGAGTTGACTGAGGGATATGGTTATTCCCTAGACCATGTATGAAACCGAGACAGTATCCACAAATTTGATTTTTATAATTATGGCCCTGGTGATTGTCCTTGGACTGGCAGCCACCTTGGTCTATTACTTTGCCCGCTTTGGTTTTAAGGACGAGGAGCCCAGTGCACCGCCATTAGAGCCCAGTGCACCGCCAGAGGCCCTAAAGGCCCCTCCTGATGAGGGGAGGCCAAGCCCTGAGCCTGAGGCAAAGCCCGTTCAGCTGCAAGAGGCTCTGGGGGCAACAAGGGAGAACTTCTTTGGTCGCATTCGCAGTATTTTTGTCTCTAGCCCCAAAATATCAGAGGACGACCGGGAGGCCATTGAGGAGGTTCTGTACACCAGTGACTTGGGGCCTCGCACAGTAGAGAGGCTGATGGAGTCAGTGGATGGTGCCTTGGCTCGCCCTGAAAACGGAGCGGCCACAGGACTGGAGGGCTTTCGCCAAGTGCTGCGCCAGGAGATGTTGGATATCTTTTCAGAGGTGGAAGTGCAGCCTCTGCAAGTCAAGGAGAGTGACTCTCGACCTCAGCTGTGGATGGTCGTTGGAGTCAATGGAGCGGGCAAGACCACAACCATCGGAAAAATGGCCAGTCAACTGGCTCATCAGGGGCTCAGGGTGATGGTGGTTGCCGGAGACACCTTTCGGGCCGCCGCCGACAGCCAACTCAAGGTGTGGAGTGAGAGGGCCAAGGTGGAGATCTTCTCTCCACCCCAGGTCAAAGATCCCTCAGCGGTGATCTTTGATGGAGTGCAGATGGCCAAATCCCAAAAGTATGATGTGGTTTTAGTGGATACGGCAGGTCGGTTGCACACTCAGGCCAACTTGATGGAAGAGCTTAAAAAAATGAAGCGAGTGATGCAGAAGGTGATACCTGAGGGCCCTCACCAGTTGTTGTTGGTGCTAGATGCCAATTCAGGGCAAAATGCTCTGGTGCAGGCCAAGGCCTTCCATGAGGCCCTTCAGGTGACGGGAGTCATTCTGACCAAGCTCGATGGCACGGCCAAAGGGGGAGTGGCTCTAGGTCTTGCGGCGGAGCTGGCTTTGCCCATTCACTATATCGGAGTGGGTGAGAGCATTGCCGACCTGAGGCCCTTTGAGTCCCAGGAGTTTGTCGATTCGATTATCTAGCTTTTCAACAACATTGAGCCTGTTTTTTGGGGTCCTGCTTGCGGTAGGGACTTCATTGGTGGCCCTCGCCGAGTCCGGAGGCTTTGGAGACCTTGGAGGTTGGGCTCATTTTGATCATGTGGAAAAGCTGGAAATTCAGCTGGACTCAGAGTGGTCTTACGCCCTTCACGCTCCCAGTGCCGAGACCATGGATGTATTCTTAAGCCTTTCGGTGATGGACAGACAGGCCTTTCAACTCAAGCGTCGGCAGATTCTCACAGCGGTGGCTCACTTTTTTGAGGAGAGGCCAAAGCTCACAGCGAAGATGAGTTTTCTGTCTCGCTTTCTGGGCTCTGCGGGCCAGAGGTCGCTTGAGGGCGCAGGTTCCAGAAGCCGAAGTCATCAATTTATTGAAGCCCTGTTGCAGAAGATCGACGGGCTGTTTCTTCAACAGAACATTCTCAGTCTTGCTCACTCCAAGGACATGGAACTTTACACAGGCCTGGGCTTTGAGACGGCGGCAGGAACTCCTCAGATCCAGCTTGGCCAGTACAGTGTTTCAGGCTTTGCCTTGGGAGGGGGTCTTGCTGCCGGCTGTGAGTTTGCAGTGGAGCTGAGTCGCGGTGGTCGACTTTGCCTAAAGAGTTTTTATCTGGATTTTGAATTGGTTCGAAAGGCCTTTTTGCCGACCCTTCTGGCCACCCTAAATGGGAGGATGGCAGTCGCGGGCAGTCCTGAGCTGGGCTCCCGTCAAGGGCGCTTTTTTGAGAGGATTCAAACTTACTATATTCCTGGTGGCCCTGTTCTCCTGCGCAATGAACGCATCTTTGGAGGTGGGCTGGCCCTTGGGCTCAGTGTTCCCCCCGTGGTATCTACAGCAGCCAGCTTTGAGGTGGTCACCTATCGCTTTAAGCTGCCCCTGGCTTGGGGAAAGCCTCAGGCCCCAAGTTGTGAAAGCCATCTTAAATAGTGTTCCTCAGCCCGTTTATTCCGCTCTCAGCTGGGGCAGGGCCTCGAAGAGTTGGCTGGCATAGCGCGAGGCCTGTCTAAAGCCGCCGATATTTTCAGCTCTGAGAAAGCCCAGGGTTCTCATGATGCTTAGAGCTTGACCCGAGCGAGCTCCGCTGCGGCAGTAGAGTTTGTAGGTCTTTTCTCTGTCCAGCCCACCCAGCCGCTTTAAGAAGCTCGAGTCATAGAGATCGATATTGAGAGAGCCTGGGATGTGTCCCTGTTGAAACTCTGAGGGGGTGCGCACATCGATAAAAATCACATCTCCAGGCTTTTTGTCGGTCAAATCCGCAAATGCGACCGAGCTTAAGGTGGAAGCTCCTCCCACAGAAAGGCCAAAAAACAGCTTAGTTAATATTTTCTTTAGAGCCATAGGTCACCTCTTTTTCTTATCTTACTTCATCAGCTTTTTTGCAACTATGTCCTAGCTCATAGCAGGCAAAAAAATCGACAAAGACCTTGGTCCAGTTTATCCGCAGGCACTCTTGGGGGAGCCCCAAAGGCTCGATAGTCTAAGAGTTATGACAAGAGAAAAACTGCTACCTAAGTCTCAGAGTTTGGGCCTGAGTGGGGTCTTATTTTTGGCAGCACTCCTGATCGGCGGTTGTGCGGACCCTGTGCCAGACAGCCTCAAGGAGCGCAAAGTGATCCTTGAGGAACCGGAGAGGCAGCCTCATCGGGACAGCTCGGATCAGCAGCTTGAGATTCGCCTTGTGGATTTGGTGATGGCGCAAGGAGTGCCCGAGCAGCCACTGCTAGAGGCCATGGACTACTTTGATCAACATCACAACAGGATCATCAACCAAGACTACTTGACGGTGATAGACTTCTCCCGCGTCTCCACGGAGCCTCGAAAGTTCATTATCGATCTCAACTCCGGTGAAGTCGAGGCGCTGTTGACGGCCCATGGGGTGGGATCTGACCCTGGGCACAGTGGCTATGCTCAGAGATTTTCCAATATCTCAGGTTCGCGAATGAGCTCAGTGGGTTTTTATCTGACGGCGGAGCCCTATTACGGCAAGTACGGCTTGTCCATGCGTCTGGATGGACTTGACCCTCGAAATAGTCGGGCCAGACAAAGAGCCATCGTGGTTCATGGGGCCTGGTATGTGGACCCCGATCGAGAGCCCTTGGGTCGCAGCTGGGGCTGTCCAGCTGTGGAGATGCCCCTTGTTGAGTCCGTTGTTCACAGGCTCCAGAGGGGCAGTTTAATGTATGTGTGGCACCCCGATCATATGGCTTTGCCGGGAGCGGGGCAGATAAAGGCCACTCTTAGCTCTCTGGCGTCAGTGCTGCCTGAGGGGCTTCAGCTCAGTCCTTGAATCAGTTCCAAACCAGAGGGGACTTGCCGCTGTCTGGGTGGTGTGGTTTGATCCCTCTCATGGAAAGCTTATCCGCAAGCGAAGTTAAGAACGAAAAGGCGTCCTCCACTGTGCTGGTGTTATCATGCTTGGAGCGAGAGCTGCTTGTGGCGCTCAGAGGCCAGTCCGATGCCCTATCTTTGAGTAGAGAGCTGGGCTACTCCTACAATCAGTGGTCTCGGTGGGAGAGGGGCAAGGTGAGCCTTAAGTGGATCGATTTTGTTCGAGTTTGCGAGCTGAAGAAAATCCCTTTAGGGGATCTTTTTTTTGAAGTGTTGGGCTTTAGATCAAGGGACCTCAGTCAGGGTGCTCAACTCGTGCGTGAACTCTCTCAGTATGTGGTCGGACCCTACTCCTATCGAGAGGTGTGCCTGAGGACAGGACTTCCCTTTGAGAGTTTTGAGCGCTGGATCTATCGCAGAGCTGAGCCACCTTTTCAGGCCATTTTACAGATCCTTCACTCGAGCACACAGCAGAGCTTTTTTGCTTGGCTGTCGAGAGTCGTGAGGTTGGAGCTTTTGCCCAGTGCGGTTGGGCTCGGGCTGGATGCCAAAAACACTCAGTCCCTTGAGGTGGCCTTCCCCTATGCAGCACTTATTGAAGGAGCCCTTCGGCTTGAAGCCTACCTGAGGCAGCCTCACTCCACTCAAGTGATAGCAGAGCTTTCCGGGCTCCCTGTAGATCTTATTGAGCAGACACTGCCCTTTTTGGAGAGAGCTGAAAACATCAGGTGGGATGGCAGCCACTTTAGGGTTTTGCGCCCAATTATCAATATGCAGGGGCTTTCTAGGAGTGAGATCTGCTCGCTGGCTCGCTACTGGAACCAGCACAGTCTGAATCGCTTTCTGCCTGCAGAGCCCAAGGGCCAGGGGCCTAGCCTGTTCTCTTTGCGGGTGGCTCCGTTGTCCCAGGAGTCCGTACAGAAGATCCTGGGGGTGCTGCTCAAATGTCACAACGAGATCTCTGCCATCGTTGATGGAGACCAGGGGCCATTTGAGGAACTGCGAGTTTTTGTGACAAACTTCTACTCGCCGGATGAGAACAATCCCAAGTGAAGGCAGCCTGGACTCTAAGAGCAGTCTAGACCGTTGATTGGGTTCAATTTCTAGTTGTTTTTTGTCCCCTCTATTTTTTTGTTCTATAGTTTTTTATATGGAAGAGATCAAAGGCCGAGAGCCTTACAGCGACCACCCCCTTTGGTATGATGTGCGGGGCTTGATGATTCTCCGTAGCTCCTATCGAGACAATGTGTTCCGTCAGGCCTATTTTTTTGTCCCCCATATGGGGGCTCGCCATTTAGAGATTGCCATTGGCTCTGGGAGCCTCTTCTACTTTTTTATGTTGCTGAGGAGGGCCCTTAGACTGGAAGAAGTGGAGATTTTAGGTGTGGATAACTCTTCAGAGATGATTGGATCTGCCCGCAAGAAGCTCTCCGGCTTTGCCAATGTCAGCCTAGAGATTATGGACGCCACTCAGTTAGATCTAGATGCCAAGAGCTTTGATACGGTCCACATTGTCAACTCCATTCACTCCATTCCCCATCCAGAACTCTGCCTGAAGGAGGCCTTTCGGGTTCTGAAACCTGGGGGGCGTCTGGCCGTCAATGCCCTCTTGTTCCCCCAGGGGAATTTTCTTCAGCGAGCAGTTGCGGAAAGAGTCAATCGATTTGGGCAAAAAAAAGGGATCTTGAGAAACCCCTTTATGCGACATCAGTTTATTGATCTCTGTGAATGTGCGGGCTTTGAGTTGGAAATGGCCGAGGAAAGAGGAAATAGTCTCTATGTGCGGGGGCGCAGGCCCAAATAATCACATCATCAGCCGATCAAATATTGAATTTTTTGAGGGGTAAAAGCTGCCAGGAGCTGTTGGCTTTTGGCTCTCAATACTTATTGGCGAGATCCACAGCAGTTCAAAGCCAAGTTCAAAGTCACTATCCAGAGGTGATGATTTTCCTGCCGAAAATCTATAGCCTGTAGAAACCCAGCAGATATGACCTTCTCCCACTCCTCCGACTGTCAAAATATGCCCATCTTCTCCCAGAGCCGGCACAACAACCAGGGAATCATAGTCTCGACAGCGCTCATCCCTTTTTAAGCGATTGAGACCAACGGCAAAGGCGAGAGCAAGGCTCTCATCAGCCAGGTCCACGTAAGAGGTACTTGAGGGCTCTGAAATGATAAGGTCCTCAGCGAGGGAAACTTGAGCAAAGGCCAGAAGGCTAAAGGATGCGGTGATCAAGGCTAAGTATCTGAAATTGAAACCTTTTTTAAAATGCATTAGGGCCTCCCAGCTCTTTATTGACGCGCCACATTAAACCGCATTTTACCCCGTCTGTCAAGGGCAATTAGGGGCTAAAGGGCAAAGAGGAGTGGTGCAGGACAATGCGAACCTGTCCCTTTTCATCCTTCTTAAAACCCCAGGTTTTGTCCACTGTGGTCACATTGCCTTCGGTGTCAGTCAGCATCACATTTCCTGTGGTCATGGCCAGGTTGCCATTGATAAAGACAGCGGCATTTTCGTAGGCAAACTTCTCCCAGGGTTTAAGAGCAAAGCCCGAGTCATTGGGAAAGTTTCTGTTCCCGCCAACAAAGTAAGCCAGAGCGCCTTCCCGAGTGGTCCTAAAAGTTTGTTCTCCATGGGCGAGTGTGGGCTTAAAGAGTACGGGACCCAGGTTATAGCCGTAGGCGCTGTCGATGACTCTTTCGGCAACGGCCCGAGCTCTCCTCTGATTGGAATTGCGGTTGGTCTTGCTGATATTGAGCAGAGCTTCGCCCCAGGCCTGTTGCGCCGCATGAACTTCCTCGAGAGTGATATTGTTGTTGAAGACCGGCTCTGAGGGAGCCGTGGGAGCAGGCGCTGCATGGGCTGGGCTCCAGACAAGGAAAAGGGTCAAAAGGGGAGTCGCAACGAAGTTTATCAGTCTCATGGATGTTCTCCTGTAAGTGTTAGTGTGACTGCAATATCTCAAGAAAAATTGAATCGCTCAAATAGATATATGTTAAATAATTCATTGTTTTTAACGATAAACCGCTCGCGGCCCTTATGGCCTTGTGCTAGGTTGGGCACTGCTTATGAGTCAAGCTCTTTGAGATTGGCTCTTTGAGTGGAGTGCAGGAGGAACTATTTTTTTTAGCGGCCTCAAGAAAAATCCCCAACCTCATCGCCAATCAACTTTTTAAGGACTTTAGTATATGAGGACTAGATCCACATGATGGATAGGATTCGAAATTATTTTAGTGATCCCTTTTTTCAGGTGATACTTGCCGTGATTTTAGCACTGGGCTTGGGCTTTTGGCTGGGCCAAGAAGTGACTTTTCAGCGGGAAGGGGCCTTTCCTGAGGAGTTGAGACCAGCCAAGATCGTCGAAAGAAAGAGGGAGCTTGTGCCCCTAGAGGCTCAAGAACCTGTGCGGTCACAGCTCCGCCCCCCGGCTCCAATTGCAGAACCTGAACCCGGTTCTTTGTTCGGCGAACAGGAGCTTCTGTCTCGCTGCATTGTGGACTGGTCCCGCTGGGCGACTCAAGAGGTCTTTTTATTGGAGAATGACTTTCTTCATATGCGCCCCCTTTTTTCTGACGACTGTGTTCAGGCCATGTTGCAGGAAGTGGAGCACCTGGTTGTGTTGGAGTTTCTTACGGGTTGTCATTTGGGCCGAGGGGAATTGGAGGGGTGGCAGGTGGGCCCTTGTCTAGAATTGGTACCAAGGGTCCGCGACTTTGTGATTCTGCAAATGGCAGATGCAGATAGGCCTTTGGCCGAACTTAATTTCGCTGAAGTGGAGGATCGGCTCTATGCCGGTCATCGCTATATCTCGGAATTGTCATTTGAGGAGATCAATAGAAATCTTGAACTGGCTGAAGAGCTGGTTTCCCGTGACCCTGGAAGTTATTTAGGGCTCAAGAGCAAACTTATGAATCTGCTCCTTCTGGAAGTCAAATTTGCCCAGCCGATCGATCCCAACGAGTACGTGGCCGTCTTCGACAGACTTTTGAGTTTTGATGTGGTGGGTGTCGAGGAAGAGATTTTGCTTGAGGCCTATGCTCTGGACCCATTGGATCCGTCGCCCTTATTGGCAGCCCAGGAGTTGATGGGAATAGATAGAGACCTGATTCACCTTCCTTTTGTGAGGCTGTCGGCATTGAATGATTTTGAGTCGTTAATGGATATCTCCTTGGAGTATATTGATTTCTTTCCCGAATCCTATGTTGGCTATTTTTACCTGGCTGAGTCCCAGTGGAGAATGGGCGATCAGGCATCCGCTTTTCAAGCTTTGAAAATGGGTATGGGGCTTCAAGACAGCGATGAAATGCTCCTGCGCCTGATGTCCCAGTTTCAAAGAAGCCCTTTGGAGCGGATCTATGAAATGTCTGGATCTGATTGAAGAGAATTTCAAATGAATTTATGAACCCTAAGAAGCTCGACCAATCTCTAGCTCGGCAGTGGTTTTTTTTGTTTTTTATGTAAACCATTGATCAGAACACTAAATCAAATATAATTTAAATATGAGTAAGAATTTGAAAGTTTTAATTGTTGAGGATGATGGCGATCTTCGAGATGTTCTCGAGGAAATGCTTGTGGATTTGAACTGTCAGTGCGTGAAAGCTGAAAATGGCCAAAAAGCTCTAGAGCTCCTAAAAAATCAGGATTTTACCTGTGTGATCAGTGATATCCGCATGCCCAAAATGGATGGGATGACGCTGCTTGAAAAGATGGAGCAAAATCAGATCGAGACTCCAGTGATTATGATCACAGGCTTCAATGAGTACACCGATGAGATTGTTGTCAATAAGGGGGGAGTGGCCGTTATTCACAAGCCTTTTTCCTATGATCAGATCAAAGAGATCGTTGAGCACTACATTGAAGTTTTATGATACTTCAAAATTGACCAGAGAAGACCTAGACCCTCTGTTGTCTCGCAGCTGCCGACTTTGCGGGGCGGAGTACGCAGTTCTCAAGATTTTTCATTCCCAGGATGAAGTGGTGAAATTCTCATATTGCGTTGAGGACCAAGGGGCTGAAAATCTTGAAGCCTCTAAGGCTGTTCCCTTCAAGGAGGTAGCTCTCAAGACCTCTGAGGGCCTCAGGGTGGGCACTTTAGGGGTAGCAAACTTCAGGGAAGAAGCATGGGGCTCAGAGCAAATGGAAATTTTGCGATGGGCGGCAGAACATGTCGTCGATCTACTTGAGAGCAGGTCACTTAAAACTGAAGCTCAGAAGGTTTATCAACAGTTTTTGGATGTGCAAAAGATCGTTGAGGCGGGAGGCTGGGAGCTGGATGTAGCAACCGGTAAGACCCTGTGGAGTGAGCAGATCTATCATATCTATCAGATTCCTGTGGGGACGCCCACGCACAAGCTCGACGGCCTATCTTTTTATGCGCCGAGGGAACGGCCAAAGCTCACCCAGTTGATCGAGGATTGTATTCAAAAAACGCAGCCCTTTGATGATGTTTTTGAGTTCTATGATGCCAAGGGTGTAAAAAAGTGGGTGAGGTCCATCGGCCGCCCAGTTCAAGACTCTCAGGGGCAGGTGGTAAAGGTGATCGGGACCTTTCAAGATGTGACTGTGCAAAGAAAATACGAAGAGTCCCTGCGGGAGAGTGAGAACCGCTATAAGCAGCTATTCTCTCAATCTAAAGACGCCATGATGACTTTGAATCCTCCCACCTGGCAGTTTTCCTCCTGCAATACAGCTGCTCTTGAGTTATTTGAAGTGGCCACTGAGAAGGAGTTTGTCGAATTGGGTCCATGGAGCCTTTCTCCCAGCCAGCAGCCCGATGGCCTGCCCTCCTCCGAGAAGGCCCAGCGGATGATTCAGGCCGCAATGACATCTGGAAGCCACTTCTTTGAGTGGATCCACTGCACCAAGGCCGGCAGGGAGATTCCCTGCACTGTGAGACTCAGTCGGATAGATGAGGGCGGAAGATCCTACCTTCATGCCACTGTTCGAGATGTCAGTGAACGCAAGTTTTTGGAAAAAAAGATTTTGGACATTAAGGAAGTTTTAAACCTCGCCATCGAGGGGGGGAATCTGGGGATTTGGGACTGGAACTTGGCCGACAATTCAGTGACCTACAATGAGTCTTGGGCCAAATTGCGAGGACTTGAGCTTTTGGACCTTAATATGGACTTGTCGGATTGGGAGTCTCGAGTTCACCCAGAAGATCTTCCGCGAGCTCATGAGGCCATTCAGAATTATCTCTCGGGAAAGACGGATTCCTACGAGTGCCTGCACCGTGTGCGTCACAGGGAGGGGCGCTGGGTTCACGTGATGGGTCGAGGCCGCTTTTGCGAGTGGGATAAGGATGGCAAGCCCCTTCGCTTTACCGGGACAGACACGGACTTAACTGAGCTCGTGGCCAGCCGGGAAAAATTAGATTTATTTTTTTCCAAAGCTCCCTTTGGCTTTGCCTTTTGCGATATGCAAGGCCGCTTTATTGAATGCAACCGGGAGTTTGAAAGACTCACCGGATACTCCATTGAGGAGCTGAGCCAGATCGCTTACTGGGACCTCACCCCGGAGAGCTATGCCAAAGAGGAGGCCCTTCAGTTGCAGCAGTTGGAGAGTAAGGGAGAGTATGGCCCCTATCGTAAGGAGTACAGGACCAAGTCCGGCCAGCTCGTTCCCGTGGAGCTTTCAGGATTTGTTGTGGAGGACTACAGTGGCCAGAAAGGCATTTGGTCCATTGTAGAAGACATCACTGAGAAAAAGAAATCCGAGGAAGAAAGAAGGGCTTTGCTGATGGAGCAAGAAGCTCTCAGCCAAAAGCTCAATGCGATCTTCCGCTTTTCTCTGGCAGTGGTCTATGAATGTCAGGTGAATAAAAGTTGGAACATGAACTTTGTCAGCTCTCATATTGAGGCCTTATCAGGATATCCAGCAGAGGACTTTGTTCAAGACAGAAAGATTTCTTTTGGTGACATTATCCATCCTGAGGATGCCGGTTATGTTGAGAATGGGGTTGCCGAGGCTCTTCGCGAGCAGAGAGGCTATGACCTTACCTACCGCATACAGCATAAAAATGGCTCCGTGAGGTGGGTGTGGGAGAGGGGGGCACAGGCCCCTGCCAGTGAGGATCTGATTGGAGTTTTATTTGACATCACTGAGAAAAAGAGACAGGAGGCGGTGGAGGGCCTTATCTCTGATGTTCGGGCTCAGTTTATCGCGGCCGCTGGAAATAAGAGCCAGTTTTACACCAGCCTTCTCGACAGAATGGTAGACTCTTATCAGGCTGACTTTGGAATCATTGGTGAAGTGGATGAGGCGGGAAGCCTTATAGAATTTGTAGCGGCAGAGAGCTCGGATGAGGCTGCGGAGGGAAAGTCGAGAGTGCTCTCTGTGCAGGAGATGCTCTCAATTCCTGAGTATAGCCAGCTAGAGGCCTCATTAAAGGAGGTCTCAAAGTCTCATCAGGAGATCCTCGTGCAGGGAAATTTTGGGCTGAAGGAGTTTCGAGCTGTTCCGATTCTCTACAACAAAAAGCTGCTGGCCATACTGGCTTTGGGGTTTCGACAGGAATGCTTTCCTCAAGAAGAGTGGGTGCACTACGGACCTCTTTATGATCGATTGGGCGAAATAATCAATGAGATGAATTTGGCTCGAGATCTGGAGACTCAGAAGAGGATTTCCTTTCATCAGTCAAAATTGGCCTCTATCGGAGAGCTGGCCACGGGTGTGGCCCATGAGATCAACAACCCCCTGGCCATTATACAGGGGCAGATGGAAACTTTGAGAAGGCATATGGCCAAGTCGGGTTTGGAGGATGAAGTGTTTTTGCAGAAGACGAGCAAAACCTTGAATTCGGTGGAGAGAATAAGCCACATCGTGAAGGGCTTGAGAACCTTTGCCCGAGCGGACACCATTGAAACAAAGAGATTGGATTTGCAGCCTCTATTGCTGGGGACTGTGGAGATGGTGCGAGAAATCTACCAGAAGGAGGGGATCGACCTTCAGGTGGAGCTGGAAGAGGGGCTCTGGGTGCAGGGCAACTCAGGGCGACTGCAACAGGTCTTTGTTAACCTACTCAACAACGCTCGGGATGCCGTACTGAAGACGGAGCGGAGGGCTATTTTTCTGAAAGCTATTGTTCTGAAAGCCACTCAAGGGCCAGGGGGAGTCGAAGTCTCAGTGGCCGACACGGGGCCGGGCATTCCTCCTGAGCTCAGAGAAAAGGTCTTTGACCCCTTTTTCACCACCAAGGAGGAGGGAGTAGGCACAGGAGTGGGGCTGGCCCTTGTCAACTCCATCGTCCGGGAGCATGAAGGCTCGGTGGACCTAGATCTGACCTATAAGGAGGGCGCTCGGATGGTGGTTTCCCTGAAGCGAGCGGCCTCCTAGCCCCCGAGATCTTTGGACTCGGCGCATTAAAATCGGGCATACAATTTATGGCCAAGATCGGGTAAGCTCTTAGGCCAATTATGTTAATTTCTGCATCTATTTTTTCAGACAAAACGCGGGATATCGCTGATTTGATTGGTGAGATTCAAGAGTCCACCGCCGATATGATTCACTTTGATTTTCCGGTGAATACGGCCCCAGATTTCGAGCTGCTCTCCCAGCTGAGAAAAAAATCCAGGTTGCCCTTTGATGGTCACCTCATTCACGAGCGGCCGGAGCAGTTTTTACCCCAGTTGGAAAAGCTGGGTTTTGATCAGATTGCTATTCAGGCGGAGCTGCTGTCCGAGGATCTGCTGAGTGAGTCCTATGTGGAGAAGTACAATATGCGGGTGGGTTTGGCCATTCAGGCCAAAGAGGGCTTTGAGCAGTACATCTCCAGGCTGGATCAATTTGACTATGCTCTGGTGATGGCCACTGTCCCTGGGGTTTCGGGGATGAAATTTCAGGAGTCGGCCTACGAGGTCATTCAATCGGTCAAGAAAAACTACCCGCAGATGCCCATAGAGGTGGATGGGGGAGTCAATGAGGAGATCTCAAAAAAGCTTTTGGAGCTCAAGGTCGACATTGCGGTCTCGGGCTCTTCCCTGATCAACACTCAACCCATGAAAGCCGAGCTGGCCAAGCTGGTGGGGCGAGAGAGTCGACACTTTTTTAAGAAGATTTTAATTCCAGCGGCGCGCTCGCCCAAGGTCTTTTTGGATACGGACTTTCAGGGCTTGATCGAAACCATCGATTTTTACAAATTGGGTGGGGCCATGGTCACCGATGAGACGGAGAGACTTTTGGGCATCATCACCAATGGAGACCTTCGCCATATGATCAGTCAGTACCGCGAAGGGATTTTCCAAATGAAGGTCGAGGAGTTTTATAACAAAAACCCCAGGTGTCTCTATGTGGATATGGACCAGAGGGAAGTTTTGCAAATGGTCACTTCCATTCCCCACTATTTGTCTTTAATTCCAGTTTTAGATCGATCCAACAAAATCGTCGGCTCCACGAGTTCCGATCGAGTGATTAGATGTAGGTAGGAGAGAGGTATGTTTATAGCCAAGATCAAAGATAATTTAAGCGCCGACGAGGCCCAGGCGGCCCTGCCCGAGGGGCGCAGTCAGAGTGTGGAGCTCTATGGGCGGCGTTGGCTGTTTTCGCCAGATCCCTTAGAGACCTATCCGGTGGTGGAGCCAGCCACAGTGAAGTCTTTGGATCAGGACTTTAAATTGTCCTCGCGAAAATTTAAGCCAGAAGACACCTATTTTGATCTCTCCCCCCAGTTGGCTTTGAGTCCAGATAAGACCCTGATGGTGGCCGGCCCCTGTGCCGTGGAATCCTATGATCAGATTATGAGGTCGGCAGAATTTTTGGCCGGTCTGGGAATTAGGGCCTTTCGCGCGGGTGCCTTTAAGCCTCGCACCACGCCGTGGAAGTTTCAGGGCTTGGGAGAAGAGGGTTTAAGGCTCCTGGATGAAGTGCGCCGCCAGTTTGGCTTTACTATTTTCACCGAAGTTCGCAGTGGTGGACATGTGGCTGCAGTGGCCGAGGTGGCCGATGTGATTCAAATTGGAGCTAAGGCCATGTATGACCACGATATTTTGCGCGGCTGTGGGGACTTAAGAAAGCCTATTTTGTTGAAGCGGGGATTCGGCTCCACCTTAAAGGAGCTCTTGTTGGCGGCCGACTTTATTTTGCAAGGGGGCAACGAGAGAGTGGCTCTGTGTTTTCGCGGCACTCGGGACTTTGAGTCAGAGACTCGATTTAGCATGGACATTGGGGGAGCGGTGCGCTGCCGAGAGATGAGCCACTTGCCCATCGTCATCGACCCCAGCCATGCTGTGGGCATCGCCAGTCTGGTTCCGCAACTGGCTTTGGCCGGAGCGGCCATTGGCCCGGCCGCTCTTTTGGTGGAGGTCCATCCCAATCCGGCCGAGGCCAAGTCCGATGCGGCTCAGGCTCTCAGCCATGAGGTCTTTGAAAAGCTCTATAGGCAGTGTCAGGCTGTGGCCCAAGCCGTGGGCAAAGAGCTCTATTGAAGACGTGACGGAAGAGGTTGATCATGGGGCCACAAGCCAAAGAAAAAATCCGCCTTTTGATATCTGATGTGGATGGAGTCTTAACCGATGGACATCTGTTCTGGACGGCTGAAGGCAATGTGATGAAGGTCTTTCACTACCGCGATGGCTTGGGCTTTAAGGAGGCCAAAGCCATGGGGCTTAAGATCGCCTTTGTCAGTGCGGGGCCTGGTCAAGATGTTCTTGAGTCTCGGGCCCGTCACTTAGGCTTGGACTATGTTTTTGCCAATGTGGCTGACAAGGTCGCCGCTGTGGAGAGCATTTTGCGGCAGGAGGACTTGGCCTGGGAGAATGTGGCCTACATTGGCGATGACACTCCAGACTTGGAATGCTTAAAAAGGGCCGGCTACTCTTTTTGCCCCAGTGACGCTGTGGAAGAGATTAAAGGCATTGTTCACCAGGAGCTTAAAACCCCGGGGGGTAAGGGGTGTATTCGTGAGTTGGTCCAATATCTAAAGTCGTAGGCAGGGGGAGAAGAGAGGGTGAAGTGGGGATTGTTCTTTTTTGTGATGGCCACAGCGGCCCTGTTGGTGGCCTGTTCTGGGGTTCAAGACACAGAACTCACAGACCCACTGGGCCACGAGCTTTCTATTGTCGGGGGCTTTGAGTCCGAGCCAGATAGCCCGATCAACCGGGTGGTACTTGCTCTCTCTTTTCGTGGTCAGCCTCACTGCAGTGGGACTTTGTTGGCTCCGCGTTTTGTTTTGACGGCCGCTCACTGTATTCCTTCAGCCCTTTATCCCAATCATTTTGACAGAGAGAGGGTGATTGAAGATCTGCTTGTGCACAAAAATAGAGGGTCCCAGGAAAAGACTTTTCAAAAGGGCACAGCGGTAAGGGATTATCACATTCATCCCCATTACCGAGTTCATCCTCTGGATTTGGATTTTCGGGGGCGCTTTGACCTAGCCGTTGTGGAGCTAGAGAGTCCTTTGCATGGAGTCCCTGTGGTGAATTTGGCAGCCAATGAGGGCTTGGAGAGACAAGGACTGGCTCCCGGACGAATTCTGAAAATTGCCGGATTTGGACGACAGGAGAGAAGTCCAAGCACAACTCAGCTGGGAACTCTTAGGTGGCTTGATCTTTCGGCTCAGCAAATTTCTTCCACTGAGGTGCTTCTTAAGCGGCCTTTTAAAAGTGCTTGTGTGGGCGATAGTGGGGGGCCTCTGTTTGGTCTGGATTCAGAGGGGAGTCTGGTTCAGCTGGGGGTGGCCAGTCGGATTATTGGTCCCTGTGGGGGAAAGAGCTCCTCCAATATTTATGCTCGGATTTATCATGCTCGTTGTTGGATTGATGGAGTTGTCAATTCGCAGTTTGTAGAAGATCCTCTTTGCCGCCATCAATTTGATCAGGCTCATACAGAAAGTGTCATTGAAGAAATTCTAAGGCAGACAGGGCAGACTAGAGAAAGCCTCACTGAGTTGGATCTCTCGGGCCGTCTCATTCACGATCTAGGCCCTGTGACCTCTTTAGTTTCTCTGCAGAGACTCAGGCTTTCGGACAACTTGATCTCAGATGCGAGTCCCCTGGGGCAGTTGCCACAACTCAAATATGTCGATCTTTCAGAAAATTATTTGGATGATCTAGCTCTTCACAGCTTGAGTGGTCATCAAGTGAGTTATATGGGGAAGTACGACCAGTTTTACACCCCCATTCCTCTCAGAAGGGGGGAGTGAGAAAAATAATCATCAAAACACAACTGCCTTATGAGCCACTGCGCGCTCCTCCCAATTGGTAGATTTTTGTATAGCCATCTAAAATGCAATCTGGGAGAAGCTAAAAACTGTTATTCTCAAAAGGGTCTAAAAACTCCTGATCTCTCAATGCAGGTGAAGTTTCACTCCCATGAGGGCATAAACTTCGCTGGCCTTCTCGCCGCCCTTAGTTTGAAATGGAAGAGAATAGCGGCCTTCGGCAAACAGGCCCGTTTTATTGGCAATTCCCAGGTTAAACAGGACTGAAATATCAAAGCCTAATTCCAGATCCCTGCTGGCCGAAGTCTCCAGAGCCGCTTCGGCCTCGCCAACCTGTGCAGCACTTCTGGTTCCACCAACTCGGACCGAGGCGTAGGGCCCGGCAGCAGCTGAAAAATAGTCGGCCACCCAATATCTGGCAAGAACGGGGATGTGCAGTCGCTGAGTCTCCTGAACCAACCTAAGGGGGCCAGAGGCCACATCGTATTGTCTTTGAACAAGCATGGCTCCGGTCTCCACTCCAAAGTGATCTCCCATCAGAAATTCAACAAAAGCCGCGCCTCCAAAGTTTAGCTCATCCCTCAGGTTGTCTTCAGCAAGTTGCTTTGTCTGGCTGTTTCCAACTACAGCCAAAGACAGGACAAGTTGTCCGGTGCCACTACTGTCTGTGGTAGCAAAAGAAGAGCTGGCCCAACTCAGAACCAATAGGCTGGCCGATGCAAAGATCCATCTTTTGTTGAGTCGAGTGGCTTGTGTCATAAATATCCTCCTGTGTTTTTATTTCACTTG